>NZ_JAKLLH010000048.1 GCF_023150235.1 Azonexus sp.
ACAGCGCTGCAGACAAGATTCGGATTTCTCTGCTGGCGGTTGACACGCATGGTTACACGAACCCGGCCATGGCCATCGCGAAGCTGCTGGGCTTTGATCTGTGCCCGCGGCTGCGGGACCTGGCCGAACGAAAGCTCTACCTGCCGCGTGGTTTCATCGTTCCGGATGGCTTGGAAGCGGTCACCGTCCGGCGCGTGTCTTTGGCCGCCATCGAACGCGGCTGGGACGAGTTACTGCGCCTGGCGGCGTCGATCCGCTCGGGACGTGTATCCGCCACGCTGGCGTTGCAACGATTCGGATCGGCCGCTCAGGGGGATCCACTGCACCGGGCTGCGGAACATCTGGGCCGACTGCTGCGAACCGTGTTCCTGTGCGACTACATCGCCATCGATGACTTCCGCCGCGAGATCCACACTCTGCTGAACCGTGGCGAGTCGGTGCATCAGCTTCAGCGCGCCGTGTACTCGGGCAAGGTGGCGCCGGAGCGCGGCCGGCGCCGCGACGAGATGAAGGCGATTTCCGGCTCGCACGCCCTGCTGACGAACATCGTGCTGGCCTGGAACACCGCAAGGATGCACGAGGTTGTCGAGAGGCTCAAGCGAGACGGGATCCCAGTCGAAGACGAATGGCTGCGCCGTATCGGCCCGGCGCACTTCTCGCATGTCAACTTCCGCGGCACGATGAGATTCGGCGTCGAGAAGTTCGCGGCGGCGCTGATCCAACGCGTGCCGGGCCAGACAGCGCGCTTGGTTTCGTGACGAGGCAAGCATTCCTTGAACTGGCAAGATGCCAGCCGGCGAGTTGACAACCGTTGTTAAACCGACCAAGATCCCTCCATGAGCCGCCAGACTATGAGTTTCGCTTTGCCCGAGTCGATGCGCGAGTACATCGACAACCGGGTCGCCGCCGGCAACTACGGCAACACCAGCGAGTACATCCGCGACTTGGTCAGGCGTGACCACGAAGAGCAGGCCAAGAAGCGGCTTCGCGACCTCATCGAGGAAGGGCTGGCGTCCGGGCCCGGCCATCGTCGCACCAAGGCGGACGAGAAGGAACTGCTGGCGATCGCTCGCGGCGAGATCGATTGAAGGCGGCGGTTCTGCGCCCGCAGGCGCTGCGCGACCAGCAGGGCGAAGTCCGCTACTACCGCAACGAGGGTGGCACCCGCGTTGCGGTGAAGGTGGCCAAGGCCACAAACGCCGCGCTTGACCAGATCGAACTCGACCCTGGCATCGGCTCACCGACGCTCGGAAAGCTTCTTGGCATTCCAGGGCTTCGGACCTGGCGGGTCGCAAAGTTCCCGCTGCTGTGGTGCTACTTCGAACGCGGGGACCACCTTGATGTGGTCCGGCTTCTGGGCGAGCGCCAGGACGTCGCCGCGATCTTGGGCGATGAGTTCGTTTCGAACTGACGGTACTCACGCCGCGGCGGGCACAGGGCCGGAGCTCAATGACCGGTCTCCGGCAGCCTGTTCGCCGAGTTGGCTGGCCGAAATCGACCCAAAGCGGATATGGTGGATCCAAAAAAGCAGACGTTCATCAAACACTCAATCTTGCCGCGTTATGGTGCTTAACGGAGAGACATGCTCCGTGTTTTTTCCCGGCTTGCGTAATATCACCAATGCGATACCGCCGAGAATCGCAAGGGATGCCAGTACAAAACGCAGGGTTACCGACTCGCCGAGAATTACGATGCCACCGAGCGCGGCAATCACGGGGACGCTGAGTTGGATGGTCGCAGCATTCGTGGCCTTCAAGGCGGGCACCACGGAATACCAGATGGCATATCCCAGTCCGGAGGCGATGGCTCCCGAAGCCACTGCATATCCGACACCTGCCAAGTCTGGGTTGTAATCGGATATTGCCAGCACACTGAGCAGTACAGTGAAAAGCGATGCACGCAGAAAGTTCCCGGATGTAACCCGGGTGGGGTCCCCGGTACCTTTCCCACGAATGGAATAGACGCCCCACGCAACGCCGGCGACCAGCATCAAAACCGAACCGATCAAAGGGGGCGCGGACAGACCCGGAAGCAGCAGGCCTGCCAATCCCCCCAGGCCCAATATCAGACCGACAATCTGCTGACCATGAAGTCGCTCACCCGTCCATAAGCCGTGACCGATCATCGTCGCCTGGACCGCACCAAAGAGCAGCAGGGCGCCCGTTGCAGCGGTGAGGCTGATGTAGGCGAAAGAGAAGGCTGCCGCGTAGGCAAACAGGGCAAAAGCCGAAAGCCAGTTACCCCGTCCTGCGCGATCGCGGCACAAGAGTGCGGTGATCGCCCAGAGGACGAGCGCGCCGGAAATCAGCCGGATGGAGGTGAAGCTGGCCGCATCGATGCCGGTCTCCTTGAGCGCGATGCGGCAGAGGATCGAATTTCCGGCAAATGCGATCATGGCAAGCAGCGTGAACGCGGCGATTCTGACGGTAGTCATCTGAAATGCAGGGGGAGCTGAATTTATTTGGGTTGAGGAATGGCGGTGGCCTGAAAGCTTGCCACCTGCAAGCCGTTTGGCGTGCGCACCACCAGCAGCAAGAATCGATTGACGCCTTCGATGACCCTGTCGCGGGTAGTTGCCTTCAGGACGAACTTGCCGGAAATCACCGCGGCATCGCCGAATTCTCGAACGTTTGAATCTTCGATTTTGATCGGATCGTATTTTCTTGCACCGGTCTGGAGCGCCTCGATGAACTTGGCCTTGGATTCGACCAGCGCGGTTGCATGAACGTGCATGTAGTCAGGGTGCAGCAACGTGTTGAGCCCTGCAATGTCGGCCTGGCTTACGGCGGTCGCCCACCGTTCCGCCGCATTGAGTGCCGCTGAATTGCCACTGGCGCCGTCTTTGGCGTTCTCGGCCTGCGCCCCTGCGGCGGCAAAAAACAGAAAGAAAATTGCCGCGCTCATTCGAGCGAATGACAAACCTGATTTCATCGGGGTCTCCTTGGGTGAAAGTGACGGCTGGTGCTCATGCTATCCCAAGTCATCCATGCTTTCAGCGTAACGGAAACAATATCCCAGACGGCGAGAGACTGTCTTGAATCCAAAATTGCGTCGTGAGTGTCCGCTTCAGGAAGAAAGCCTCAAAGCCCGCTTCTGGCCG
>NZ_JAKLLH010000049.1 GCF_023150235.1 Azonexus sp.
ATCAAAACCGACGACGATATGGCGGAGATGATCACAGAACGCCATCGACGACGACTTGAAGCCATGCAATCCGCTTACGAAAATCAGGCCAAAACTCTCGGGGCATCAAACTGATGCCGAATCTGACAAAGTAGAATTAATTTTTGGCTCTGTTCGCGAACTCCGTAGGTTTTAACCCATGGCATGCCTGAGAAATATTTCTGGCGTGAGTTTTCCGGTGCAGCGCTCGATCAAGCGGCGCCATCCAAGGTAGTTGGGGAGATAGTGGGTAGCGACACCGTTGAAGCGACGGATCCATTGCTTGAGGCGTGAGTCGTAGGCATTGACGTGTTGGACGTGAAAGACCTGCTGGCGGACGTACTGACCGGCCGAGACATTGATCGACTCATGCGCCAGATTGAACTGGCGGGCCGTGGCACGGTAGACGCCGGCGCCATCGCTGCATAGCAAGGCGTCGGGCGCGAGGACTTGGGCGAGCAGGCAACTGATCGTGGGTAAATCAACCTTGGGGATGACGGCATCGAAGTGATGCCCTTCCCGATCTTCGACGACCAGTACCGGAATTTGCTCGGCCGACAGACCACGTTTGGCGGCCGAGCCCCCGCGATGGCGAGCTGGACGAGGCAGTTGGCGCCGGCCCTTGAAGGATTCGAGGAAATACGTCTCGTCGGCTTCGACGATATTGTGCAACTCGGTGTCTTGCTCTTGTGCCGGTCCCCGCAACAGTCGATGCCGCCAGCGAAACGCCGTGCTCAAATGAACGCCCGAGCGGCGGGCCGCAGTTCGGAGGCTGCAACCGTCAATCATTGCCTTCGCGTAATCTGCCCACGCCTCGCGACATTTCAGTCCGGCCAGCGGCGAGCCGGTCAGCGCGTTGAAGGTGCGATGACAGTCACAGCACCGGTAGCGCTGAATCCCAGACTCGCGGCCCCAGCGCTGCACATGGGCCGCCTGACAATGCGGACAGGCCAGGCTTTCCCGGGCGTGTCGATTGATCCAGTCACGGGCATCATCGCGGGCCTCGCCGCCAGCCAGTCGCTCTTTCAGCTGCTCAAGCTGCCGTGCCGACAATTCGCCAAGCTGCCGCAGCCACCCTCGGAATAATTTCGTGTCCATGATCCGCTCCCGTTGGCCTTCCTCTCTTCACTATAGGAAAACCTACGGGATTCGCGAACAGAGCCTAATTTTTAGTTATCAATAATCGAACAGCCGGCAGCGCGCTTTGGCCACTACATTACTGTTGAAGCGCCGAGGCGATCAGGCGGTAATACCAGAAGGCCTCATCGCTGGCCATGCGCTCCTCGAAACGTGCTGGCGACAAGCCGGTGACGCGCCGGATTTCCCGCCCCATGTGCGACCGGTCGGCGTAGCCCGCTTCGGCCGCTGCGGCCACCAGGCTGGCGGCCGGGCCGCTTGCCCGGTGCAGACGGTGGAGGAAGGCGGTTTCCACGCGACTGAACAACTGCAGGTCACGCTGGCTTTGCCCTGTCCAGTCGCGCATCCGTCGCTGTAGCTGGCGTACGCTCGCACCGGCTGCCGAGTGGGCTGCGCGCGTGGCGAGCGAGCGCAGCACGTGCAGCATCAGCCCAATCGCCGGCAAGGCCCAGAGCAACGCAATTAAAAACGGCGAGGTCAGCACCGACAGCCCGCCGAGCAGCGTGCCGACCAGTAGCAGCGGCTTCGGCGCGCGATTGTCCTTGATCCAGAATCCGAGAATCAGCAGATACACCGCCCAGGCCGCCAGCCACAGCGGGGTCTGGCTGCGCCAGCTGGCGGCCAGCGCCAGCCAGGAAAAGGCGGTACATGCCAGAGCGGCGAGGAGACGGTAGATGCGCTGCATGCGGTGGATATTCATCGAAGTCGCGGTCTGTTTCCGGTCGTTCTACGGTTTGCGGGGGGCGGCTATGCCCGCAGTCTTTTATAGAGTGCGGGCAATACGAAGACGATAGCGACGCTGATCGTTGCCAGCCAAAACCACTCCCAGAATGCCCATTGTCCTGACCAATTGAGTTCTGAAATTCGCTGCAACAATTTGCCCAAAAAACGCGCAATAGACTCGCTCATTTCAATCGGCAAATCGCCTTTACTCATCGAGAAAAGAGGGGCGTTGATCATGTGCGGCGCACCTTATTCCCCGGCCAGCTCGCCAACCACCTCGGCAAACGACTCGCCCTTGCTCAGGCGTTCGAGGCGGGTGTACAGCGATGCGGTGCCGACCTTCTCCAGCCAGGCCGCGACCACCCGCCTGGCGGCGGCGTAATTGCGCACGACACGCTGTTCGTCGCCGCCGAAAAACGCCGAAAAACTGCTCAGGCTGCGCACGTCGCCGCCAGCCACTGCTTCCGGCGGCAAGGCATAGCGTGGGCGGTAATCCAGTTGCATCGCCACGCCCTCGTCAAACCAGGCTGGTATTTCGAGCCAGCGTTGCAGGTAGCCGACGCGATGATGAAGCTCCGCGTGCATCAACTCGTGCGCGAGGACATCGACGTTTTGCCCCTGCGGGCCGACCAGCACGCAAGCGCGGCTGCCGATGAAGGGCGTACTGCCGTAAGGATTGAGCCGGAACGGCCCGAACCCCTCGGGGCGGCTAAAGAACACCAGAATCGGCTCAGCGCTGACCGGGCCGAAGGTTGCCGCAATCCGCGCCCGCGCCTCGCGCGTCAATTGCTGGTAACGCGCCTGATCGGCCGGCGAGGGGTTGTCGGTCAGCGAACCGTCGGGCAGGCGTTGTAAATCGGCGAATCCGACCAGCAAACAAGCCGCCGGCGCCGACCACGCCTGCACGGCGGGCGCCACCGCCACCAGCATCGCCGCTACGGTGGCTGTTAATTCTACTTTGTCAGATTCGGCATCAGTTTGATGCCCCGAGGGTTTTGGCCTGATTTTCGTAAGCAGATTGCATGGCTTCAAGTCGTCGTCGATGGCGTTCTGTGATCATCTCCGCCATATCGTCGTCGGTTTTGA
>NZ_JAKLLH010000050.1 GCF_023150235.1 Azonexus sp.
GCCTCCAAGGCCGCCAAGGAGGCCGGTGAAGGCGGCGATGCCGTCGGCAAGACGGTCGAAGCGATGAAGTCGATTGCCGACAAGATCGGCATCATCGACGACATCGCCTACCAGACCAACCTGCTCGCCTTGAACGCCGCGATCGAGGCCGCTCGTGCCGGCGAACACGGCAAGGGCTTTGCCGTCGTCGCCGCCGAGGTCCGCAAGCTCGCCGAGCGTTCGCAGGTCGCGGCCCAGGAAATCGGCGAACTCGCCGGCTCCTCGGTCAAGGCTGCCGAACGCGCCGGTTCCCTGCTGCAGGAAATGGTCCCCTCGATCCAGAAGACTTCCGACCTCGTCCAGGAAATCGCCATGGCCAGCCAGGAGCAGTCTTCCGGCGTGCTCCAGATCAACAACGCCATGGGCCAGCTTAACAAGGCGACGCAGCAGAACGCTTCGGCTTCCGAAGAGCTTGCCGCCACCGCCGAGGAACTCGGCGGCCAGGCCGGCCAGTTGCAGCAGCTGATGGGCTTCTTCCAGGTCAATGACGGGCATGCCCGTGGCGGCTACCGTCCGGCGGCGCCCAGCAGCCGCCCGGCAGCCGCTCCTGCCGCCCGCAGCGTCGTCGCCAGCCGCCCCAGCAGCATCGCGGCCTTCGACGAGTCCGACTTCGAGAAATTCTGAGCAGGAGCCACCCGATGGGACACCCCGCTCCACAGGGCGCCAATGGCCGTCCGGCAGCCAACTCTGCCGGCGGTACGCCGCAGCAGTACCTGACCTTCACTCTCGGCGGCGAGATGTTTGCCCTCGCCATCCTCAACGTCAAGGAAATCATCGAGTTCGGTACCGTTACCGAAATCCCGATGATGCCCGGCTTCATCCGCGGCGTGATCAACCTGCGCGGCGCCGTCGTCCCGGTCATCGACCTCGCCTGCCGCTTCGGCGGCCAGCCGACCCAGGTTGCCCGCCGTACCTGCATCATCATCGTCGAACTGGTCGAGGGCGATCAGAAGCACGACATCGGCGTCATGGTCGATGCCGTCTCCGAAGTCCTCGAAATCGCCGCCGCCGAGATCGAACCCCCACCCGCCTTCGGCGCCAGGATCCGCGCCGACTTCATCTCCGGCATGGGCAAGGTCGGCGGCAAGTTCGTCATCATCCTCGACATCGGCCGCGTCCTCTCCGTCGAGGAATTCGCCCTCCTTACCCAGTTCGCCGACAGCGAGGCCGAAGCCGGTGCGCAATAAACGAGAAAACACCTTTTTGACGCCGATAACGCGGATACTGTCGTCGAATTCGTACGCCCGCATCCGCCACATCCGCATCGAGACCGATTTCCCCCAGCTTGAGCCGACAGCCTGTCGCGGTCGCTGATCATCATTCCAAGGAGAAAGCAACATGACCCTCGCCAAAAGGCTATATCTTCTGATTCTCGCGGCCGTGCTCGGCGTCGCCGTGATCGCCGGCATCGGCTTCACGCAAATGACCAGCGTCTTTACCAAGGCCAACTACTCCAATGAAAACGTGATCCCGAGCATGATCCAGCTCAGCCGGGCACAAAAAGCTTTTACCCAGGCACGCATCATCGTTTACCGCCTGGTTTTGAACACCGACGCGAGCAAGACGGCGGAAATCGAAACCCAGGTTCGCGAATCGCTGCTCAATGCCGCCAATCTGCTGAAAAAATATGAAGGCGACGGAATGATTTCCGACGACAAGGACCGCCAGCTCCTGCGCAACAGCCTCTCCCTGATCCAGGAATACGAAACCGGCCTCAAGCCGATCATCGAACATGCCCGCGCGCAGCGGGCCGACAAGGCCCTGGAATCGCTGATCCAGGCGGCCGGCAACGCCGAAAAACTCAATACCGCGCTGGAAAACCACACCCTCTATAACGAAGAGCTGGCGAAAAAATCCGCCGATGCCGCTATTGACACCCAGAAAACCGCCAACCTCTTCCTGATCATCAGCGGCCTGATCACCCTGGTGGTGGTGGCAGCCCTCGGCTTGCTGACACTGCGCGCGGTTCTGCGCCAGCTGGGCGGCGAGCCCGCCGTTGCCAGCGCCCTGGCACTGCAGATGAGCACCGGCGATCTCTCCGCCGAAATCACCCTGGACAAGGGCGACGACAACAGTCTGATGGCGGCCATGAAGTCGATGCAGACCAGCCTGCGCAACATGGCGGAGGAAGCCGGACGCCTGCAGAAGGCAGCTATTGCCGGCCAGCTGAGCACTCGTGCCGACGTCTCGCTCTACCAGGGCGAATACGCCAAGATCATCGGCGGCATCAATGCCACGCTCGACGCCGTGATCGGCCCGCTGAATGTAGCCGCCGGCTACGTCGACCGTATCGCCCGGGGCGACGTGCCGCCGCGCATCTCCGATGCCTACAACGGCGACTTCAACACCCTCAAGAACAACCTCAACACCTGTATCGACGCCATCAACAAGCTGATCTCCGATGCCGGCATGCTCGCGCAGGCCGCCGTTGCCGGCCAGCTCTCGACCCGCGCCGATGCGACCCAGCACCAGGGCGACTTCCGCCGCATCGTCGAAGGCGTCAATAACACCCTCGATGCCGTCATCGGACCCCTCAACGTTGCCGCCAGCTACGTCGACCGCATCGCCAAGGGCGACATCCCGCACAAGATCACCGATAGCTACAACGGCGATTTCAACGCCATCAAGAACAACCTCAACACCTGTATCGACGCCATCAGCAAGCTGGTTGCCGATGCCAGGCTGCTCTCCGCCGCCGCTGTCGCCGGCAAGCTCGATACCCGTGCCGACGCCGCCCAGCACCAGGGCGATTTCCGCCGCATCGTCGAAGGCGTCAACGACACCCTCGACGCCGTCGTCTCCCCGATCCAGGACGTGCAGCGCGTGATGACCGCCATGGCCGCCGGCGACATGACCCAGACCATTTCCAAGTCCTACCAGGGCGATTTCGCCACCCTCAAGGATTCGAT
>NZ_JAKLLH010000029.1 GCF_023150235.1 Azonexus sp.
GGTCGTCGTTTCCGGGGTGGTCGTCGTTTCCGGGGTGGTCGTCGTTTCCGGGGTGGTCGTCGTTTCCGGGGTGGTCGTCGTTTCCGGGGTGGTCGTCGTTTCCGGGGTGGTCGTCGTTTCCGGGGTCGTTGTCGTTTCCGGGGTCGTTGTCGTTTCCGGGGTCGTTGTCGTTTCCGGCGTCGTTGTGGTTTCCGGGGTCGTTGTGGTTTCCGGGGTCGTTGTGGTTTCCGGGGTCGTTGTGGTTTCCGGGGTCGTCGTCGTTTCCGGGGTCGTCGTCGTTTCCGGAGTGGTCGTCGTTTCCGGAGTCGTCGTCGTTTCCGGAGTCGTCGTCGTTTCCGGAGTCGTCGTCGTTTCCGGAGTCGTCGTGGTTTCCGGGGTCGTCGTCGTTTCCGGGGTCGTCGTCGTTTCCGGAGTGGTCGTCGTTTCCGGAGTGGTCGTCGTTTCCGGAGTCGTCGTCGTTTCCGGAGTCGTCGTCGTTTCCGGTGTCGTCGTGGTTTCCGGGGTCGTCGTGGTTTCCGGGGTCGTCGTCGTTTCCGGGGTCGTCGTCGTTTCCGGGGTCGTCGTCGTTTCCGGGGTCGTCGTCGTTTCCGGGGTCGTCGTGGTTTCCGGCGTCGTCGTCGTTTCCGGGGTGGTCGTGGTTTCCGGGGTGGTCGTCGTTTCCGGAGTCGTCGTCGTTTCCGGGGTGGTCGTCGTTTCCGGGGTGGTCGTGGTTTCCGGGGTGGTCGTCGTTTCCGGAGTCGCGTGGTTTCCGGGGTGGTCGTGGTTTCCGGGGTGGTCGTGGCTTCCGGGTAAGCCGTCAAATCCTGCTGCAAAGAATATTGTTCCGAATCGGCCGCGGTCGGCAAGGGATCGACGGTTTCGAAACTGCGCTGGCTGCTTTGTGTATCGCCGGTGCCTGAATCTTCGGGAAAAGCGATCCGGGCTTCGGGCAAGGTCTGGTCGACGACGGGAACGGGGATCTGCGCGCCGCTGGATTCGTCGTTCGACAGTGGGAGCTTGCGCCGGGTTGCGGGGTTGCCGGTACTGATGTCGAGTTCCGCATCTGGAGCACCGTATCCGTCTTCGCTACCTGGCCGGGTACCGTCGCCAAGGTAGGCGGTGTCGGTCTGCAGGTTTTCCAGCGCGCTTTCTTCCGCCGCCGAAGGCGCTTTGCCTACTTCATCCACGACCTCCGCCGTCTTGCCGTCCTGGCGGCTGAGTACCGTCATTTCGTCGAAGAGCAGGGATTCCTGCTGGGAGCTGTCTTGCGGCAGCAGATCGGTGTTCTGGTTTTGCTCGGCCATGATCGTAGTCCATCGGCGGTTTTTTCAACACGCTCATGCTACGTCATGGCCTTGCAAGACTGAAGCTAGCCGAAAGTTATACGTTCAACGCTCGTGGAAGGAGCGGGAGACGGAGTCGACCAGGGGTTTGGTCAGGTAGGCCATCAGCGTTTTCTTTCCGGTGATGACTTCGGCCTCCAGACTCATGCCGGCTTGCACGGGATAGCGCCCGGGCTGTGAACCAACATAAGGGTGGTCGAGACTGGCCCAGGCACGGTAGTAGGTCTTGTTGTCCCTGCCGTCTTCAGCGGTCACGCTGGAAGCCGAAATCCGCTGCAGTTTGCCGGTCGCGTAGCCGAAGCGGGTGTAGTCGTAGCTGCTGACGCGCATATTTACCTGCTGGCCGGTACGAACGTGGCCGATATCCTGCGGCGAGATTCGCACCTCGGCCTCCAGCGGGGCGTCATCGGGGACAATTTGCATCAGAATTGCTCCGGGCTGAACGACCTGCCCCACGGTCTGCACTTTCAGATCCTGAATGTAACCACGGTACGGTGCCTTGATGACCAGGCGATCGACACGCGCCTGAAGCCGGAGAATGGATTCCTCGACTTCCGCCATTTCGGCCCGAACGCTACCCAGTTCGGCAAAGGCTTCCCGCTGGAGCTGGTTGAGGGTGTCGGCGCGGCGATTGCGAAACTCCCCGAGTTCCTGGCGCACGACGTTGATTTCTTCGCTGATACGCGCCACCTCGCCATCGGCAGTAATTTGAGCGCGCTTGGTTTCGAGAAGCACCGTGCGGTTTACCAGGCGGCGGGCAGCCAAGTCCTCGCGCATGCTGGTCAGTTCTCCGGTAATTTTCTGCTGATCCCTGGCCGCTCGCAGCGCCTCATCCAGTTGCATCAGGCGACGGGCGCGCTGTTCGATCTGGCGATCCAGAATCGAGGTAGTCGAGTCGCGCGCAGCCAATTGTGCACGGTAGGTATCCTGCTGACCGGAAAGGAGCTGCCGTCGGCCATTGGCTGGTTCGACAAACTGCGGCTGCCGGCCTGCGGCAAATGCTTCCAGGCGCTCGGCGCGCAAGCTCAGGGCAACGCGACGCGCCTCGATCTGGGCCAGATCGGCGTTAGCCTGGGCTCCATCGATCTTGAGCAATACCTGTCCGGCCTGAACCAGGCTTCGCTCCTGGACGGCGATCTCGGACACCACCCCGCCATCCATGTGCTGGACGACCTTGATTTTACCTACCGGCAATATTTCTCCCGGCGCCCGGGCCACCTCGGTAATTTCCGTCACACTTGCCCAGAAAAGAAAGGCAAGCACGGTCACGGCGGCAACGCTGAGCAGAGGACGGACAAAAGATGGAACAACCTCTTCCTCGATCTGCGCGGTTTCCGAAAGCAGGCGGCGCTCGCGACTTCCCAGCCTGGTTTTTCCCGGCGTGTTTTCTGCGGATTTTTGTGATTTCCTGAGCATCATTTCATGGCTCCCATCGAGAGCTTTCCCTTGACATCGTCGTAACGCCCCATCGCCACGATGGAGCCCTGATTCATCACCAGTACCGTGTCGGCCAAACGCATGTGCGTCGGCCGGTGCGAGACGATGAGCAGGGTCGCCCGCCCTCGCAACCACTCGATACAGTGCTGCAGATAGATTTCGCCGACATCGTCAAGCCCGGTACCGGGCTCATCGAGCATGACGACGGGCGCCGGCTTCAGCAAGGTGCGGGCCAGCGCCAGGCGCTGCTTGAAGCCGTTCGGCAATTGATCGGCACGGCTGTTGGCAATACGCGTATTCAGCCCCTCGGACAAGGCATCGATATCCTGGCGCAAGCCGGTCATTTCGATCGCCCAAGCCAATTCGGCATCGGTGGCCGCCGGATTGGATAGACGCAGGTTCTGCGCCACCGTGCCGTAGAAAAGCTCGCATTGCTGGGGCATGTAGGTGATCTGGCTACGCAGGTCGCCGATCTGCATCTGGCGAATATCGACGCTATCCAGGCGGATCGTTCCCGCCTGCGGCACGAAGGCGCGGGCGAGCAATTTGAGCAGGGAGGATTTTCCGGAAGCATTCGGCCCGGTAATCACCATCACCTGCCCCGGCTCGACCTCAAAACTGATTCCGAGCAAGGCAGGGTCGGCATCATTGGTGTAGCGGAAGGAAACGCGAGAGTAGCTGACGCTGCCAAGCACCGGCGGTCGAATGGTCTGGCGCACGCCGCCATCACTTTCCATCGGCATGCGCATCAGGGTTTCGATCTGCTGCATACTTGAGCGAACCTTGATCAGCGAGGCGGCAGCAGAGAAGAAATTCTGCATTGGACCGGTGAGACGCCAGACCAACATCATCGTGGCAACCATGACGCCACCGCCCACCGCTCCCTCGATGGTCATGTAAGCGGCAGTGGCCAGTGTCCCCAGGCCGGTGGCGGTGGCCAAGGCCTGACTGGCACCGCTGATGCGCGCCTGGGTCTGGGTATCACGATAATTTTCCCGCACTGCCCGCGCACTCAACTGGCGAAAACGGTCAAGCCAGACATCACGACAACCTACCGAGCGGATCGTCCTGATCTGGGCGACAGTCTCGTTGAGGAACTCCGAGCGCGCGGTCGCGGCATGCGACGATGAACGGAGCAGGCGTAGATTGCTGCGATGACTGATCCAGGCCAGGATGGCGAAGAGTATGCCGGAGACCATGATGACGATCAGTGCCTGCGGACAGAGAATGGCAATGGCCACCAGGATGATGATATTGGCCGGCATGTCGAAAGCCATGACCGACAATGGCCCGAGGAAAAATTCGCGCAAGCTCTCGAAACTGCGGATACGGGTTACCTGCCGATTGACCGATGCGCCTTCCGTTGCCGTTGCGGGCAAGTTGATCACCTTGCCGAACACGCGGGTGCCGACCACGAATTCGGTTCGCCCTCCGACATAGGCGCTGACCTGACCCTTGAGGCGGCGCAGCACGAAATCGAGCACCAGAGCCAGCAGGACACCCAACGACAGGTAAAACAGCATCCCGGTATCCCGCGTCGGCAGAACGTGGTCGAAGATGCTTTTCACGAACAATGGCGGCGCCAGGGCCAGGAGGGTGTTGAACACGGTCAACGCGAAAACCAGCCAGATATGCTTGCGGAAGCGGAAGAGCAGATTGCCGAACCAGGAGCCTCCTGCGGCCGGTTTGCTTCTCGGCGCATGCGGATCGACCCGGGGGAAGACATAGAGGTCTCCGGCGATTTTTTCCGGCTCGACGATGAGTTCTTCGCCCAGGCCACCATCGAAGCAGCGCAGGCGGCCATCGGGCAAGCGCTCGAAGATCACCATTGCCGGCTGTGCCCCGGCTGAAAAAAGGCAGGGAAAGAAACGATCGTCCAAGCGGTCGAGACGGGTCGCGAGGTGACGAGGCGGCAGTTCCAGGTTCGCCATGACCGAGCACAAACCGGAAATATCGAGTTTCGGCAACATGTGCGGCAAGGCCTCGGCCAGTTGCCGGATATCGCCATCCCAGCCCAGGGCCTGCAACAAGCGGGGCAGGCAAAGCGAATAATCGCTGCTCTCGGGGAAGTGATTGGCGACGATATCGCCCGGACCGAGAATCGGCTGCGGACGCTCGGCGGCACGCAATTCGAGACGCTTGTTCTCCGCACTCCGGGTGACCTCCGGCTTCGATACGGGTTCGCTCCCCAGCCGGCCATCTTCCAGGTAAAGCACCCGGTCGGCCATGTTCAGCAGCGAGGGACGGTGGGTGACGAGTATCAGGGTCGATTCACCCTTGCGCTTTTCCAGGTAGGCACGCAAGGCCTGGTCGCCGGGCATGTCGAGGGTGATATTGGCCTCGTCGAAAAGAATGACACTCGGCTTTCGGATCAGGACACGGACAATGGAAATCAATTGCTTGATCCCGGCCGGCAAGGTTTCGGCATTGCTTTCGCCGAGCGGGGTCTCGTAACCCATCTTCAACCCGGCAACCACGCGATCCAGCCCCAGTTGCTTGGACATTTCCAGGGCCGCCGCGTTGAGACTGCGATCGAACATGGTCATGTTCTGCAAAATGGTGCCACTGATGATGGTGCCGTTCTGCGTCAGCAAACCGATCTGGCAATGAACGCTCTCGATGTCGTAATCGGAGAGACGGACACCATCGACCTTCACCTCACCGCTGTCGGGCCAGTCGAGGCCATTGAGCAAGGCCAGCAGGCTGCTCTTGCCACTACCGCTGTCGCCGCGAATCGCCACGCACTCGCCGGCCCTGACGCAAAGCGAAAGGCCATTGAACAGCGGCGGATTCTTGCCATAGCGCAGGCTGACCCCCTGTAACTCCAGGCGATCCTTCATCGGCGGCATCGGCAGGCGCTTGCGCTCGTCCTCGGCCGGCATCTCGGCAATCTCTTCCAGGCGCTGACGGGCGGTGAGGAAGGACTGATAACGCAGCCAGACCGCCAGACCGCGCCGCAAAGGCTGAAGGGAGCGCACGGACAGCATCATGCAGGCAGAAAGCCCGCCCGGCGTCATCTCCCCCGCCAGAACAGCCCAGACGCTGGCGGAAACGACGCCAACCACCATCAGTTGCGAGAACAGCGCACCGATTGCCGCCCCCAGCGACGTTCCCTGCGCCAGGCGCTCGCCCATCTCGGCATTGCTGGCCTGCAACAACTCATAGCGTCGCTCCATCTGGCTTTCCATCGACATGGTCTTGACGGTATGAATGCCGGAAAGCGCCTCGATGAGGAAATTGAAACGGCGGTCATCAAAAACCTGGCGCTGTTCGACCAGCAGGCGGATCCAGTTCCCGAAACGGATGATGACCACGGCGAACACCAACAGGAGAACGACGGGGACCAGCACCACCCAGCCACCGATGACATAGGTGAGAAGCAGGAAGAGGACCACGAAAGGCAGGTCGAAGAGCACCAGCAGGGCCTGGCCCGAGTAGAAATCGGCCACCCTTGCCGAAGCCGCAATCCGTTCGGCATGAACCCCGGGCTCCTCCATTTGTAGACGGCGCAGAGGTACGCGCAACAGGTGGCGCAAGGCACCGACGCTGGCCGAGTGCTCGAAGCGGGCGCCCAGCCAACCGGTCACCGCGCCGTTGATAGCGCGCAGGAATTCCTCGAGCAGCAAGCCGCAGAGAACGCCGATGACGATGAAAGCCAGGGTACCCAGCGACTGGTTGACCACCACCCGGTCCATGATCTGGAGAATGGCGAGCGGCAGGGCGAAGGCGAGGATGTTGTAGAGCAGGGCCGCGGCAAAGACCCCAGGCAGGACGCGTCGCAGGTCGGGAGACTGAAAAATCTCCTTGAGCGGCGAGAAATCGAGTTTCCCGCCTTCGGACCTGGAAAAAAATGGGGCTGATGGCAGCGACATGATCAAGAGATTTCCGATTGTAAGATGGCCTGACGCAGCAAGGGATGGGCAAAGGCCAATCCTCCCCGCTCGCTGCGCCGCAATACGCCGGCGCCGACGGCTTGTTCGACAGACAAGGAAAGCGACTCTGGCGAGACACCGATTTTCCGGGCAAGTTCGGGACCGGGCAGACAGGCAGCAGCCTCGGCCTCGAAACGCGCAATGTGACGGAGCAGGAGGCGGTCCAGCCCCAAGGGATCGAGTCGGGCCGCAATCGCCAGGCGCAGGGAAAGCGGTAGTTCGGCCTCGATATGCACCGCCGGCGTCCGGCTCAATTCGCGGGCAAACAGCGGTACGCCGCAAGCCAGCTCGGCAAGCGCCAGCCAGGGAAAACGCAGCGGTGGCTCTTGCGCAGCGCCCGGCGGCAGAACGGCGTGCATCAAGGCCGCAATCGAATCCCTGGCCAAGCGGCCAAGGCGCAAAACGGCATCCGGCGAGCACAAACCGCCAGAAAAGCGCCTGCCGGCAAGCAGCAGGCGACAAGGTCGCTGGCGACAGCTGGCGATCAGACGCTGCAAGGCAGCGGGCGGCAGGAGGTCGGCGTCGTCGACCAGCAACAACTCCGGCCCCGCGTCCGGCAGGGCCGCGGGTTCGTCGCAAACTGCTGCCAGATCGACCGGCAAGCCTTCCGGCAGCGCGCGCAGGCACGGACCTTCGAGGTCGTGAAGAACGAAGAAATGACGCAAACGCCAGCCGCGCAGTTCGCCCTCCCGCGCCAACCAGCGGCAGAGCGTGGATTTACCCATGCCGATTTCACCTTCCAGACAGAGCAAACCCGAACGGTGATGCAGGCCCTCGGCCAGCCAGGAGGCGAGCGCGGTCATTTCCTTTTCACGCCCGAACAGGGTGGCACCGGGAAAACCAGCGTCCGTTTCCTGCCATGCGAGGTGGTCGACCGTGGCGAAGTGCAAATGATCGTAGAACGGCCCGACCGGTACCGGCCCCAGCACGGTGAGAATATTCCTCGCCGCCGGGGTAAACCGGAGGGCGCCGGCAGTCGCACCGGCCGCCAGATCGCGGGCATCGGCAATCGCCGCGCTGGCCATGGCCTCACCCGACCAGGCGCCACGCCGGTTGATGCTGATCACGGCCAGCCCCGCCGCAATACCGCCACGCAGCCCCTGAGCCAGATCGGGGTCGTAACCGGCAACGGCGCGATAGACGAGGCGAGCCGCCAGAACCGCACGATAGACATCCTGGATGCAAGCGCCGCGAATACCGAAAATCAGGTCACCCGCACACTGGTGGCGAGCGAGAAAGACCGCATCGTGGTCGAAGGCATAAGCTGCCAGCGCCTGATGCAAAACACGCATCAGGTCGTGATTGACGGTTACGGCGGTGGAGGGTGCCAGCAGCAGGCTCAGGACGACGCAAGGTCGACGTTCGAGCAGACTGCCGGCAAGCGGGGCAAGGTCGGCGTCGGCATGCGCGCGCTGCAGATCGCAGGAAACTGCGGCCGCCCGGTTGCGAACCTTGAGTTTGCGAAAAATAGCCACGATGTGCTGCTTCACCGTCCCCAGGCCAATACCCAGCTCGTTGGCGATTTCCTTATTCACCTTGCCGGTGCGCAGCAGATCGAGAATCTGCCTTTGCCGTGGCGACAAATCGGGTAAATCGTCAAGAGGAAGCCCCGTCATGACCGTGCGGCGCTCAGCGGATCAGCACCCGGGGTGCGGGCAAGCCATCCGCATCGACGAGCACACTGACCGGATAAACCAGAACCCCCTCGCGCTGGCGAATGCGCTCGCACTGCTCCGAGGCATCGATGGCGTTACCGTATACCCCGGTACGCAAGGTATAGGCAATACCGCCGGTGGCCGTCGGCATCGGATAGACATAGGCGGTATACCCCTTGCGTACCCACGTCGCCTTGGCCTTTTCTGCCTCCTGCGCGTCGCGGGCGCTGGCCAGCTGGACCGAATGCGCGGAACGCAGGCCGGCCGCCGGCAGGTGCACCACCTTGGAATCGGCCAGCGCCTTCTGCGCGGCACGGGCATCGCCGCGCCCATCGCCACGGATCTCGCTGCCCGCTCCCCCCGGTGCCGTTCCGCCATCGCGCGCGGGGAAAGCGATTTTTACGTCCGTCGGCCGGTCGACCGTGGCTGCGTCGCGCTTGGCCCGCTCCGGCTCCGCCATGGCCACGCTGAACTGCTCATCCTGGGCCGACAAGGGGCGACAACGCATCATCCCGGCCTCAAGTGTGCGACAGAACTCCAAGGCACCGGCTTCGTTGGCAAAAGCACCGACAAAGACCCGATACCAGGTAGCTCGCTCCTCGCTATCGCTGGCCACCCGCCCCTGCAAGCGGGGGTAGAACTTTTTTTCTCCCAGGACAGTGGAAAAACGCTGCCGCAAATCGCGCCAAACATGCACCACCCCCTGTCGATCCTGCAAACCGGCCAGCTCGACCAGCCACGAGGCCTCGGTGGAAGCCAGCGAGCTGGCCCGCCAATCGATGCTCGCCAGGTCCTCATCGGTCAGCGGCGCATTGCCGGATGCGGCAAACCGGGCCGGACGCCCGCCTTTTCCAGGCAGGGCATCGCCCGCGGGAACGCCTCCGCCCATGGCGGCAAACAGGGAAACGACACCCCGAAAACGCTCCATGCGCACGCGGTGCAGCTCGTCGAGATTGCGGTGATAAGTACGCTGGGTATCGAGCAAGGTCAGATAATCGATTGCCCCCGCGTCGTAAGCCTCGATACTCATCCGCCAGGCCCGCTCGGCGGCATCCGACGCCTGCAGTTGCGACTGCTCGCGCTCGCCGTTCATCTGCGCCGCCGCAATACCGTCCTCGGTCTCCCGGATCGCCGTGTAAACCACCTTGACGTAGGTTTCGACCAGTTCTTCATACACCGCCTTGGCATAGACCGCCTCATTGGCCCGCTTGCCGTAGTCGAAGATGGTGGCCGAAAGATTGGCGACCGCATTCCAGAACAGATTGCTCGACTGGAAGAGGCGCGAAAAACTCAGGCTGCCGTAACCGACCTGAGCACTGAGATCGAGCTGCGGCAGGATGCGTGTGCGCGCCACATCGATATCGGCATCCGCCGCCAACAGCCGGGCCTCGACAACGCGCACATCCGGGCGCCGCACCAGCAGACTGGCCGGAAGCCCCGGCAGGACTGCCGGCAAGGTCAGCGATGCCAGGCCTTTTTCTTCCAGCGCCAGCGATACCGGGGGCGCCCCGGCCAGGATGGCGAGGGCATTGATCACGTTCTCGCGCTGCAGGAGCAACGCGGGAATCGTCGCCTGCACCGAATAAACCGCTGCCTTCTGCTGCTCGAATTCGGTTGCGGTGGCATCGCCGACTTCCATGCGGGCGCGAACCGAGGCGAGCATGTCGCGCAAGACCTTTTCGGTATCGCGCGCCACCTTCACCCGGTCGTTCAGGGAAAGATATTCGACGTACAGGGAGACCGTGCTGGCAATCAGGCTGCGGCGCGCGTCGTCGCGCTGATAGGTCGTCCGCCACAACTGCATGTCGGCGGACTCGGCCAGCGCACTACGCTCGCCCCAGAGGTCGACACGCCAATCGATACGCGGCCCGAGCTGGTAAGTCTGGCGCGATTCGAGCGGTGCACCCGCCGGGCGCCGGCCGACTCCCTGGAACGGTGCTTCGATCTTGGCCTGGTAAGGCAGGCTGACGGTGGGCAATTCGTCGGCCGCCGCCTGCTCCATGCGTGCCCGCGCCTGAGCAATGCGCGAGGTGGCGATACGCAGGTCGTGGTTGTTGGCCAGCACCCGGTCGACCAGCCGGTCGAGTTCGGCGGCATGCAGCAACTGCCACCACTCGCCCAGTTGCGACTCGGTCAACACATCGCCATCGACGACACGCGGCGAGGCATCAACGGGTTTGGCCTCCCCCTCGATGGGGGCCACACTGGCCTCGACCCGCTTGAAGCTCCCGGTCATCGGAACCGAAGGCAGGTCGTACTGCGCACGCTTCGCGGCGCAACCGGCCAGAGAGACCAGTGCCAGCGATACACACAAGGGACGAAGAATTGGACGCATGCGATAACCCATGAAACAAAGCACAAGGTGGCAAATGCCTCACCTCAGCAATTAGTGTTCCAGAAAACTACGGCAAGCGAAGAGAAAAACTTGAATTTTTTCTTTTCAAATCATCAATCAAGGATATTTTCCTCGCAAATAACATCAAGTTTACGCCCCCAACTTCTGGCCGATGCGCAAAACTGGCCGAACGTAGTAGAATGCCCGGTTATGCTTTATCCAATCATTAGAAAATTCTTCTTTGCCCTGGATGCCGAAACCGCTCACGGAATCGGGATGAGCGGCATTTCCTTCCTCAATGCGGCAGGTTTTGCCGGTCTGCTGGTCAAGCCGGCAGCCCCCTGCCCGGTTGAGGTCATGGGACTCAGATTTCCCAATCCGGTCGGCCTGGCCGCTGGACTCGACAAGAATGGCGACCACATTGACGGCCTTGCCAGATTGGGCTTCGGCTTCATTGAAATCGGCACCATCACGCCACGGCCGCAGGACGGCAACCCGCGACCACGCCTGTTCCGTCTGCCGGAAGCCCAGGGCATCATCAACCGCATGGGCTTCAACAATGCCGGCGTCGACCGCTTGCTCGACAACGTCCGACGAGCCGATTTCCCACGCAAGGGCGGCATCCTCGGGATCAACATCGGCAAGAACGCCACCACGCCGATCGAAAAGGCTGCCGACGATTATCTGACCTGCCTCGACAAGGTCTATGGCGACGCCAGCTACGTCGCGGTCAATGTCTCCTCGCCCAATACCAAAAACCTGCGCGAACTGCAGAAGGATGAGGCGCTCGACGACCTGCTGGCACAGCTCAAGACCCGCCAGACTCAACTCGCCGATCGCCACGGAAAATACGTGCCGATGGCACTGAAGATTGCTCCCGATCTCGACGACACCCAGATCACCACCATCGCCGATGCCCTGCGTCGTCACCGCATCGATGGCGTCATCGCGACCAACACCACGCTTTCGCGCGAAGGCGTCGAAAATCTGGCCAACGCCGACGAAACCGGCGGTCTGTCCGGCGGCCCGGTCTTCCGCAAATCCACCGACGTACTGAAAAAGCTATCCACCGCACTCGCCGGCGAGCTGCCGATCATCGGCGTCGGCGGCATCATGGGTGGCGAGGATGCCGCCGAAAAGATCCGTGCCGGGGCCAGCCTGGTCCAGTTCTACAGCGGTTTCATCTATCGTGGCCCGGACCTGGTCAGTGAAGTGGCGGACACACTCGCCAAAATGATGCGCCCGGAAAGTCGCTGAACTTCCCTCGGGCTTCCTTATCCCCACAGCTGGCGCAGGGTTGTATGCCTCGCCCGTGGGGGCGATAATTCCAGATTCACTTACCCAGCCCCGATCATGTCCCACTACCTCTTCATCCTCGTTGGCGCGGTTCTGGTCAACAACGTCGTGCTGGTGAAGATTCTCGGTCTCTGCCCCTTCATGGGCGTTTCCAAAAAGCTGGAAACGGCGTACGGCATGGGTGCGGCGACCACCTTCGTCCTGACCGTCGCGACCGGCGCCAGCTACATCATCGACCACGCGCTGCTGATCCCTTTCGGTCTCGAATACCTGCGCACGCTGTCCTTCATCGTCACCATCGCCGCCATTGTGCAGTTGACCGAAATGGTCATTGCCAAGACCTCGCCCGCGCTGCAGCAGACCCTGGGCATCTACCTGCCCCTGATCACCACCAATTGTGCGGTTCTCGGTGTCCCCCTGCTCAACATTGCCAACGGCTACAACTTCGTCGAATCGCTGCTTTTCGGCGCCGGCAGCGCGGTCGGGTTCACGCTGGTGCTGATTCTCTTTGCCGGCATCCGCGAACGTATCGAGGGCGCCAGCGTTCCCGTGCATTTTCGCGGGGCGGCGATTGCCATGGTCACCGCTGGCCTGATGGCGCTGGCCTTCATGGGCTTCGCCGGCCTCGACAAATACCAGTAAGCAACCATGGAAATCCTTGCCGCCATTGCCATCATGGCCCTCGGGGCCGTCGTTCTCGGGGCTGCCCTCGGCTTTGCCTCGATCAAATTCAAGGTTGAGGGTGATCCGCTGGTCGAGAAAATCGACGCCATCCTGCCGCAAACCCAGTGTGGCCAGTGCGGCTACCCCGGCTGCAAGCCCTACGCCGAAGCCATTGCCAACGGCGAGGAAATCAACAAGTGCCCACCCGGCGGCATGGAGGGGGTGCAGCGCCTGGCCGACCTGCTCGGCCGCGAGGTCAAGGCTCTCGATGCCGAGGAAAAACCGAAGGCGGTTGCGATCATCGACGAAAACACCTGCATCGGCTGCACGCTGTGCATCCAGGCTTGCCCGGTCGATGCCATTGTCGGCGCCGCCAAGCAATTGCACATCATCATTGGACAACAATGCACCGGCTGCGAACTGTGCCTGCCCCCCTGCCCGGTCGAGTGCATTCGCATGGAAACGATTGCCGAAACCATCGACACCTGGAAGTGGAAATATCCGGTCGTCGAGATCAAGCCTGAAATGCGCCAGGCCGCAGACGCCAAAGAGGCCGCGTAATGCTGCTCAAGCTGTTCAAATTTCACGGCGGGGTCAAGCCGCCGACCCACAAGACCCAATCCGTCGGCCTGCCGATTGCCCCGGCACCGCTACCGTCCAAGCTGGTCGTACCACTGCACCAGAGCATCGGCGGCACACCCAAGCCGGTGGTGCAAGTCGGCGAGCGGGTGCTCAAGGGCCAGTTGATCGGCGAAGCCGATGGCTGGATTTCCTCCGCCGTGCACGCCCCGACCTCTGGCAGCGTGATTGAAATCGGCATGCACCTGCAGCCGCACCCCTCCGGCCTCGACGCGCTGTGCGTGGTCATCGAACCGGATGGCCGCGACGAATGGATCGCCCGCGAGCCGCTCGATTACCGCTCGCTGCCGCCGGAACAGGTGCGCGAACACCTGCAGCGCGCCGGCGTGGTCGGCCTTGGCGGCGCAGTTTTTCCCACCCACGGCAAGTTGACCGCGTCAAGGACCGTTCCGATGCAGGAACTGGTGATCAACGGCGCCGAATGCGAGCCCTTCATCACCTGCGACGACCTGTTGATGCGCGAACGCGCCGGGGACGTGATCCGTGGCGTCGGGATTTTCCGCGACCTGCTGCAGCCGCAAAAAGTGCTGATCGGGATCGAGGACAACAAGCCGGAAGCGATTGCCGCGATGCAGGCGGCGGTCAAGGCCGTGGGCGAGGATTTCGCGGTGATCGCGGTGCCGACCCGCTACCCGGCCGGTGGCGCCAAGCAACTGATCCGTGTCCTCACCGGCAAGGAAGTTCCGGCATCCAAGCGCTCGACCGACCTCGGCGTGCAGTGCTTCAACGTCGCCACCGCCTACACTGCCTGGCGGGCGATTGCCCATGGCGAACCGGTGATTTCGCGCCTGGTCACGGTCACTGGCAACGTCGACACGCCGCGCAATTACGAAGTATTGATCGGTGCGCCGATGGACGAAGTGCTGGCGCTGGCCGGCCCGCAGGCCGATACCGACGGGATCGTGATGGGTGGCCCGATGATGGGTTTCCTGGTCCCCGACGCCAGGGTTCCGGTGGTGAAGGCCACCAACTGCCTGATCGCCCACTCGCCCAAGCTGTTCCCGGCCAAGGCACCGGAGATGCCGTGTATTCGTTGCGGTTCCTGCGCGCAAGCCTGCCCGCATGAGCTGCAGCCGTTCGAGATGTACTGGCACGCGCGCGCCAAGAACTTCGGCAAGACCCAGGAATTCCACATTTTCGATTGCATCGAGTGCGGCTGCTGCTCCTTCGTCTGCCCGTCGCGAATTCCGCTGGTGCAGTATTTCCGCTTCGCCAAAAGCGAGATCTGGGCCCGCGAACGCGAGAAAAAGGCTGCCGATACCGCCAAGGATCGCTTCGAATTCAAGCAATTGCGGGAAGAACGCGAGAAAGCGGAAAAGGCCGAGAAGCTGGCCAAGGCCGCCGCCGCCCAAGCCGCCAGGAAAGCCGCCGAAGCTGCCGCCGCCGAAGCCGCGGGAGCTGAACCCGGCACCAGCACGCCAAGCGCCACGGTCGACAGTGAAATCGACCCGAAAAAGGCCGCGATTGCGGCAGCCATGGCTAGGGCCAAGACCCAGCGCGAAGCCGCACAACCCCAAAATACCGAGCTTATGACGGCGGAACAGCAGAAGGAAGTGGCCGCTATCGAGACCCGACGCCAGGTGCTGCAAACCGGCGAAACACCGGCCTCCGGCTCCGACCCGGACGCCGGCCCCGGCACCTCGCCGGCGGACGCCGGCGCCCCCTCTTCTCCGGCTCGATCCTAACCACCGCATCCAGGATCCCAACAACGTGTTTGCACCCGCTCCCTATCTTTTGAAGGACGCCAGCGTCAGCAAGGTCATGACCCAGGTCTGCCTGGCCTTGCTGCCAGGCATTGCCATCTACGCCTGGATGCTTGGGCCGGCGATTCTCCTGCAGTTGCTGATCGCCAGCCTGACCGCTCTGGCTGCCGAAGCATTGATGCTGAAAGCCATGGACAAGCCGCTGGGCCGCTTTCTCGGCGATGGCTCGGCAATGGTCACCGCCTGGCTGATTGCCCTGACCTTTCCGCCGCTGGCACCGTGGTGGCTGCTCGTGGTCGGCACGGCTTTCGCCATTGTGGTTGCCAAGCACCTTTACGGCGGGCTGGGGCAGAACCCGTTCAATCCGGCGATGGTTGCCTTTGCTGTCTGCATCGTTTCCTTCCCTGCCTTGATGTCGCAATGGCCGGCGCTCGGCCTGCATCTGCCCTTCGATGAGCAGTTGCAGCTGGTTTTCGGCCTTGCCCCACGGGTCGACGCCCTCTCGGGAGCCACCCCGCTCGATACGCTGAAAACCGGGCTCAAACTCGGTGAAAACATAGACGTCGTGCACCTGCTGGCCAATCAGGAAATTTACGGTTACTTCGCCGGGCGCGGCTGGGAATGGATTACCGGTGCCTATCTGCTGGGCGGACTCTGGCTCTGCCGGCGAGGTATCGTCACCTGGCATGTACCGACGGCCTTCATCGCCAGCCTGGTCACCCTCTCGGCCGCGCTCTGGCTGCACAACCCGACCCAATTTGCCAACCCCCTCTTCCACCTCTTTTCCGGCGGCACCCTGCTCGGGGCTTTCTTCATCGCCACCGACCCGGTTTCCGGCTGCACCACACCGCGCGGCAAGTTGATCTTCGGCGCCGGTGCCGGCCTGCTTGCCTACCTTATCCGAGTCTTCGGCGGCTACCCGGACGGAATCGCTTTCGCCATCCTGCTGATGAACCTCTGCGCACCGGTCATCGACCTGCTGACCCAGCCGGCAATTTTCGGCCTGAAGGACAAGTCATGAGCGCCGTCCGCGAAATCACCGCCACCGGCATGGCTGCGCGCACGGCGGCCATTCTCTTCGTCTTCGTGATCGTGTTCACCGGCCTGCTCTCCGGCGCTTATCTCTGGACCAAGCCGGCCATCGAAGCCTCGGCCATCGAGGAAAAAATGAAACTGATCGACGAAGTGCTGCCGCGCAGCGAATACGACAACCAGTTGTTGAGCGACACGGTCAACCTGCCGCCAACCCCGGAATTGGGCCTGGCCGAGGCGTCGACCGTGTATCGCGCCCGCCGTGGCGCACAAGCAGTGGCCCTGATTTTCGAGACCGTGGCGCCGGATGGTTACGCCGGCAAGATCCGGCTTATCGTTGCCGTGCGCAGCAATGGTGCCGTCGCCGGCGTACGCGTGACGCAACACAAGGAAACGCCGGGTCTGGGCGATTACATCGAAGTCAGGAAGGACAAGAACAAGGCTCGCCCGTGGATCACCCAGTTCACCGGCCTCTCGCTGGCAGAAGTCAGCGACCGCGACTGGAAGCTCAGGAAGGATGGCGGCCGCATCGACTATTACGCCGGCGCGACCGTCACCCCGCGCGCCGTCACCAAAGCGACGCTCAAGGCCGTCCAGTGGGCCGGGGAACACCGCGAACAGCTTTTTGCCGGAGAAACGAAATGATCTGCCGCGAAGAACTCGGGACCATCGCCAGCAACGGCATCTGGAAGCAGAACACCTCGATCGCCCAGGTGCTCGGACTTTGCCCCCTGCTGGCGGTCACCACCAACGCGGTCAACGGCATCATGCTGTCGCTCGCCACCATCCTGGTCATGGCCCTCGCCAACGTAGCCGTTGCCTCGCTGCGCAATTTCATCCCGCACGAAATCCGGATTCCGGTCTTCATCCTGATCGTTGCCGCGCTAGTCACCGTCGTCGACCTGCTGTTCAACGCCAATCTGCACGAGCTTTACCTGGTGCTCGGGATCTTCATTCCGCTGATCGTCACCAACTGCATCGTGCTCGCCCGCGTCGAGGCCTTCGCGGCCAAGAACCCGCCGCTGCACTCGATGTTCGACGGCATTTTCATGGGGGTCGGCATGCTGTGGACGCTGGCACTGCTCGGGGGCATGCGCGAACTGCTGGGGAACGGTACCCTGTTCGGTGGCATCGACATGGTTTTCCCCGGACTCTCGCCGATCCAGTTGCTGCCGGAAAGCTACCCCGGCTTCCTGCTCGGCCTGCTGCCTCCGGGTGCTTTCATCCTGCTGGGCTGCATGATCGCCTGGAAAAACTGGATGGACGCCCGCGCCGCCGAACGCGCCAGATTGCAGCCGCCAACTCCGACCGGCTCCACGGGCTGCCACCCCGCCGCCTGACCGAAAACACGACCGGGAAGGAATCGGCCTTCCCGGAAAATCCACCTCAAGCCGGAACCACGCAGTTTTTTCCGCGCCGCTTGGCGGCATAGCAAGCCTCATCGGCGCGCCGGATCAGATCGTCGGCACGCTCGCCATATTGCAATTCAGCAACACCGATACTGACCGTGCAACGCACTTCGTTACCGCCTTCGGTATGGACGCATTCGCTGGCAAATTGCTCGCGCAAGCGCTCGGCCAGGGAAGCCGCCGCCTGTAGTCCGGTTTCCGGCAGCAGGACGACGAACTCCTCGCCGCCATAGCGATAACCGCTGTCCGCGCGCCGCATGCCGCTGCCGATGATCCGTGCCAGCAGCATCAGGACCTTGTCGCCCTCGAGGTGGCCGTGCGTGTCATTGACGCCCTTGAAATTGTCGCAATCGAAAACCAGCAGGGAGAGCGGTCGACCGTAGCGTTGCGCCCGATCGAGCTCTGCTTTCAGGCGTTCGCGCAGATGGCGGGAATTGAAGAGACCGGTCAAGGAGTCGGTCAGGCTGAGCAGGCGATAGCGCTCCTCGCTGTCGCGCAGGGCGTCCTCGGCACGGCGGCGCTCGCTCACGTCCTGCAGGGTTTCGATGGCACCGACAACCTCACCGCTGGCATTGCGTACCGGAGCCGCGGTAAAAAAGAGCCAGCGACCGCCATCGCCGAGATGGGGAAAATAATCTTCCGCCTCATAGCCCCCATCGACCAGGCGCGAACGGCGGAAGCGCCCGTGATAGAAGCGGTCCACCAAGGCCTCCATCGCACCGTCGAGGACCAGATCGGCCATGATCGGGCGGGCGGCGGGATAAAAGCTTTTCCACTGATTCGAGGTACCGATCGCATCGCGTGCCGAGATTCCGCTCATCGCTTCCAGCGCCCGATTCCAGTGCGTGATACGGTGCTCGGCGTTGATCACCAAGGTCGCCACCGACAGACCATCGACCACTTGGCGCAGATAAGCTTCACTATCGCGCAACGCCGCTTCGGCACGCCGCCGCTCGGTGACATCCTGCAAGGTTTCGATGGCACCGACCACGTGCCCATCGCTATCGCGCACCGGGGCGGCGGTGAAATACAGCCAGCGCCCACCATCGCCAAAAGCAGGAAAAAAATCCTCGGCTTCGTAGGCACCGTCGATCAAGGCCGAACGCCGGAAGCGGCCACGATAGAACTGCTCGACCTCGCCTTCCAATGCACCGTCGATAATCAGATCGGCCAGGATAGGACGTGGCGACGGGTAAAAAGCACGCCACTGCTGCTGGCTGCCGATCATTTCTTCCGCCGAAACCCCCGTCAGCACGGCACAAGCACGATTCCAGTGCGTCACACGGTGCTCGGCATCGACGACCAAGGTCGGGACGGGATTTCCCGCCACCAGTTGTGCGGGGTCGATCTGACATGGCATGGTCTTCATGGCGGTCCGTTAGCCCCACAAGCTCAAGTAAAATGCGGTATGGTCAATATCGTATATTACTTTAGTAATATCAACCTCTATTATCAGCCCGATTACCGTGCGCCGATCCGACATTGAAACCTTCTATGCCCGTCTACAGGTCGCCAATCCGACCCCGAAGACGGAACTCGAGTACGCCAGCACCTTCCAGTTGCTGATTGCCGTGATTCTTTCGGCGCAGGCAACCGATGTCGGCGTCAACAAGGCGACCGCCCGACTGTTCCCGGTCGCGCCGACGCCGGACAAGATGCTGGCGCTGGGCGAGGAAGGCCTGGCTGAATACATCAAGACCATCGGCCTCTACCGGACCAAGGCGAAGAACGTGATCGCAACTTGCCGCCAATTGATCGAGCGCCACGCCAGCGAGGTGCCGGCCGAGCGCGAGGCGCTCGAAGCCCTGCCCGGCGTCGGCCGTAAAACCGCGAACGTGGTGCTCAACACCGCCTTCGGCCAGCCGACCATCGCCGTCGATACGCACATTTTCCGTCTCGGCAACCGCACCGGCCTGGCGCCTGGCAAAACCGTGATCGAGGTTGAGAAAAAGCTGATCAAGCTAACGCCCGCACACTACGCCAGGGACGCACACCACTGGCTGATCCTGCACGGGCGCTACGTATGCAAGGCACGCAAGCCGGAATGTTCGTCCTGTTGTGTCAGCGACCTCTGTCGATTCAACCGGGGGAAAGCGGCTTTAACACCGACAATTTGCTGATGGCAGCAATTTTTCCCCGTTATCGGCTTTTTCAGCACATGCGCTCACTCACCTGGCTGCCCCCGGAAAAGACGGCGTTGCCCGGCGAAGTCCGCGTCCGAAGCGAGTTTTAGCCTTCAAGGACGAGGTGCTTGGAAAAAAATGTTTTCACGGCAATTGCAGCAACGGAAGCATAGAATTCCCCCTTCGCCGGATCGTCTTTAACTCGCCGGCAGATAGATACCGCAAACCGGGCATTCAGGCCGTGCGCCGCGCTCCGGTCGGCTCGAAAGCGATTTTCCCGATCTCCCCTCCATCCCTCATTGCCTCATTTCGGAATCCAAACCATGTTCAGCCCCTCCCGCGACCAGGTCCGCCGCTTCTTCTGCGATGCCTGGAACAAGCATTGCCAGCGCCTGCCGCTGGTCGGTGCCGAAGTCACCGCCGCCGATCTGGCCGCCCGCCACCCGGAATACCACGCGCTGCTGAGCCATACCGAACAAGCGCTGGAACAGGACTGGACGCCGGAAAACGGGCAGATGAATCCCTTCCTGCATCTCTCGCTGCACCTGGCGATCCACGAGCAGGTCAGCATCGACCAGCCGCCGGGCATCCGCGCCGCCTTCGACAGCCTGCGCGCGCGGATGGACAACCACGCCGCCGAGCACGTCCTGCTTGAATGCCTGGGCGAAACCATCTGGCAGGCGCAGCGCCAGGGCACGGGGATGGATGCGCTGGCCTATGTCGATGCGGTGAAACGCAAGGCGAGCAGCCTGTTCTGAAGTCATCCGCGGGATTTTTCGCGATTTTCACGGTCGACCGTGAAAATACCCACTTTTCCACCGGTCCGGCCGGGCCACACCAAGGAATCCGCCATGCATCGTCGCCGCATCCTGCAAGCCACTGCCGCTCTCGGCGCCCTGCTCCCCTTGCGCGCCGCCTGGGCTGCCGCGGGTAAACTGCCGCCGCCCGGCCTGCACCGGGTCAGCGGCGAGGTCCGGGTCAATGGCCAGCCGGCGGTGGCCGGGATGCCGATCAAGGCCGGCGACACGATCGTGACCGGCGCCGGCGGCGAAGCCATCTACATCGTCGGCAACGATGCCTGGCTGCAGCGCGACAATTCGCAAGTCACGCTCAACGGCGATGGCCTCAAAGCCGGTCTGCGCATCCTGCACGGCAAGCTGCTTTCGGTATTCGGCAAGGGCGACAAGTCGCTCGAAACCTCGACCGCCACCATCGGCATCCGCGGCACCGGTTGCTATATCGAGGCCGAGCCGGAGCGAGTCTATTTCTGCCTCTGCTACGGGGTCGCCGAGATCGTCAGCCACCATCGTCCGGAACAGCGTGAAACGATCAAGACCTTCCACCACGACCGCCCGCTCTACTTATTGGCGAATGGCGACAAGACCCCGGTTCCGGGGTCGGTCGAGAATCACGGCGACGCCGAACTGATCCTGCTCGAAGCCCTGGTCGGCCGGGTTCCGCCTTTTTACGGTCTACCCGGTATCTCGGACAAATACTGACGCCAGGTGCCGACCTTCAGACTTCGTCAGCTGGCGGCGCGACCTTGATCACCTCATCGAGCGAGGTCAGCCCCTGGGCAATTTTCATCGCGCCGGAAATCCGCAGCAGGCGCATGCCTTCGCGACAGGCCTGCTCGCGCACGCGAACGTGATCGGAGGCAGGCTTGATCAGCTTGCGCACCTCGGGGCTGTTAAGCAGGATTTCATACAGTCCGACCCGGCCGCTATAGCCGGTCATCCGGCACTCCAGGCAGCCGACCGGTTGCCACATCTGCGCCGGCATCGCCGATTTCCACGGTGCCACCAGGGCCTGCCAGGCGGCCTGCTGCTCGTCGCTGGTCGGCGTCGCTTTCTTGCAATGCGGACACAGCGTCCGCACCAGGCGCTGGGCCATGATTCCGAGCAAGGTCGAGTTGATCAGGTAGGCCGGGACGCCGAGATCGAGCAACCGGGTGATCGCGCTCGGCGCATCGTTGGTATGCAGGGTCGACAGCACCAGGTGGCCGGTCAGCGCCGCCTGGATCGCCATTTCGGCGGTTTCCAGATCGCGGATCTCGCCGATCATGATGATGTCCGGGTCCTGCCGCATCAGCGCCCGAACGCCGTCGGCAAAGCCGATGTCGATTGCGCCCTGGACTTGCATCTGATTGAACGCCGGCTCGATCATCTCGATCGGGTCTTCGATGGTGCACACGTTGACTTCGGGCGTCGCCAGTTGCTTGAGCGTAGTGTACAGCGTCGTCGTCTTGCCCGAACCGGTCGGCCCGGTGACCAGCACGATCCCGTGCGGCGCCTGGGTCATCTGCTGCCAGCGCGCCTGGTCGTCGTCGGAAAAACCGAGCGAGCGGAAATCGCGGACCAGCACCTCGGGATCGAAAATCCGCATCACCAGCTTTTCGCCAAAAGCCGTCGGCAAGGTGGACAAGCGCAGCTCGACCTCCTGCCCGGACGGCGTCCGCGTCTTGATCCGGCCATCCTGCGGCCGCCGCTTCTCGATCACGTCCATGCGGCCGAGCAGCTTGATCCGGCTGGTCATCGCCGTCATCACCCCCATCGGGATCTGGTACACCTGATGCAGCACGCCGTCGATGCGGAAGCGCACGATCCCGAGATCGCGGCGCGGCTCGATGTGGATGTCGGAAGCCTTCTGATCAAAGGCGTATTGCCATAGCCAATCGACGATATGCACGATGTGCTGGTCGTTGGCATCGAGTTGTCGATTGCCGCGCCCGAGTTCGACCAGTTGTTCGAAGCTCGACAGGCCGGCGCCGGTCTCGCCGCGCGCCGAGGCCTTCTTGACCGACTTGGCCAGTGAATAGAACTCGACCAGATAACGGGCGATGTCCTCCGGATTGGCCAGCACACGCCGGATTTCCTTGCGCAGGATCGGCTGCAGTTCGCCTACCCACTCGCGAATGAAAGGCTCGGCGGTGGCAACCACTACTTCGCGGGTCGTCACCTGCACCGGCAGTATCCCAAAGCGCGCCGCGTAGGCGCTCGACATCACATCGGCAACGCCGGTGAAATCGATCTTGAGCGGGTCGATATGCAGATAATCGAGGCCGCAGCGCGCCGCCAGCCACTCGGTCAGCACCTCCAGGGCCAGGACCCGGGCGGGCGCGCGCGGATCGCGCCACTTGCGGTCGGCGATCACCACCAACGGGTGCGCCTTGGCCGAATGCAGGCGCCGCTCGACGAGGAGCGCATCGGCATCCTCGCGCGCTACCAAGCGATCGGCGACCAACCAGTTGAGCAACTCGGGCAGGCTGAGCCGGTGCTCGGAGAGGGATTCGCGGGATTGATCTTTCATTCCCGGACTATAGCGCGAAAGCCCGTCGGAACAGCACGCCAGCCCTGGCTACAGGGCTTGGGCGGGGATTTTTACCGCTTTTTACGGTCGACCGTGAAAGCGGCCAAAAACGACCGACAGGATGCTCGGAACCGGCTCAGGACCGATGCTGCCGCGCCTGGCGCAAGGGCGTCAGCAAGTCCGCCAGCTGGTTGTGGTCGATTTCGTACATCAACTCCAGCAAGCGCCCAAGCTCTCCCTTGGGAAAGCCTTCGCGGGCAAACCAGCCGAGGTAGTGCGCCGGTAGATCGGCGATCATGCGGCCCTTGTATTTCCCGTAGGGCATGGCGATGGTCAACAATCGCTGCAGGTCTTCGGCTTGCATGGGATGACTCCGAAAAAAATGGGGCACGTGGCCCCATTTTGAGTTGCCGACCGCAGCCGGCGAACGGGTCGATTACTTGGCCGACAAGGCCAGCATCAGGTCGTTGATCCGACGGACGAAACCGGCCGGGTCGTCGAGTTGCCCGCCTTCGGCCAGCATGGCCTGCTCGAACAGCAAGGCCGCCCAGTCGGCAAAACGGCTTTCCTCGTACTTGAGGCGCTGCACGGCCGGATGGTTGGGGTTGATTTCGAGGATCGGCTTGGCGTTCGGCACCTTCTGCCCGGCCGCCTTGAGCATCCGCGCCAGATTGCCGGACGGATCGTAGTCGTCGGACACCAGGCAGGACGGGGAGTCGGTCAGACGATGCGTGACGCGCACATCCTTGATCTTGTCGTCGAGTGCGGTCTTGACCTTCTCAAGCAGTTCCTTGTATTCGTCGGCCGCCTTCTCGGCTTCCTGCTTCTCGGCTTCGTCTTCCAGCTTGCCCAGATCAAGGCCACCCTTGGCCACCGATTGCAGGGCCTTCCCTTCAAACTCGGTCAGATGCCCGACCACCCATTCGTCGACGCGGTCGGAGAGCAGCAGAACTTCGATCCCCTTCTTCTTGAAGATTTCGAGGTGCGGGCTGTTCTTGGCTGCATTGAAGGAATCGGCCGTGACGTAGTAGATCTTTTCCTGACCTTCCTTCATCCGGCCGATATAGTCGGCCAGCGACACCGTCTGCAGTTCGCCTTCACCATGGGTCGAAGCAAAGCGCAGCAAACCGGCGATCTTCTCCTTGTTGGCATGATCCTCGCCCACGCCTTCCTTAAGCACAGTGCCAAAGGCTTCCCAGAACTTGGCGTACTTTTCCTTGTCGGCAGCATCTTCGCTGTTGGCCAGGCCTTCGAGCATGGACAGCACCTTGCGCGTGCAACCGGAGCGGATGTTGTCGATGTCCTTCGATTCCTGCAGTATCTCGCGCGAGACATTCAGCGGCAGATCGCTGCTATCGACCACCCCGCGGATAAAGCGCAGGTATTGCGGCATCAGTTGCTCGGCATCGTCCATGATGAAGACGCGGCGGACATAGAGCTTGACGCCGTGGCGGGCGTTTCGGTCACCCATGTCGAACGGCGCACGTGCCGGTACATAAAGCAGCTGGGTATATTCCTGCTTGCCCTCGACGCGGGCATGCACCCACGCCAGTGGATCTTCAAAATCGTGCGCGACGTGCTTGTAGAACTCCTTGTACTGCGCTTCGTCGATGTCAGACTTGCTACGTGCCCAGAGGGCGTTGGCCTGGTTGACCGTTTCTTCTTCAGCGGTCGCCACCTGTTCGCCGTCCTTCCACTCATCCTTCTGCATCAGGATCGGCAAAGTGATGTGGTCGGAGTACTTGCGAATAATCGACTTCAACTTCCAGCCGCCAAGGAACTCATCCTCGCCTTCGCGCAAATGCAGGATCACGTCGGTACCGCGCGTCGCCTTCTCGACCACCGCAATCGAATAATCGCCCTCGCCAGCGGACTCCCACTGGATTGCCTGGTCGACAGCAAGACCGGCGCGGCGGGAAATGACCGTGACCTTGTCGGCAATGATGAACGACGAATAGAAACCGACGCCGAACTGGCCGATCAGATGCGCATCCTTGGCCTGGTCGCCGGTCAAGGCCGAAAAGAATTCGCGGGTACCGGATTTGGCGATGGTGCCGAGATGCGCAATCGCTTCCTCGCGCGACAAACCGATCCCATTATCGGAAATGGTCACTGTCCGCGCTTCCTTGTCGAAACTGACACGGATTTTCAATTCAGCATCGTCGCCATACAGCGCATTGTTGTTCAGGGCTTCAAAACGCAGCTTGTCGCAGGCATCGGAAGCATTGGAAACCAGTTCGCGCAGGAAAATCTCCTTGTTGCTGTACAAGGAGTGAATCATCAAATGCAAAAGCTGTTTGACTTCAGCCTGGAAACCCAGGGTCTCGCGGTTTGCGGTCGCGGATTCGGACATGCTTGAAACTCCCAATCGGTACGTTCAAAAGGACAATCATTGATGTGGGGGTTCAGGAACGGATTTCAAGCATTCTCCATCGATTTTTTTACCTTGATTGGGTCGCTACGCAGGCGCAAGGAATTTCAGGAGACTTGGTGCGGTCTCAGAAGCGATCAAGCAAATCACAAGCGGTCAATAATTGCGCCGTTGGATGCGGGCCGAACCGGCTTAGCGCGCAGAGGAGCGGTCGGCTACGGCGGCGGTTTGACTGGGTTCGCCGATAGGGAAGGTGCAGGGGCGCAGAAGCACGAGGGTGAGCACGGACAAGGCCGCAACCCGCTATTTGTAGGGTTGTTATGGCGGATATGCACAAGCGAAGAACCCCTCGCTACCGTTGGGTAGGAGGGGTTCTGAATGAGGAGTCTGGCGGTGACCTACTTTCGCGAGCGAGGTGCTCACTATCATTGGCGCTCATCTGTTTCACGGTCCTGTTCGGGAAGGGAAGGGGTG
>NZ_JAKLLH010000030.1 GCF_023150235.1 Azonexus sp.
TTCAGCACCACGCAGTTGCCGGCGCCGGGGGCCGGGGCCAGCTTCCAGGCGGCCATCAGGATCGGGAAGTTCCACGGGATGATCTGGCCGACGACGCCGAGCGGCTCATGGATGTGGTAGGCCATGGTGTTCTCGTCGATTTCCGAGATGCCGCCTTCTTGCGAGCGCAGGCAGCCGGCAAAGTAGCGGAAGTGGTCGACGGCGAGCGGGATGTCGGCGTTCAGGGTTTCGCGGATCGGCTTGCCGTTATCGACGGTCTCGGCGTAGGCCAGCAGTTCGAGGTTGGCTTCGAGGCGGTCGGCGATCTTGAGCAGGATGTTGGAGCGGGTCGTCGCGTCGGTCTTGCCCCACTTGGGGAAAGCGGCGTGGGCGGCGTCGAGCGCCAGTTCGATGTCTTCGGCGGTGGAGCGGGCGGCCTGGGTATACACCTGGCCATTGACCGGGGTCAGCACGTCGAAGTACTCGCCCTTGACCGGCGGCGTCCACTTGCCATTGATGAAGTTGTCGTATTTTGCCTGGTAGGCAATCTTGGCGCCGGCGGTGCCAGGGGCTGCGTAGATCATGTTTGTCTCCATCTGCTGTTTAAGTGTTTGCGAACAAGGTCGAGCCGCACGCCCTGGCGGAACCGGGGAGGAGGAAGCGGGGGCTTCGTCACGGCGCTGGCTCGTGCCTTCTTCCTTGCAGGGGTCGTGCCAGCTTGGCCGGCGAGCCGGTTTTATTAAATAAAATCCATGTAAATCATGGTCGTGGCCTACCTTGGCCTCTTCGCTCCCCGGTGGTTTTTTCGTGCTGCGGCTAAATGCGTGGAACAGGTGTTCAAATTTGGAGCAGTTGTGCTCCAAGGTGTGCAAGGCAGGCGAAAAAATGCCCCGCGTGGCGCTTGCCGGGCGGGGCGTGGGTGCTTGGGACCGCTGGCAGCAGAGGCCGTGCTTATTCGCGATAGAAGCCAACGCCGATCAGGCTGTCCTGCTCGCGGCGGATGAAAGTCCGTTTCTGCTCGACGGCGTTGGTCACCGGATTGCGCCAGACATAATCGACCGTGCCTTCGCCCTGGGCCTTGGCCAGTTCGATCATCTGCCGCACCAGAGGCCGGCCCTCGACATCGTGCAGGCTGGCGGCGTCGGTACCAGTCAGCTTGGGATTCATCCCGTGCGCCAGAAATTGGCCGTTTTGCAAGTCGACCGCGAAAACGTAAAGATCGTCGCGGATGAAGCTGCCGCGCACGTCGTTGAAGCTGGCGAATGCTTTACCGGCGCCGACCCGGCGTAATTGCGCGCTGGCCGCGTCGAGCAGCTTGCGCGCATCGTCGGCGGTCGAACGCGGGGCGTAGTAGCCGACGCCGAGCACGTAGTCGCCGGCGCGGTGCAGCCAGGCGACCTTGGGTTCGACGTGGTTGCTCTGGCGGTTGAGCCAGACGTAGCGAATGCGCGCCTCGTCCTGCTTCTCGGTCACCGCGAGCATCTGGCGGAACAGCGGATTGCCCGCCGCATCGACGCTGTCGAGCACCTTGAGCCCGACCAATGCCTCCGGCGCCGCGCCGTTGGCGACGTAGGTGCCCTGGCGGTCGATCACATACACGTAGAGGTCCTTGCGTACGAAGGGGCCTTTGCGGTTGTTGAACGCCGGCCAGGCTTTTTCCGGGCCGTTGGCCTGCAGGTAGCTTACCGCCTGGTCGAACAGCGCGCGGGCCTCGCGCGGGGTGGCGTGCTCGCCGGCCAGAACAGCGCCGGTAGCGAGGGTCAGGGTCAGCCCGAGCAGCGGGGCGCGAAAGGAACGAGGGGGCATGGCAGTCTCCGTATTGGACAGCAAGAAATTAGCGACAGGCATTCATGCCTGTCGGTCAAACATGTTTTGGAAGGGGTTTTCATCCCCTCCCAAAACGGTCGCCTGAAACCCCGGCCTTCAGGCCGGGGTCGGCTCCCACCGCCCTGAAGGGCGGGGTTTCAAACCGGAGTTGGTCTTACGATGAAATCCGGGTCAGCAGACGCTGGCGCCGGGCAGTTTGAGCAGCCCGTGGCGGGCGGCCAGGTGCAGCAGCTTGAAATCGTTTTCCGCGTCCAGCTTCTGGCGGATCAGCGACAGGTAATTGAGGACGGTCTTGGGGCTGAGGTGCATCGAATGGGCGATGTGGCTGGCCGATTCGCCGTGGGCCAGCAGGCGCAAGACCTCGAATTCGCGCGGGGTCAGGTGGGCAAATGGACGGTCGCCTTCGAGCGCCTCGTCGGCCAGCACCTGGGCAATTTCTGGCGAAAAGGCGCGTTGACCGTGGGCGACCTTGCGGATCGCCTCGATCACCCGTTCCGGTTCGCTGTACTTGGTCAGGTAGCCGTGGGCGCCACTACGCAGGGCCTGGGTGACGTGGCCGGCACCTTCGTGCATCGACAGCACCAGGATGCGAGTGCGCGGCGCCCGGCTCAGGATGCGGCGGATCGCCTCGATGCCGCTGCTGCCGCGTAGGCTGAGGTCGATCACGGCGACCTCCGGCGCCTCGGCCAGCACCAGCGCGTAGGCTTCGTCGGCGCTGGCGGCTTCGCCCACCACCTGCAAACCGGGCTCGCCGTCGAGCAGGCGGCGATAGCCCGAGCGGACCACGGCGTGGTCATCGACCAGAATGATGCGGATCATGCTTCCTCCTTGCGTTCGTCTTCCGGCGCCGGGTGCGGCAGGCGGGCTTCGAGGCACAGCCCGCGCGGGGCCAGACTGCCTACCGTCATCCTGCCGCCGGCCATGGCCAGGCGTTCTTCCATGCCGAGCAGGCCGCCGCGCCGGGCGACGCCGACTTCGGGCAGTCCCTTGCCGTCGTCCTCGACCCGGATCAGCAGGCCGTCGGCATCGTGCTCCAGCGCAATCCGGCAGTGCGCGGCGGCGCTGTGGCGGACGACATTGGTTAGCCCTTCCTGCACCGTGCGGTAAATCACCAGGGCCTCGCCGGCTGCGACTGGCAGCAGGTCAGGCGCTAGCTGTAGCGTGAATTCGATGCCGGTCTCGCGTTGCTGCCAGCCGCCGACCAGATCGCGCAGCGCGCTGCCCAGACCGGCGGCATCCAGCCCGTGCGGACGCAGCCGCTTGAGCATGCGGCGCAACTGTTCGCCGATCTGGCGCACGTCACGCTTGAGTTCGCCGGCGCAAGCGGCAATCCCGGCGGCATCGAGCCGTGCGGCGTGGCGTTCAAGATAGGCGGCGGTCAGGCCGATGGCGGTCAGGCTTTGCCCGAGGTCGTCATGCAATTCCCTTGCCAGCGTCTGGCGCTCGCTTTCCTGCACGCTCAACAGGTCGCGCGCCAGTTGCTGGCGGGCGGCGCGGGCGGTCTCCAGCGCGCCGGCCAGGGTGTCGATGGCTTGCGCGACGCGGCGGAATTCGCGCAGGGCAAAGGCGGGCAGGGCGCTTGGCTGCTGTTCGGCCAGGCGGAGCAGGCCGGCCTCCAGCTCGCGCACCGGGGTGAGGGCGCGGTCCGTGGCCCACCAGGCGGCGAGCAGGCTTGCTCCAGAATAGAGCAGCAGGGTGATGCAAAGTCGAACAGTGCTCGCCAGCCGCTCCTCGATTTCCGAGTGCGGGTTGGGCGCGATCCAGAACTCCTGCTCGCCCAGCCGTATTCTGTGCGGCGCCGCCGCGAGCGGGGTGGCACCGAGCAGGCGGGCGAGCGGCGAATGCGCGTCGGCCTGCAGCGTATCGGGCGTGGTGGCGATCTTGAGATGGCGAAAACCGGCGGCCTGCAGCTGGTTTTCCAGCTCGGCGGCACTGGCCGGGCCGGGCTGGCTGGCGCTGATCAGGAAGGCGACCAGTCGTTCCGAGGCCGAAATTTCGCTACGGATGTCGCCGAGCAGCGAATGCAGGCTGATCGCCGCCGCCATTAACAGCAGCCCGGCGAGCAGGCCACCCAGCCAGAGCAGGAGTCGTTTGCGCAGGTCCATGAGCGGTCCGGGAAAAGAAGGATGGCGCTGCCCTGCAGGTTTCGTACCGGGGCAACGGCGCCAGCTCCCGGGAAAATTTCCCGGATCGCGCGGGCAAGTCTCCCGGGACAGCCGCAAAAGCCGCTTCCTATACTCGCTCCACCTGTCGCCACCGACGGGCGAGCCCGAGTCAGACGAACAGAGCGGGCCTGACGAACCACATTCGGAGACAACCAAGATCATGACCACCCCACGCCATTCCCACCGCCTGACCCTGCTTGCCGGCCTGGTCGCCCTGGCCTGCTCCGCGCCGGCACTGGCCGGCAAGAGCGTCAGCTGGGAAGACATCCTCCACGACGACCAGACCCCCGGCGATGTGCTTTCTTACGGCCTCGGCCTCAAGGCACAGCGTCACAGCACGCTGACCAGGATCAACACCAAGAACGTCGAGGATCTGGTGCCGGCGTGGAGCTTCTCCTTCGGCGGCGAAAAGCAGCGCGGCCAGGAGGCGCAGGCGCTGGTGCACGACGGGGTGATCTACGTCACCGCCTCTTATTCGCGCCTCTTTGCCATTGATGCGCGCACCGGCAAGCGCCTGTGGGAGTACGAAGCCCGCCTGCCCGACGATATCCGTCCCTGCTGCGACGTGATCAATCGGGGCGCCGCGATTTATGGAGACAAAATTTATTTCGGCACCCTCGATGCGGCCATCGTCGCGCTCAACAAGGACACCGGCAAGGTGGTCTGGCGCAAGAAATTCGGCGACCACAAAGTGGGTTACACGATGACCGGCGCCCCGTTTGTGGTGAAGGATCAGAAGAGCGGCAAGGTACTGCTGGTGCATGGTTCGTCCGGCGACGAATTCGGCGTCGTCGGCTACCTCTTCGCCCGCGATCCGGAGACCGGCGAGGAAGTCTGGGCGCGGCCGATGGTCGAAGGCCACATGGGCCGCCTCAATGGCAAGGAAAGCACCCCGACCGGCGACCCGAAGGCGCCGAGCTGGCCGGAAGGGCCGGACGGCAAGAAGGTCGAAGCCTGGCACCACGGCGGCGGCGCGCCGTGGCAAACCGCCAGCTACGACGTGGACAAGAACATGGTGGTGATCGGCTCCGGCAACCCGGCGCCGTGGAATACCTGGCACCGGACCAAGGAAGGCGATGATCCGCGCCACTGGGACAGCCTGTTCACCTCCGGCCAAGCCTATGTCGACGCCAGCACCGGCGACTTGAAGGGCTTCTACCAGCACACCCCGAACGATGCCTGGGACTTCTCCGGCAACAATTCGGTGGTGCTCTTCGAGTACAAGGACCCGAAGACCGGCAAGCTGGTCAAGGCCTCGGCCCACGCCGACCGCAACGGCTTCTTCTTCGTCACCGACCGCGAGAAGCTCTCCGACGGCGCCGGCTACCCCAACAAGCCGACTGCGCTGCTCGGCGCCTGGCCGTTTGTCGAAGGCATCACCTGGGCCAAGGGCTTCGACCTCAAGACCGGCAGACCGATTGAAAGCGATAACCGGCCGCAGTTGCCCAAGGGGGGCGGGGACAAAGGCGAGTCGATCTTCGTTTCGCCACCTTTCCTCGGCGGTACCAACTGGATGCCGATGAGCTACAGCCCGCAGACCGAACTGTTCTACATCCCGGCCAACCATTGGGCGATGGACTACTGGACCGAAAAACTGACCTACAAGGCCGGCAATGCCTATCTTGGCCAGGGCTTCCGCATCAAGCGCCTGTTCGACGACCACGTCGGCACCTTGCGCGCCATCGATCCCAAGACCGGCAAGATCGCCTGGGAGCACAAGGAAAAATTCCCGCTCTGGGCCGGCACCCTGACCACCGCCGGCGGCCTGGTTTTCACCGGTACCTCCGACGGCTACGTCAAGGCCTTCGACGCCAAGAACGGCAAGGAATTGTGGAAGTTCCAGACCGGTTCCGGCGTGGTCTCGGTGCCGATCACCTGGGAAATGGACGGCGAGCAGTTCGTCGGCATCCAGTCCGGCTACGGCGGCGCGGTGCCGCTGTGGGGCGGCGACATGGCCGACCTGACCAAGCAGGTGACGCAGGGCGGCTCGATGTGGGTGTTCAAACTGCCCAAGTCCGCCAAGCGCTGAGCGGCCAATGATCTGGGGCGGAGTGCTGCGCAGTCGGGCAGTGCTCCGGGCGGGGCCGGTGCTGCATGGGTACCGGCTCAGTCATTTCGTTCACCGGGCGCACTGTGGGCGCCTGCTTGCATCAGGAGGTCGATACGATGCGTCGTCTGGCTCTTTTTGCCCTGTTTTTGCCGTTGACCGTGGTAGCCGCCGAGGCGCCGCAAGTGATCAACGGCTGTGGCCTCTGGCCGCATGCCCAGTGTCGCGGCGCCGATCTGCGCCACGCCAATCTGGCGGGAAAAAACCTGGCCGGTGCCGATTTTTCCGGCGCGCAGCTGGCGCGTGCCAACCTCACTGGCGCCAACCTTGCCGGCGCCAATTTCGATGGCGCCGATCTCACGGCGGCACGCCTGAACAAGGCCAGCGCGCCGACCGCGACCTTTCGCGGCGCGCGTTTGGTCGGGGCCGACCTGGAGTTTGCCCGCCTGTTTCGCGCCGATTTCAGCGACGCCGACCTGACCGGCGCCAACCTCGAAGCGGCCAAGGCCAACTTCGCCTGGTTCAAGGGCGCGCGCTTGCGCAACAGCAATCTGCAGGAGGCCAAATTGTTTACCGTCAATCTGCGCGGCGCCGATCTGAGCGGCAGCTATCGGCGCTTTACGGTGTTCCAGGACGCAGATTTCGCGGGCTGCAGCGGTTGCCCGGACCCACAGGACTGGTGAGGTGACTATGTCATTCCATGGATTGATCGCCATCCGCCGCGTGGCCGCGAGCCTGGCCTGCGCGGGCATGCTTGGCCTGTTGTCGGCGGGGGCGCTGCGGGCCGAGGTCGCGCTCGCACCGCAGGTCGATGCCGGCACGCTGCCGGCGCTCGGCGGTACCTGGCGGGCAGCCAACCCCTACCGCGACTCACCCGCCGCCGAACTGGCCCTGCCACTCGGCCGCGCTGCCTACAATCAGGCCTGCGCCCGCTGCCACGGTGCCGACGCCGGCACCAACGCCGCACCCGCGCCCGATCTGCGCAAGCTCAACCGCAGCTGCCGCCGCATCGACGACAGCGACCTCAAGGCCTGGTGCCTGCGCGACAACGACGCCTACTTCGCCAAAACCGTGCGCCAGGGCAAAGTCATCGTCGGCATCACTCATATGCCGGCGTGGGAAGCGCTGCTGGCACAGGAACTGGCCTGGGCGATCCAGTTATTTATCGAGAGCCAGGCGCTGAAGTACTGAACCTGCCGTAGGCGACCTGTTCACGGTCAACCGCCCAAAACTGGGAAAAGGTCGCCTCGGTTCACTCCACATCCCCATAAGTGGCTTCATAGATTTCACCAAGCAACTTGCCATCAAATGTCCAGTGCGGTCCGGGTGCAACGCTGTATTCGAGTGCCAAGGCCTGGCGAGTGGCTGCCGTCAAGGACATTTCCTCATCTCCGAGCCTTACCTTCTTTGCGCTGGTGACGATAACCGAGATGTCAGCCTTGACGGATCGGAGTTCAGAGCCAACAGGAATTCCCATTTCCTCAAAATTCAAGTTTGGTCGACGTGCCCGCATCTGTTCGGCTGCAACCAAGGATTGGTGGTCCACCTCACTTGCTTGCAGGGTAACTTCTTGTGTTGTCTCGTCAGTGTGCAGGAGGCGAAGAATTGCAATTGCTTGTTCGGGCTCTATACGGAAAAACTCGCGCTTCGGGTTGATGCGACTTGGAGAGAATGCGGTGTGCAGTGCTTTTTCGACGTCAACCGCATTCTCGACTCGGCATGCAAATTCAATGGTGAATGGCACAGGGACACCCGTGGTGTATAGCTGTGCGATTCGCGAACTAGCCTCTTCCTGTGAGGTATAGCCGATCTTCACGAGACCGGGCATCGCAGGATTCGTGAGTACGTAAACAATTTCCGTTATTAATTAATTAAAACAAAAGGTTGAGCTTCGCGCATGACGGATTTGAATCGTTCTGCGCCAATCTGTCAAAGCGGGACTAATTTCCACCAATCACGGCTGTTTCACTGATGGCGCTGCTGTTGCCCTTGGCGACATTGCTGGTTTTGGTGGTGCTGCCGTTCAAGATGACGGGGCCGCGCAAGCTGGCCTGATCACGGATACCGGCAACCACGAACTGGGCACGACCCTTGTCTGTTGCTACGTTGTTGATATTTCCGACATGGGCTTTCAGATTGATGTCGCCCTGAATCTTGTTATTTCCTTGGCATGTTTTGTTTAGTCCGAGTCTGTCGCAATCGAGCCCGCCGCGATCAATGCCGGCGATATTGGTAAAGGCGCGCGCATCCTGGCCGGTAGCACTATTGACGATATTGCCTGCCTTGGCGTCGGTACGTACGTTGCCGTTGATTTGGCTATTGAAGACACTCCCGACATTGACGTGAGCTGCACTTTTCTGGCCACTGGCTACATTGACGATATTGCCGGCCTCTGCTTTCAGGTCAGCGCGGCCCTTGATTTCGGTATGAATCTTTTGCCCGGTTCGTTTGCCGTTGCTATCTACTTCGACCAGATAGGACTTGATAGCCCCGACCGCAACCACTGCCTCGTTCTCCTGGCCCTGTGCATGGTTGACGATATTGCCAGCCTGGGCGCGCGTACTGACGCCTCCACCAATTTTGGCCTGCTGTACCCCGCCCACATTGACAGCGGCGAGATTGCTGTTGCCCACGGCACTATTGTTTACGTGCCCGGTTTTGGCTTTGAGATCGGCTCGGCTACCGATTTCGCTATCGTTGATACCCGCAGTATTTACTTCGGCGGAGTTGCCACGGCCTGTACTGAGGTTGTTGATGTTTCCAGTCCTGACCTCAAGGCGGACATTGCCCTTGAGTGTGCTTTCCTTGGCGCTGGCTACGTTGACATTGGCGTGATTTTCTTTACCCGAGCCGAGATTGTTGATGCTACCGGTGCGGGCATCGATGTTGACGTCTCCTTCCATTGTACTGCCACGCACATGGCCGATCTGGCTGCTGACGCGGTTGTCCGCACCTTGAGCAATTGAGGTGATGTCCTTGCTTTTGACCGAAGTACGGACCCCTCCCTTGATCGAAGCATCGTGGACGCTGGCAATGCGGTTCTGCACGCTATTCCTTTGTCCGTTGGCCAGTGCATTCACTGCCCCGGTTCGGGCATCCAGGCGGGTTGTGCCACTAATTTTTGTATCGCCGGTGATGCTGCCAAGGCGATTTCGCGCTTCATTATTCGAGCCCTGCGCCACGGCGTTCATCTGCCTAGCCTGAACATTGATTTCGCTGCCTCCCAATCGTGTTCCTGGCCGGTTCTGGGATATTTGGGCAAGCGACTCGCTCATTATCAATATGGAGCTGGCAGCTGCCAGCGACAGGAAAAGGCGATTGGGCATCTTGTTGACTCGAATCAGATCGGTTGATCGTTACGCGAATGGCTATCGATGGAAAATGATTTGCTCCGGCGTACAGAAAGCTGGGATAGAGCATCGCATCCCCCATTGCATCAGACATTAATCCCGAAAAGCATACCTGTCGCTGCCGCTTTAGTCTATTGGCAAGGTGTTTGGCATGAGAGGAATCCCCGGTTTAAACATGGTTTTTGCCGATATGTATTTATCGGTTGGTTGGGTGAGTACCTCTGAAGTGCCTGCCGCTTGAGTCTCCGCATACATCTCAAGCTTCTCGTCATCTACATTACCGAGAGAGCCCCCGTGTGATGGACGATGATGAGCTCACACCCTGTCGTGCTGGCAGGATAGCCAAGAAGAAGATTGATCTGGCTATGTGGCAGCAGTTTAGAGCTAATTTTTCAGGACAAAGAGAATTGATAAGCACGGTCCACCGCCCAAATCCCGGTTTTTCGCTGGTTGACCGTGGTTACGCAAAAACTAAGGCAGTTCCTCGATCACCCGCGCCAGCAGCCGCTGGTAGAGCGCCCTGAGCTGCTGCCGCCCCGGCGTGGTCGCGGCCGGCAGGCGCCAGCTGAGGAAGGGCTGCGCCTGGCCAGCGACCTGGCCGAGGTTGAAGGCGAGCGGGCAGAGCGCGAGTTGTGCCGGGTCTTCGGCGAGCAGCGCGAAGGCGAGTTTGGCGCTGCAGAATTGCAGGATTTCGCCGCGTTGCAGCGGTGGCGGCTGGCCGATGGCCGGAGCGGTGCGAGCCAGCATCGCGGCGAAGTCGAGCGGCGGGCTGGGGACCAGGCCTTCGCTTGCGATGGCGTCGAGCACCGCGCTGCGCACGCTGGCGTAATCGTGCTGCGGGAATTCGCGGTAGGCCAGTTCGTCGTCGCTGCCGGCAGCGCCGGCGTGGGTGCTCAACAGTGCCACCCACGCTGCGCATGCCGCGAGCTGCGCCAGCCGGGCGAGGCCGGCGCAGCGGCCGCCGCCGCGCCAGCCCCGGCACCGAGGCTCAGAAGGCATAGCGCAGGGCAACGCCAGCCAGCCAGTTGCGGCCCGGCGCGGCTTCGTAATAGCGGGCGTTGCCGTCGCCGACGACGACCGAGCCGACGTACTGGCGGTCGAACAGGTTGTTGATGCGGGCGTAGGTGCGGACGCTGAGCGGGCCGTAGCTGCGCTCGATGCCGAGGCGCAGGTTGGCGATGGCGTAGCCCGGCGCCGGGCGCTGGCTGTTGCTGTCCTCGACCTGCATGTTGCTGCGCGCCAGACCTTCGACCCCGGCATAGAAGCCGCTCGCCGCGTGCCGCCAGACCAGGTCGGCATACAGCTGCTGGGCGGCGATGCCGGGCAGGCGCTTGCCGGCGTCGATCACGCTGCCGCCGGAGGTGGTGAAAGCCTGATCGTAGCGGGCGTCGAGGTAGGTGTAGGCGAGGCGGCTGCTGAAGCCGGCGCCCCAGCGGCTGTCGAGCGCCGCTTCCAACCCTTGGCGCTGGGTGCGGCCGGCGTTGCGGTAGCTGGTACGGCCGCCGCTGCTGCTATCGACCACCAGTTCGTCGCGGGTGTCGATCTGGAACAGCGCCAGGTCGAGCCGGGTGTCGGCGCCGAGGTAGGCCTTGAGCCCGGTTTCCAGGTGCGTGCTCTGCGCCGGCTTGAGCGCGTAGCTGAAGCTGCCGCCGGGGCCGGAGTAAAACAGCTCGCCGAAGGTCGGCGCCTCGAAACCGCGCGCGGCGCTGGCGTAAACATTGACCGCCGGGGTCAGGCGGTAAAGCGCGCCGACGGTCGGCGTGGTCTTGTCGTATTCGACGCGGCCGCCGTCGTTGCCGTTCTTCAGGTAGCGGTCGTCGACCTTGAAGGCGACGTGGCTGCGGCGCAGCCCGGTATTCACCTGCCAGTCGCCGCGCGCCCATTCGGCCTGCGCGTACTGGTCGAAGCTGGTCACCGTATCGAGTTCCTGGCGGCGCAGCGCGCCCATCACCCCGAGCGTGTTGCCGACGTAGTTTTCGTAGCCCCGGCGGTCGTCGCGGGAAGTTTCGTAATCGCTGCCCAGGGTCGTGGTCAGGCGCCCGCCGGCGAGGTCGAAGCGGCCGATCCAGCGCGCCGAGGCGCCGCCGTAGTCGCGATCAAAATCGATCACGCCGCCGCTGTGGCGGGCATTGGCCTGCACCGCCTTGGGAATCGACTGGTATTGCGTGGTCGAACGCTGGCCGACATAGGCCGCCAGCTGGACGCGGTGCTCGCCGAAGCGGTGTTCGTAAGTCAGCCCGCCCTGACTCTGCTCGATCTCTTTGCGCGTGTTGTAGTCGAGCGCAGCCTGGGCGACGCTGCGCGGATTGTTGCGATAGCCGCTCCAGGTCTGGCCGAGCGGGTCCTGCGCCGACTGGCGGAAGGTCGAGGCGAGCAGGTTGAGCTTGCCGTCCTCGCTCGGCTTGAAGGTCAGCTTGACCTGGCTCTGCTCGCGCTCGGTGCGGCTGTGCTGGCGATAGCCGTCGGTGGCGAAGCGCGAGGTATCGAGCACGTAGCCGACACCACCGACCTCGCCCCTGGCCGCCAGATCGGCCTTCCAGGTCGCATTGCTGCCGGCGCTGAAATTGCCCTCGACCACCGGTCGACCGTGACCTTCCTCGGTAAACAGCTGGATCACGCCGCCGGCGTGGTTGCCATAAACCGCCGAGAGCGGCCCGCGCAGGACTTCGATGCGTTCGGCGCGGTCGAGGTTGAAGGTCGCCGCCTGCCCCTGGCCGTCGGGCATCGACGCCGGAATGCCGTCGGCGACCAGGCGGATGCCGCGCACGCCGAAGGCCGAGCGGGCGCCAAAGCCGCGCGACGATAGTTGCAAATCCTGCGCGTAATTCTGGCGGTTGAGCGCGGTGAGGCCGGGGACGCTGGCCAGCGCTTCCGAGGCATTGACGCGCGGCTGGTCGGCGTCGAGCCGCTCGCGGCCGACCACATCAATGGCCGCCGGCAGGTCGAAGCTGCGCTGCTCCGCGCGGCTGCCGGTGACCACCACCTGATCGAGGACGAGATCGGCGGCGCCGGCGTGGGTTGCGGCAAAAGCCCCCAGCACGGCGGCCAGGACGGGATGAAAGCGGAGATTCGGGGTCATGATCGTTCCTTGGCGAAAGCGGGTCAGAAGGCGGGTCAGAAGGCGGGTCAGAAGGCGTAGCGGAGGCCGATCCAGGCGGTGCGCGGCGCGCCCGGTGCCTGGAAGCTGCTGTGCAGCACACTGCTGTTATCGCCGCTGGCCGCGAACGGCCGGGCGATGAAATTGCCGTTGGCGGTCAGCGCGGTGGCGCCGAGCTGAGCGGCGCTGGCGTAGCGGCGGTCGAACAGGTTGTAAACCGAGGCAAACACGGTCAACGCCGGGGTCGGGCGATATTTGGCGCCGAGGTCGAACACCGCGTGCCCCGGCACCCGGCCGCTGCCCAGGTAGCGCACGCCGTCGGGCTGGTGCAGGCCGTTTTCGTTGCCGCGCGCCAGGCTGTCGGAGACTGCCAGCATCCCCAGGCTGAGCGCCAGTTGCCCGCTCGCCTGCCACTCGGCGCGCAGGCGCAACTGGTTGCGCGGGCTGAGCGGGATCCGGTTACCCGGGCGGATCGCGATGTTGCCGTTGGCATCCTGGCTGCTGTTGGCAGCGCCATTGACCGTCTCGACACTCTCGAAAGTGGCATCGAGATAGGTGTAATCGGCACTGAGGCGGACGCTGCCGAGCTGCGCGCTGGCGCCGAGTTCGGCGCCCTGACGGCGGGTCTGGCCGAAGTTGCGGAAATAGCCGAAGCCATTGGCCTGGCCGGCGACGAACAGGATGTCGTCCTGATTGTCGGCGCGGAACAGCCCGGCGTGCCAGCGGCGGTCACCGCTGGCACCGCGCAGCCCGGCTTCCCAGGTGCGCGTCACCACCTGCTTGAGCGGCGGGTCGCCGGCCATCGCGTTGGGCAGCTTGCAGGGGTTGGCCGGGTCGGCGCAGCCGAGCTCGACCGCCGTCGGGGTGCGGCTGCCCTCGTTGTAACCGGCGTACAGCGTCAATGTCGGCAAGGCCGCGTAAGTCACGCCCAAGGCCGGGTTGAGGCGGCTGAAGCGATGGTCGCCGTCGAGCGAACCGCGCTGGCCGCCGGGGATGATCTGATCGCGATTGCGCACGCTGGCACGGTTGTAGCGGCCGGCCACGGTCAGGTGCAGGCGCTCGGAAAAGCTCAGGGTATCGCTCAGGTACAGGCTCCAGGTCCGGCTGCGGCCGCGCAGGTCGACGCGGTTGTCGAGCGGCTGGCCGTCGTCGTCGAGATAAGAGCCGTCGGCAAAGGCATTGACCGGGGTGATGCTGCGGTCCGGGTTGAGGTAGCCGAATTGCGAGGACTGGGTGAAATGCATCCGGCTCTGGTTGTAGCCGGCGCCCAGCGTCCATTGGTTGCGCCAGCCGGCAAGCTCGCCGAGGCGGGTCAGCTGGCCGCTCCAGCCGTAGTTTTCCTGGGTGGTCTGGCTACGGTTGATCAGGCCGTTGCACTTCTCGGCCGGCTCGTCGGCAAGCAGCACGTTGGCCAGGCAACGCCAGTAGGGAAAGGGCGTGTTGGCTGCGCTCGCGCCGCTGGCCGGAAAGCCACGGTAGCCAGCGGCGGCAAGTGCGCTGCGTTCGGCGGCGCTAGTCTGGTACAGCGACTGGTCGAGCGCATCTTCGTTGATGTCGCCGTTGTAGGTACTGGTGCGCAGGCGGCGGTAATACAGGTTGCCGGCGAGCAAGGTGTCGGCGTCAAGGCTGTGCTTGCCTTCGAGGTTGAGAAACAGCGAACGGTTGCGGGTTTCGTCCGGCTTGGAATAAACGCTGCGCCAGTCGCGGTCGAGTTGGCGGATGTCCTGCAGGCCGTTGCCGGTCAGCATGCTGCGCGCCAGCGCGACGGTCAGCGCCAGGTCGGTCGCGCCGCCCTGCCAGCCGAGCTTGCCGAACAGCTGGCCGAGGCGGCTGGGCGAGTCCTGACGCCAGCCCTCGTCGTTGGTGCCATTCGCGGTGACGAACCAGTGCAGGCCGCGCTCGTTGCGCCCACCGTGCTCGACCGTCAGCGCCTGGCGCCCGTAGCTGCCGAGCCCGACTTCAACCGCCGAGCCGGCGTGGGTCAGGCCGCTCTTGGTGTGCACCGCGAGCGCGCCGCCCAGCGTATTCAGGCCATAGACCGGGTTGGAGCCGGGCATCAGCTCGATCCCGGCAATCGCCGAACGCGGAATCAGGTCCCAGCTGACGACATCGCCAAACGGTTGGTTGAGGCGCACCCCGTCCAGATACAGCGACAAGCCCTGCGGCGTGCCGAGCAGCGGCGAGGCGGTGAAGCCGCGATAGTTCACATCGGCCTGCCACGGGTTGCCCTGAATGTCGTTGAGAAAAACGCCGCCGAGCTGCTGCTGGAGTAGGTCGGCGAGACTGCCGCCGGGGCGGGCTGCCAGCGCCTCTTCGCCCAGCCGCTGCACCGGTGCCGGGACCGCATCGCGTGCCAGGCCGAGGCCGGGCAAGGGCGTGGTGCCCATCACCTCGACCGGGTTGAGGGTCAAGGCCGGCTCGGCGGCCAAGGCAGTGCACGCCAGCGCGCTCAGCCAGGCCAGGCGGCGGGGACGGGGACTTTGTCTCTTCATGTTGTTTTTCTCAGCTTGTAATGAATTGGAATCACCACCTGCAACTCGCTGCCCTCCCAGCGCTCGGGCAAGGGCGGAAAGTCGCCGTGATCGGACAGCCGGGCCAGCGCATGCTGGTCGAGCACCTCGAAGCCGCTGGAGCGGTCGAGCTGCACCGCCAGCAGGTTGCCCTTGCGGGCGATCCGCAAGCGCAGGCGCACCTCGCCCTCCCAGCCGCGCAAGGCGGCCAGCCGGGGGTAGTCGCGCGGCGCCGAGACCAACGCCTGCAACTGGCGGCGATAGGCGTCGAGCAAGGCCTCGCCAGCCGGAGCGGCGGATGTGGCGGATGTGGCGGATGTGGCGGATGTGGCGGATGCGGCGGATGCGGCGGATGCGGCGGATGCGGCAGGCGTCGCCTGGGCAGCGGCAAGCGCCGGCAATGCGTCCGACACAGGTGCTGCCACCGCTGCCGGCTGAGTGGCGAGCGGCGGGCGGGCTTGGTCGCCGGGCATCGCCGTCGCCAAGGCCGGCCGCGACTGGCTGTTGCCTGGGCGTGATGGCCGACCGGCCGGGACTGTCTTCGACAAGGCTTGCCCGACGTCCAGCAGCCGCGGTGTCAAGACGTCACGGCCGACAGCCCCGGCACCGGCCGCCGGCGGGGTCTGCGCCGATGCCGTGACAGACGCGTTTGCCGGGACCGGCGGCGGGCGCAACTGCGCGCGTAGCCGCAGCGGGCCGCTGGCAACCGGCGTGCCGGTTGTTGTCCCGGTCGGTGCCGCATCCCGGCCTGGCAGGCCGAGCAGGCACAGCGCGTGCAGCCCGAATGAGAGGGCAAGAATTTGCCAAAAACGGCGGTCGACCGTGGCTGGCATCAAGGTTTCTCCGCCAGCACCCGAGCCTCGATGGCCGGGAACCAATGCTCGACCGAGCGCCGGTATTCGCGCTGCGCCAGCGGCAGCCGTGCCAGTTCCGGCGGCAGCGGCCGCTGCAGGACTTCGCTCATGTCCAGCCCGGCGCGGGCATCGGCCTCCAGCTGCCCGGCCAGCCAGCGCAGCCAGGCGCGGGTCTCGGCAATCGGCGTCGCGTCGGCGCTGACCGGGCCATGCCCCGGCACCAGCCGGGTGAAACCGGGGGCGCGGGTCAGGGCTTCGAGCGCATCAAGCGCCGCCAGCCAGCCGCCGATCTCGGCGTGCGGCGTGGTCGGAGCCCGCTGATGAAAGACCAGGTCGCCGGCAAAAATCACGCCGCTGGCGCGGTCGATCACCACCAGATCGGCGTCGGTGTGGCCAGCCAGCGCCAGCAGATCGAGCTTGCGCCCGGCGACTTCCAGCGTCCCGGCGGCGAGCTCGCGGTTGGGGGCCAGCACCTCGGTGCCCTTCAACCAGTCGCCGCTCAGGCGGTACAGATTTTCGGCAAAGGCGTTGCCCTCGGCGGCGATGCCCTGGCGGGTCGCCGGCAAGGCAGCAATCGGCAGCTCGGCAAAGGCCTGGTTGCCAAGAAAATGGTCGGGATGGTGATGAGTATTGAGCACCAGCACCGGCGGCAGCGGCGTCACCCGGCGGATCGCGGCGCGCAGCTGTTCGCCGTAGCGGCGCGACGGGCCGCTGTCGATCACGATCACCCCGTCGCGGCCGACGATGAAGCCGGTATTGACGATGTTGCCGCCGTTGCGGCTATCGAAATCCTCGCGCGCACCGAGCAGCACATAGACCCCGGGCGCCACCTGTTGCGGCTGCAGGTGGTAGTTAAAGGCCTCGGCCAGCGCTGCCGGCAGGCCGGCACCGACCAGCAGCAACGCGCCCAGCAACTGGCAGCACAGACGCCCCCACTGACGACTGTACGATTCGCGGCAGAAAAACTGGCGGTAGCTCATGGCGCGATCCGGGTGCTGAACTGGTTGCCGTTGTTGTCGCGGCCGCTGGCCTCGACCGGCCCATTCCCAAGGCCGCCGAGGGTGAACACCGGGTTTTCGGCCACCGGCTCGGCCGGCTGCACGCGCAGCAGGCGCTGGCCGGCCGCGTCGCGCAGGGTGATTTCTTCGAGGAAAAAGGCCGGAATGCCGGCGACCAGCCCGGTATCCATCGGGTGCACGATCTTCAGCCGCAGGCGGCCGGCGTTGGGGCCGGTGGACCACTGGCGCGCCGCCACCTGGTTGAGCTGCGCCTGCCACAGCGGCGAGCCGGAGCCGAGCGAGGGCGTGGTGCAGCCACCGCCGGCGGTATTCACCCAGGTGCCGCCGACGTGCCAGACGCCGTCGGCAGTGCGGGCAGCGGCGCGCACCGGCGTCGATTGCTGCAGCTTGACGCGAAAGCCGAGGCTGGCCGGCACCGCCTCCGGGTAAAAGCGCAGGATTTCGACAATCGGGTTGAAGTCGGCAAAGACGATCACTTCCTCGACGCCAGCGAGGGCGGCCGCATCGACACTGATCGGAACCTGCAGCGGGTTCTCGGCCAATTCCGGAGCGCTGACCTTGACCCGCGGATCGAACACGAACGGGGCATTGCCGATGAACTGGCGCTGCATCTCGCCCCAGCGTGCCGAAGCCAGCGGATCGCCACTACTGGCCACTGCGGCCGCCGGCGCCGGAGCGCCATGCTCGGTCCCGATCACTGTACCGCTGGTCAGCGGCAGCAGCAGGGTGCAGGCCAGCGCCCACACCACTGCCCGCCAGGGCAGATAGATGCCTGTTGTCATGCTTGTCTCTCTCCGGTCTCCCTCGAAGCGGGGAATTTCACGGAAGGAGTGCAAAGCCTGTGCCACACCCTGGCCAACGCCGGCCAAGCCTTGCCAGACGGGGCTTTGCCGGCAATCGGCGGCTTTTTGGCCAGCCCTTTCGCCGGCAGGTTGCTCCACATTTGAACAGCTGTTGCTCAACGCAGCAGCGCATTGCTGCACGCGCTTGCCAGCGGCTCCGGCGGAATCCTGCCAAGCCCCGCAGCGGCAAGGGTTTTCCGGCATCGAGCGAGAGATGGCACAGCGCTTGCAGCCGGCACAGCACTTTCGCGGCGAGTTCCCCAGGCCTGCCGCAAAGCCCGCGCGGGCGGCGTCCAGCCGCCGGTATCGCAAAAAACAGGAGACATTCCATGCACAACACCCACCCCCTTCGCCACTCGCTGCTGGCTACGGCCCTGGCTGCCGCGCTGCTCGCACAGCCGGCGGCGCACGCCGGCGTCACCGATGCCGACATCCTCAACGATGCCAAGACCCACGGCGACGTGGTCAGCTTCGGCCTGGGCACGCAGGGCCAGCGCTTCAGCCCGATGACCCAGATCAACACTCAGACGGTGAAGAACCTGGTCCCGGCCTGGTCGATGTCGTTTGGCGGCGAGAAGCAGCGCGGCCAGGAATCGCAGCCGGTGATCCACAACGGCAAGATGTTCGTCACCGCCTCGTATTCGCGGCTGTTTGCGGTCGACGCCAAAAGCGGCAAGAAACTATGGAAGTACGAGCACCGCCTGCCCGACGGGATCATGCCCTGCTGCGACGTGATCAACCGGGGCGCCGCGCTCTACGGCGACCTGGTCATCTTCGGCACGCTCGATGCGCAACTGGTCGCACTCAACCAGAACACCGGCAAGGTGGTGTGGAAGGAAAAGGTCGGTGATTACGCCGCCGGCTACTCGCTGACCGCCGCCCCGATCATCGCCAAGGGCAAGCTGATCACCGGCGTTTCCGGCGGCGAATTCGGCATCGTCGGCCGCGTCGATGCGCGCGACCCACTCACCGGCAAGCTGATCTGGACCCGCCCGACCGTCGAAGGCCACATGGGCTACATCGTCCAGAACGGCGAGAAGGTCGAAAACGGCATCTCCGGCACCACCAACGCCACCTGGCCGGGCGACCTGTGGCAAACCGGTGGCGCCGCCACCTGGAACGGCGCCACCTACGACCCGGAAACCAACCTGGTCTTTGCCGGCACCGGCAACCCGGCCCCGTGGAACAGCCATTTGCGCCCCGGCGACAACCTCTTCTCGTCATCGACCGTCGCCATCGACGCCGACAGCGGCAAGATCGCCTGGCACTACCAGAACACCCCGCACGACGGCTGGGACTTCGACGGCGTCAACGAATTCGTCTCCTTCGACTACAAGGACCCGCAGACCGGCAAGCTGATCAAGGCCGGCGGCAAGGCCGACCGCAACGGCTTCTTCTTCGTGAACGACCGGACCAACGGCAAGCTGCTCAACGCCTTCCCCTTCCTCAAGAAGATCACCTGGGCCAGCGGCTACAACCTCGAAACCGGCCGCCCCAACACCATCGAAGCCGGGCGCCCCGGCAACCCGGCCGACGAAGCCGAAGGCAAGAAGGGCAAGGTCGTCTTCTCGGCGCCGTCCTTCCTCGGCGGCAAGAACCAGCAGCAGATGGCCTACAGCCCGCAGACCGGCCTCTTCTACGTGCCGGCCAACGAATGGGCGATGGATATCTGGAACGAGCCGGTCGCCTACAAGAAAGGCGCCGCCTACCTCGGCGCCGGCTTCACGATCAAGCCGCTCAACGAAGACCACATCGGCGTGCTGCGCGCGGTCGACCCGGCCAGCGGCAAGATCGTCTGGGAAAACAAGAATTACGCGCCGCTCTGGGGCGGCGTGCTGACCACCGCCGGCGGCCTGGTCTTCTACGGCACCCCGGAAGGCTACCTCAAGGGCGTGGACGCCAAGACCGGCAAGGAACTGTGGTCCTTTCAGACCGGCACCGGCATCGTCGCACCGCCGGTCACCTGGGAACAGGACGGCGAGCAGATGATCGCCGTCGTCACCGGCTGGGGCGGCGCCGTCCCGCTGTGGGGCGGCGACGTTGCCAAACGCGTGAACTACCTCGAACAAGGCGGTTCGGTCTGGGTCTTCAAACTGCACAAAAGCTAAACTGGCTCTCCCTGGGGGCGGCCTCCCTTCCGCCCCCTTTTCACGGCCCCCTGCTTTGGCAGCGGGGCCGTTTTTTTATCAGGACGCCTGCCGAGTCCCAGGTATGCGATCTGCCCCAAGATGACAGGGTGCCGTGGAAAATACTCGAATTCACACGGTCAACTTAGACAATCAGCTTGTTTTCACGCCCGCTACCACACGGCACATCGACTACCAACCCACGCCACTCCTCGTAGAGGGCGCGATCAACAACGGTGCGCTCCTCGGCATCGGGCACGACTGCCCGCTACTCGTGACGCTCGCTCAGGCAGTCGCATTCCGTTCGCTCATTCGGCGGGAATCCGTCCCCCTCCCCGATGTGTGCCGCAACGGCCCGGCGCAAGCTGGCCAGGGCCTCGCGGCTTTCCGGCAGGTAGGCGCCATAGGCGTGGAACTCGTGATTCATCTGCGGCCAGACGTCGAGGCGGACGCTGCCGCCCTGGGTGGCGACCATGCCTGCGAAGTCGCGGATCATGTCGACCAGGATTTCCCGCCCCCCGGCTTGCAGGTAGATCGGCCCCAGGGAGCGGTAGTCCTGCCCCATCGGCGACAGGGCAGCGTCGCTCAGCGCCTGCCCGCCCTTGAGCCAGGCTGCGAACTGCAGAGTCATGTAACCCTGCACCAGATCGTAGGGATCGTTACCGAACTGGCTGGCGCCGCGCCGCCCGATATCGGTCCACGGACTGATGCCCACGGTGAGTGCAGGCTTGGGCAGATTGGCCTGGCGCAGCTTGGCCAGCAGCATCAAGGCCAGATGGCCGCCTGCCGAGTCGCCGCACAGCACCAGTTTTTCCGGCGGCGTGCCGTGCGCCAGCACATAGGTGTAGGCGGCAAGCCCGTCGTTGAGCTGGGCCGGATGAGGATGCTCGGGCGTCAGGCGATAGTCCGGCGCAAAGACCGCCACCCCGAGCGTGTGGGCCAGACAGGCCGCAAAGTGGCGCGACACCCCGGCATAAAAGGTATAGCCGCCGCCATGAAAGTGCAGCAGGGTGGCTCCGCTATAGCGCGTCTGCGGCAGGAACCAGGTGCCTCGCGGTTCGCCGTCGCCGGTTTCGCGGAGGCTGACATCCGGAAAGCTTTCGGTCACCCCGTATACGCTGTCGAAGTAGGCCCGGCTTTCGGCGATATCGTGGCTGAGACGAAAGGCATGATTGAACTGGGCACGCATGTAGCGCGTTCCGTATTCAAACAGGAACGGCCATTCCTTCACCAGCGGCCTGCCGAACGCTCGCCCGAGCGCCACGCGGCACAGGCAACCGGCCGATACGGCCATGCTGCGTAGCTTGTGTGACAGGCGTCCCTGAACTATTGTCTTCATGGTCATGTCCTCGCGGTTTTCGATCACGCCATCGTGCCCGCTCCGCCCGCCCCCCTCTAGAACGCAAACGACACGCCTTGCCCAAGCCGCTCGCCTACCTCCACCTGCCCTCGTCGGCGCTCAGCGGCTGCCTGATGGCCGGCGTCGAACGTGATACGCGGGCGTGTGAGTTGGCTGATCTGGAGCGCTTCAACTACTACCCGGCAACCCCGATGGTGGTGATTTCCTGGGTATTCGCGGGCACCCTGCACATGGTGGAGCAGCCACAGCCGGCCGGCGAACCGCTACTCTCGCCGGCACTCCCCAACCTGATTCTGTCCGGGCCGCAGCGCAAACCATCGGCAAGTTGGTCGCCGGGACCAATCCATGCGCTGTCGGTCGGCTTTTACCCGGAGATCCTGAGTTATCTGCTCGGGCAGCCGGTCGCCGCCTTTGTCGACCGCCACGTTGCGCTGGACAGCGTGGCCCCGCCAGCCCTGCTGCTCGCCTTTCAATCGCTGCTCACGCATCCTGGCCGGCCGCCGTTCGCCCGCCTGGAGGCGAAACTCGCCAGACTGTGGCAAAAGCCGGGGCGCTCCCGGCCTTCGCTCTATGTCGGCGACTGGCTGCGCTCGCTCGCCACACGCGCCGCCCACTCAGCAGCCGGTGCAAGCGTACGCCAGCTACAGCGACGGATGCGCGACTGGACAGGGCAAAGCCAGCGCGACCTGCAGTTGTTCAGTCGCGTGGAAACCGCCTTTCTCCACCGTCTGCACCAGGCAAGCGGCCCGGAGGCCAGCCTGGCGGCCGCAGCGGCCGAAGCAGGCTACGCCGACCAGTCGCACATGGGGCGGGAAATCCGGCGCGTCACCGGCTTGTCGCCAGCGCGTTTCGAGGAGCGCATGGCCACGGATGAAGCCTTCTGGTACTACCGCCTGATCGCCTCGGCGCTTCGACCGCAGGCCGACCCACCGAGAAAGCTGGCCAAGGGGTAATCAGCGCTGATCAGCCCTGGCAGACCGTGCATCTTGTCGCAGCGGCTGACCGCAAACGGCGAGCAAGCCTTCCTGCAACCCGTGATCACCCTGAGTGGCGACTCAGCTCCCTTTGGTGTCATGTGCAAACCGATTGGCACAAAATTCGGACGGCTCCTCGCCAGTCGGCCCATCCGATATTGATTGGTTTGGAGCGCCAATTTCATCGCGTGTGACCCAAGCCAAATTATCGCCATAGACGATATTTGTGTTTTATTGCCATTGGCGATAAAGTAAAAATATCGCCAATACCGATATCCGAGGCACACATGTCTTTGCTCACCTCGTTAACTACCATTCACACACCGGAGCAGCTGGGCGCCATCTTGCGCGACCAGCGCCGCGCAAGGAAGCTGTCGCAGAGTCAAGTTGCGACATGCCTGAACATCAGCCAGAGCTGGTTCTCCGAATTGGAGCAGAACCCGGCGGAGCTTAATCTGGCCCGACTGCTGGTGCTGGCAAAAACACTGGGGCTGGAGGTGATGCTCCGCGCACAGGAAGCGAACCCCAGTAGCGCACCAGGCGAGGATTGGTGATGGGGCGCAAGTCACATCAGCGGGTCTTGGCACTTTGGATGAATGGCAGCCGGGTCGCTGACTGGACGATCTCGCCACATGGCTACGATCAATTGCGCTACGACGAGGAATGGCTGCAGTCCGAACGCCGACGGCCGCTGTCGTTGTCGCTGCCGCTGCAAACCGCCGTCATCCGGACTGCGGCAGTAGGGGCCTATTTCGACAACCTGCTGCCGGACAGCGACCCGATCCGCAAACGCTTGCAGGCACGGTTCGGGACCACAACGCGCGGCGCTTTTGATTTGCTCGAGGCGATCGGCCAGGACTGCGTCGGGGCAGTCCAACTGATGCCTCTGGACAGCGAGCCGACCGATTACCGCAAAACGACAGCAACCCCTCTGACCGAGGCCCAGGTGGCGCAGGTGCTACGCGACACGATCCTGCCCAGTGGCGGGATCCACCGCGAGGACCAAGCAGACTTTCGGATTTCGATTGCAGGAGCACAGGAAAAAACCGCCCTGACCTGGCTTGACGGCCAATGGTGCCTGCCGCACGGATCGACACCGACGACGCACATTTTCAAGCTGCCCCTGGGACTGGTCGGAGCCCGCAAGGCAGATATGCGCACCTCAGTGGAAAACGAGTGGCTGTGCGCACAGTTGCTGGCTTTGTTCGGCATTCCGGTGGCCGAGACCGCGATAGCGACGTTTGAAGACCAAAAGGCCCTGCTGGTTACCCGCTTTGACCGCCAGCAGATGGCGGAGGGGTACTGGCTGCGGTTGCCGCAGGAGGATTTTTGCCAGGCACTCGGCTGTCAAAGTGCGTTGAAGTACGAAAGCGATGGCGGGCCGGGGCATGCGGAAATCATCGAAAAACTAGTGTATTCGCGTAATGGCGGCGATCTGGAAACCTTTTTCCGTGCGCAGGTCCTGTTCTGGATGTTGGCGGCCACCGATGGCCACGCCAAGAACTTCTCGCTCCGGCTGCTACCGGGCTCGGCGTATGAAATGACGCCGCTGTACGACGTGCTTTCTGCCTGGCCGGTAACCGGACAGGGCGCCAACTTTCTTGACTACAAAGAACTCAAGCTGGCCATGGCGCTCCGCAGCACGAATGCACACTACCCGCTGGACAAGGTACAGGCCCGGCATTTTGTGCGCTTGGCGGAGCACTGCCGGATTCCGCGTGATCCCGCGATACGGCTGATCGAGGAATTGATCGCGACGACGCCGAGTGTGATTGATCAGGCCGGGGCAGCACTGCCCGCTGGCTACCCGATGGATGTGTTTGCGGCAATCACCCGGGGGCTGCAGTGGTCGGCGGATCGGCTTGGCCAGAGCCTTGCACTCGGTGTTTAGTCCTGCGGTGCGTGGCAGCGAATTGATCTTGTGCACCGCCTTATTCACGGTCTACCCCAAAATCGCCGTTTTTTCGGGTAGACCGTAGCCGCGCTGATGCCTACCCAGCGGCTTTTCAAATGGCGATCAGCACCGCCAACCCAAGGGGGCACCGGGTGCGCACCAGGAATGGCCAAGTCCGGCAGCACCACTCAAACCTGCCAATGTTTTATGCTCTCGAGCTTTCAACCCGCCAGCAAGGGCTTGTGGCCAACGAGGCCGCACCTGGCGCAGCGCTCTACCAAAAATCATGCCCTCACTGAAACGTTCCCTATTAATTCTACTTTGTCAGATTCCCCCCACCCCATCCGAAGCCGTCATGTGATAAAATGCAAGCCATTGTTTTTAATGAATTTAACGAGGCTCCAAATTTCCATGACGGCCTCAATATTCCAAATGCATTCACGAACTGG
>NZ_JAKLLH010000031.1 GCF_023150235.1 Azonexus sp.
ACTCGAAATGGTGAAGCCAGGGGTGTGCAGGAGGGTTTGCCTGTGTACTACCTCAACCATTCCAACCGCCCGGTGCGGACCCGCATGCCGGGTGGTGTGGGAGGGGCGCAGCTTATAATGGCTGCCCCCTATCCCGATCACAAATATTTTGCGAACTGGCGCCACGCGCCGCAGTCGAACCGGCAAACCCGGAGCGACCGCCTGTCACGGTCGACGGCAAAAAAAGTAAAAAATCTTTTCCCGATTCAGCCTTTTGGATCCTGCGGCCGTTAATTGCTACAGGTCGGTTTGTCCGTTCTCGGAAGGAGGGGTGCCATGTCGATCTTCGCGCGTTACCAGAGCCGTTACGAAGCGGCGCAGGAAGAGGAAATGTCGATCCAAGACTACCTGGACCTGTGTCGGACGGATCGTTCCGCCTACGCCACGGTGGCCGAGCGGATGTTGCTGGCGATCGGCGAGCCGGAGCTGCTCGACACCCGACTCGAATCCCGGATGTCGCGCATCTTCGCCAACAAGATGCTGAAAATCTACCCGGCCTTCCGCGAGTTTTACGGGATGGAAGAGGTGATCGAACACATCGTCGCCTACTTCCGGCATGCCGCGCAGGGGCTGGAGGAAAAGAAGCAGATCCTCTACCTGCTCGGGCCGGTCGGCGGCGGCAAGTCCTCGCTGGCCGAACGGCTGAAGGCGCTGATCGAGCGCGTGCCGTTCTATGCGATCAAGGGCTCGCCGGTGCACGAGTCGCCGCTGAGCCTGTTCAACGTGGTCGAGGATGGGCAGATTCTCGAAGACGATTACGGCATTCCCCGGCGCTACCTGGGGACGATCATGAGTCCGTGGGCGGTCAAACGGCTGCAGGAGTTCGGTGGCGACATCAGCCGCTTCCGCGTGGTTAAGCTGCGGCCTTCGGTATTGTCGCAGGTGGCGGTGGCCAAGACCGAGCCGGGCGACGAGAACAACCAGGACATTTCGTCGCTGGTCGGCAAGATCGATATCCGCAAGCTGGAAACCTATTCGCAGAACGACCCGGACGCCTATTCCTACTCCGGCGGCCTGTGCCTGGCCAATCGCGGCATCCTCGAATTCGTCGAAATGTTCAAGGCGCCGATCAAAGTGCTGCACCCCTTGCTGACCGCGACCCAGGAGCAGAACTACAAGGGCACCGAAGGCTTCGGCGCGATTCCCTTCGACGGTCTGATCATGGCCCACTCGAACGAGGCCGAATGGCAGTCGTTCAAGAACAACCGCAACAACGAGGCCTTTCTCGACCGGATTTACATCGTCAAGGTGCCGTACAGCCTCCGCGTCACCGACGAGATGCACATCTACGAGAAACTGCTGGCCAACTCGTCGCTGGCGGCCGCGCCTTGCGCCCCGGATACCTTGCGCATGATGGCGCAGTTCTCGGTCCTGTCGCGGCTGAAGGAGCCGGAAAATTCGAGCATCTTCAGCAAGATGCGGGTCTATGACGGCGAGAACCTCAAGGATACCGATCCCAAGGCCAAGAGTTTCCAGGAATACCGCGATTTTGCCGGTGTCGACGAGGGCATGACCGGTCTGTCCACCCGCTTTGCCTTCAAGATCCTGTCGCGGGTGTTCAACTTCGACCACCGCGAAGTGGCGGCGAATCCGGTGCACCTGATGTACGTGCTCGAACAGCAGATCGAGCAGGAACAGTATCCGCCCGAGGTCGAGGAGCGTTACCGTCGCTTCCTCAAGGAATTCCTCAGTCCGCGTTACGCCGAGTTCATCGGCAAGGAAATCCAGACCGCCTATCTCGAAAGCTACTCCGAGTATGGGCAGAACATTTTTGACCGCTACGTGCTGTATGCCGATTTCTGGATCCAAGATCAGGAATTCCGCGACCCGAATACCGGCGAGATTCTTGACCGTTCGGCGCTCAACGACGAACTGGAAAAGATCGAAAAGCCGGCCGGGATCAGCAACCCCAAGGATTTCCGCAACGAGGTGGTGAATTTCGTGCTGCGTGCGCGCGCCCGCAACGACGGCAAGAACCCGTCCTGGACCAGTTACGAGAAGCTGCGCGCGGTGATCGAGAAGAAGATGTTCTCCAACACCGAGGAACTGCTGCCGGTGATTTCCTTCAATACCAAGGCCAGCGCCGACGAGCAGAAAAAGCACCAAGACTTCGTCGACCGCATGATCGACAAGGGTTACACCGAAAAGCAGGTGCGTTTGCTCTGCGAATGGTACTTGCGCGTCAGGAAGAGCAGTTAAAGCCGGGCTCACGGCCGGACTGAGTTTAGCCCGGCCGTGAGCCAGCGACGGTGGCAATTGCGGGGAGGAGCCATGACGGTACGGATAGTCGATAGAAGGCAGGACAGCCGCAACAAAAGCTCGGTCAATCGCGGGCGCTTCCTGCGCCGCTTCAAGGGCCAGATTCGCAAGGCGGTGGCCGACGCGATTGCCCGGCGCGGCATTCGCGATCTGGAGAATGGCGAGAAAATCGGAATTCCGGCCGGCGATATTTCCGAGCCGCAGTTCCACCACGGGCGCGGCGGCATGCGTGACACGGTCCACCCGGGAAATGACCGTTTTTCCACCGGCGATCAGATCGAGCGGCCGAGCGGCGGCGGGGCCGGCCAAGGCAAGGGCAAGGCCTCGAAGGATGGCGAGGGGCTCGACGATTTCGTATTCACCCTGACCCGTGACGAGTTTCTCGACATCTTCTTCGAGGAACTGGCCCTGCCCAACCTGGTCAAGCGGCAACTGGCGCGGATCGACGAATACAAGCGGGTACGCGCCGGCTATACGCAAACCGGGGTGCCGACCAACATCAGCATCGTCCGTACCATGCGCGGTGCTGCCGGGCGGCGGATCGCGATCGGCGGGCCGTACAGCCGCGAATTGCGGCAGTTGCAGGCCGAGCTGGAAAGCGTGCTCGACGAGGTGCCGGCCAACGAGGACGAGGTGCGCCGACTGCAACACGAAATCGAGGTGCTCAAGGCCAAGCGCCAGGCGATTCCCTTCGTCGATCCCTTCGACCTGCGTTTTTCGAACCGGATCCGCGTGCCACAGCCCTCGACTCAGGCGGTGATGTTTTGCGTGATGGACGTTTCCGGGTCGATGGACGAGGCCAAGAAGCAGATGGCCAAGCGCTTTTTCATGCTGCTCTACCTCTTTCTCAACCGCAACTACGAGAAGATCGAGGTGGTCTTCATCCGCCACCATACGGCAGCCGAGGAGGTCGACGAGGATGCTTTCTTCCACTCGCGCGAGACCGGCGGCACCATCGTTTCCAGCGCACTCAAGCTGCTGCGCGACGTGATTGTCGCCCGTTACGCCAGCAGCCTGTGGAACATCTATGTCGCCCAGGCCTCCGATGGCGACAACTGGAATGAGGACTCTCCGGTTTGCCGCGAATTGCTTTCCGAGTCCATCCTGCCCTTGGTCCAGTATTTTGCCTACGTCGAAATCACCGATGGCGAGCCGCAGAATCTGTGGGAGGAATACAGCAAGCTCCAGGCCGGGCGCGACGGCTTGTTCGCGATCCAGCGCATTGCCCAGGCCGGCGACATCTACCCGGTATTCCGTGAGTTGTTCAGGAGGCGCATGACATGAGCCGGAAGAAAAGCAAGCGCATGATCGAGGGTTCGGACTGGACGCTGGAAGGGCTGGAACTGGCCGATGCCGAGATTGCCCGTGTCGCCCGCAGCTACGGCCTTGACTGCTACCGCCATCAACTCGAGATCATCACCGCCGAACAGATGATGGATGCCTACGCAGCGATCGGGATGCCGGTCTATTACCACCACTGGTCGTTCGGCAAGCATTTCCTCGAAACCGATAGTCGCTACAAGCGCGGCCAGATGGGGCTGGCCTATGAAATCGTGATCAATTCCGACCCCTGCATCGCCTACCTGATGGAAGAAAACACCATGGCCATGCAGGCTTTGGTGATTGCGCATGCCGCCTACGGCCACAACTCCTTCTTCAAGGGCAACCACCTGTTCAAACAATGGACCAGTGCCGATGCGATCATCGACTATCTGGTCTTTGCCCGGAATTACCTGAGCGACTGCGAGGAGCGTTACGGGATCGAGGCGGTCGAACAACTGCTCGATGCCTGCCACGCCCTGTCCAACCTCGGAGTCGATCGCTACAAGCGGGCGCCGCCGTTGTCGCTGGTCAAGGAGAAGCTGCGCCAACAGGAACGCGCCGAGTATTTGCAGGCCCAGGTCAACGAATTGTGGAAGACCCTGCCGCAGCGCGAGAACGTCGCGGCGCCGGTGAGCGAAAAACGCTTCCCGGAAGAACCGGAAGAAAATCTGCTGTACTTCGTCGAGAAGCACGCGCCCTTGCTTGAGCCCTGGCAGCGCGAAGTGGTGAGGATCGTGCGCAAGATCGGACAGTATTTCTATCCCCAACGGCAAACCCAGGTAATGAACGAGGGCTGGGCGACCTACTGGCATTACACCCTGCTCAATACCCTCTACGACGAGGGCCGGGTCAGCGACGGAGCGATGCTGGAGATACTGCAGTCGCACACCAACGTGGTCTATCAGCCGCCGTACAACAGCAACTGGTACTCGGGGATCAATCCTTACGCGCTCGGCTTTGCGCTGTGGCGCGATATCCGCCGCATCAGCGAGGCGCCGGACGACGAGGATAGATCCTGGTTCCCCGACCTCGCGGGCAAGGATTGGCGGGAAAATTTCGAGTTCGCGATGCACAACTTCAAGGACGAAAGCTTCATCGCCCAGTTCCTGTCGCCACGGCTGATGCGCGAATTCCGCCTGTTCTCGGTACTCGACGACGATAGCCAGAGTCGTTTGCGGGTCGATGCGATCCACGATGAACGCGGCTACCGCGAGCTCCGCCAGAAGCTCGCCGAACAGTACAACCTCGGCAACAGCGATCCGAATATCCAGGTCTGGAACGTCGATGTGCACGGCGATCGTTCGCTCACCTTGCGCCATTTCGTACACCAGCGGCGTCCCCTGTCGGCGCAGCACGAGGCAGTGCTGGAACACCTGGCGCGGCTGTGGGGCTTCGCGGTGCGCCTGGAGCAGCAGGACGCCAGCGGCAAGGTCCGGTTGCTGGCCGAGAAAAAAACCGAAAAGCGCCGCCAAGGCGGAATCTAGCGAGGGGGTGTCCCCGCCAGAACTTATAATCCCGAAAATACCGTTCCAAGTACCGACACGCCTGGAAAAAGCAGTTTCAACCCGGAAATTTTCTCATCGAACGCCCATGAATATCGTCATTCTTGCTGCCGGCCAAGGCAAGCGCATGTACTCTTCCTTGCCCAAGGTGCTGCACCCTCTTGCCGGCAGACCGCTGGCACAACACGTGATCGATGCCGCTCGCCAGTTGCAACCGGAAAGCCTGATCGTGGTTTATGGCCACGGTGGCGAGGCGGTACGTTCGGCCCTGGCTGCCGACGACCTGCTCTGGGCATTGCAAGCCGAGCAGCTTGGAACCGGGCATGCGCTCGCCCAGGCCCTGCCCTTGCTGGCCCCAGCGGCGCAGACACTGGTTCTTTACGGTGATGTACCGTTGATCGCGGCCGCCAGTCTGCGCCGCTTGCTTCTCGCCGGAGAAGGGCAGGAAGGGCTTGCCATCCTCACCGTCGAACTTGCCGATCCGGGCGGTTATGGCCGTATCGTCCGTGACCCCATGGGCAAGGTGGCGTGTATCGTTGAAGAAAAGGACGCCAGCGCCGAGGAAAAGGGTATCCGCGAGGTCAATACCGGCATCATGGTGCTGCCCACCGCGCACTTGCAGACATGGCTCGCTGCCCTGAAGAACGATAACGCCCAAGGCGAGTATTACCTGACCGATCTGGTCGCTCTCGCGGTCGAGGCCGGACTGCCAGTGCACACGGCCGCGGCGGCTCTCGAATGGGAGGTACAAGGCGTCAATGACAAACTGCAGCTGGCACAACTGGAGCGTCAGTACCAGCGCAATCAGGCTGATGCCCTCCTGCTGGCCGGTGTGCGTCTGGCCGACCCGGCGCGGGTCGACGTGCGCGGCAGCCTGAAACATGGCCGCGATGTCTTCATCGATGTCGGTTGCGTTTTCGAGGGTGAGGTCGAATTGGGCGACGGGGTCGAAATCGGTCCCTATTGCGTCTTGCGCAATGTGCGGATCGGCAGCGGTAGCCGGGTTGCGGCGTATTGCCATTTCGACGGGGCAGTCATCGGTCCCGGCGGTATCCTCGGACCCTACGCCCGCTTGCGCCCGGGGGCCGAGCTCGGTCCCGAGGTGCACATCGGCAACTTCGTCGAGATCAAGAAAAGCACGATCGGCGCCCAGTCCAAGGCCAACCATCTGGCCTATATCGGCGATGCCGAGATCGGGCAGCGGGTCAACATCGGCGCGGGTACCATCACCTGCAATTACGATGGGGTGAACAAGCACAAGACGATCATCGAGGATGATGCCTTCATCGGTTCCGATACCCAGCTGGTGGCCCCGGTCACGGTGGGACGCGGGGCAACGCTGGGCGCCGGTACGACGCTGACCAAAAATGCCCCGGCGGAGGCGTTGACCGTGTCAAGGGCAAAACAGCTCAGCCTGACGTCCTGGGAGCGCCCGAAAAAGAAGTAGGCCTCGGGAAAAATGACCCGCCGGTCGCCCCGCCGTGACCGGCGGTCGCCGGCTTCCCTGTTACGGAGCAGGCGGATTTACCATCCGCAACGAAGGAGGAGAAATCATGAAGGATCGTCACCAGGGTTTGCAGTTGCTTGCCAATCGAGGTTTTTCGCTGATCGAGGTCATGGTCGTGGTGGCCATTCTGTCGATTCTCGCCAGCATCGCCTTGCCGGCCTATTCGGAGTACGTGACGCGCGGCAAGATCCCGGACGCCACCAGCAGCTTGGCGGTCAAGCGCGCGCAGCTTGAAAACTTCTTCGACAACAACCGGACCTATGCTGGCTTCGACTGCACCACTGGCGCCACGGCGAATTTCGATTTCTCCTGCAGCGTTCAGGATGCAAGCAGTTATACCGTGCAGGCAACCGGTAAGGGAACAATGGCCGGCTTCGTATTTACCATCGATCAGAGCAATCAGAAGGCGACCACCGGTGTCCCGTCCGGCTGGACGACCAATGCCAATTGCTGGGTCACCGGCAAGTCGGGATCATGCTGACCGCCACGCCGCTCCCTTGCCAGCGTGGCCTCTCGATGGTCGAGGTCATGGTGGTCGTGGCCATCATGGCCGCGCTGATGGCCACCGGCATGCCTTCGTTCATGGAATGGGTGCAGAACACCCAGATCCGCACCGCAGCCGAAACGCTGGCCGCCGGTCTCCAGTCCGCGCGGACCGAAGCCCTGCGCCGCAATACACCGGTGGAGTTCATTCTGACCGGTAACGGTGGTCTCGGTGAAACCGGTTGGGAAGTGCGCCTCCGCAATACCGAGCAACTGCTGCAGTCCCAGCCGGCGGGTGAGGGGAGTGCCAAGGCACAATTGACTACCGTTCCCGACGATGCGCGGCGCGTGACATTCAATGGCTTGGGCCGTGTGGATATCTCCCCGCCAGGGCGTGGCAACTCCGACGGTAGCCCCACGCTGACGCAGCTCAATATCGATAATCCATCGCTGGCGGCAGAAAAAAGCCGCGATCTGCGCATTGTCATCGGTGCCGGCGGCAGCATTCGCATGTGCGATCCGGCGGTTTCCGGCAGTGATACGAGGGCCTGTCCATGAAAATGCGCCGCACGGCCTCGCCTCTCCCCGGCCGCCAGGGCGGCGTCGCCATGCTCGAGGCGCTGATTGCCGTCCTGCTCTTCTCCTTCGGCATTCTTGCCTTGGTCGGCCTGCAAGCCAGCTCGATGCGATTGGCCACCGATGCCAAGATGCGTATCGACGCCAGTTATCTGGCCAACCAGAAAATCGGCGAAGCCTGGGCCGATCTGGCCAATGTTGCCGCCCAGGCCGGTACGGTAGACCTCGCGGAACTGCCGGAGGGCAAGTTGACCACGGTGGTTGCCGGCGATCAGGTGACAGTCACGGTGACCTGGAAAATTCCAGGTTCGTCGGCGACCCAGAGTTTCGTCTCGATGGCGCGCATCAACAACAACGGGATTTGAAGTCGAGAGGGCGGTATGCGGAGCAAATCCGGACAGCAGGGCTTGACCCTGATCGAATTGATGGTCGGCGTGCTGATCGGCATGATCACCACGGTCGTGGTATTTCAGGCCTTTTCCCTGAACGAACGTCAGAAGCGCGCTACGACGGGCAGTGCCGATGCCCAGACCAATGGGGCGCTGGCGCTGTTTTCGCTTGAGCGCGATATCCGCATGGCCGGTTTTGGCCTGGAAGCGGATTTCATGGCCAAATGCACGGTGACCTACAGCTATTTCGATAACGGCGGTGCCGCGCCGGGGCCGCTGCCGGGCCTGGATTCGGTGGCGCCCGTGGTGATCACCGACGGTGGCGGTGCTGCGGACCAGATCGTGGTGGTGCATTACAGCGATCCGGCGGATGGTGATTTTTCCCTCCCTTCCTACACCACCTTGCGCAGTACCATGCCCCAGCCGTCTTCCGAACTGAACGTCAGCAGCACGGCCGGCTGCAAGGAAAACGATCTGGCCATTGTCCAGCAGGCCGGTAACTGCATGCTGATGCAGGTCACGCAAATACAGAAGGAAGCCTTGAAGGTTCAGCATAACCCGGGGGGTGCGGGGACTGCCGCCACGCCGGTTTACAACCCGAATAACCCCTACATGACCGCCAATGGCTGGCCGGCCTTCGCCAAGGACGCGGTTGTTCGCTGCGGTTTGAAGCCGCAGCAGCCCATCGTGCAGCGGACTTACCGGGTCAATGCCGGCCAACTCGAGGTCCGGGATTCCGGTGCCGCCAATGCGCTGCCCATTTCGCCCGGCGTTGTGGTGTTGCAGGCGCAGTACGGCATTTCCGATACCGAGAAGGAAAACAAGGTCAACAACTGGGTAGACGCCACGGGCATCTGGGCCGCGGGTAGCTTGACGCGCGACAATGGCCGGCGGATCAAGGCGGTACGGGTTGCGGTGGCGGCTCGCAGCGGAGAATACGAAAAGCCGGAAGCCGGTGCCTCCTGTGCGACGACCACCGATGCCATGTTGAGCAAATGGTCGGCATGGGCCAGTTTTTCGGGGATCAAGGCCTTGCCCGACTGGCAGTGCTATCGCTACAAAACCTTCGAAACGGTGATTCCCTTGCGCAATGTGTTGTGGGCCGCGTACTGAGGGAGAGGATCATGGACAAGACAAAGCCCTTCCCGGTGAATTCCGTCGGCCGCCAACGCGGTGTTGCCCTGATGGTGGCGATGATCGCCCTGGTGGTGATGGCGCTGGCCGGAGTTGCCCTGGTCCGTTCGGTTGACACCAATGCGCTGGTGGCCGGCAACCTGGCTTTCCGTCAGGCATCGAGCAATTCGGGGGATATCGGTATCGAGGCGGCCCGGAGCTGGATCATGGCCAACGGCGAGGCCTTGACCAAGGACAATGCGGCCGCCGGCTACTATGCGACAAGAATGAATGCCGGCGGTAGCGACGGCAAGGGTATCGATCTCACCGGCAGTCGAACCAGTGGCAGCGAGGATGACGTGAAATGGCTGAAGGTGGATGGTTCGGCGATGGAGGGGCGTTATACCCCGTCCTGTGTCGCGGCCAAGGACGCTGCCGGCAACAAGGTTTGCTACGTCATTCATCGCCTCTGCGACAACACCGGAGCGCTCGAGGATGCCGGTTGCAGCTCAAGTTTTTCCGGTAGCAGCGGCGGCGCCAGTTCGGGGGCCTTGCAGCAACTCCAGACCTACCAGAAGACGATAGTCGGGGAAGGTGTGTTGATGGGTTTCTACCGGGTCACCGTGCGTATTTCCGGCCCCCGCAACAATGCGAGTTACATTCAGGCCGTGGTGCAGTTTTGAGTCGGGACGGGCGAGTTTCCCGTGAAGGAGAATAGGATGAACCAGGTTGATTTTCCCCGCTTGCGTCTTGGCCTGTGCTGCGGCCTGCTGCTGGCGCAGGGGCTGCTGGGCGGAGCGGCATGCGCGGGCAGCACGCCGCTGGCCGATGTTCCCCTGGCCAATGCCTCGACCGTCACCGTGTTGCCGAACATCTATTTCGTCCTCGATGATTCCGGCAGCATGGATTGGGATTACATGCCGGATTACGTCAATGATGCCTATTGCCGTTCCAGCGGTGACTCCCTGACCAACTGCCAGTTTGGAGACCCGCCTTACCACGCCAGTGCCTTCAACCGGGTTTACTACAACCCGATGGTCGATTACGTGCCGCCGGTAAATGCCGACGGGAGCTCGAAGACCAGTTATACGAGCTGGACCAGCGTCCCCGAGGATGGCTACAACGTCCAGAGTACGAGCAAGGTCGATCTGACCACCAAATTCCTCGAGCTGGTGGCCTGCAAGAATGACTACGATTCGCCTACCGGCTCCAATTGCAGGGCACAGATTGCCGCCACGACCTATAGTTATCCGAATTCGACCTACGACAATCGTGTGTGGAAATATGGCGCGCCCTATTACTACAACGTCTCCGTTGAATGGTGCAAGAGCCGCGAGTCGTCGGGGGCGCGCTTTGGCAAGGCGGGTACTTGTCAGAGCAAAAAGGATTCAACTTACAAATACGTCCGTTTCTACAACTGGTCGCGTGTCGATATCGTACCAACGGTCGGCAGCTATCCCGGTCCCAACGGCACGACCCGAACCTACGCCCAGGAAATGACCAACTTCGCCAACTGGCATGCCTGGTACCGGACCCGGATGCAGATGGCGAAAAGCGGTATCGGGCGTGCATTCGCCAATATTCGCGGTACGCCCAATCCCGGCGATGTGACCGACAAGAATTACTTCCATGCCCGTGTCGGTTTGTCGACCATCAACAACACGGGAACGGCCGATGGCAAGGAATTCCTCAAGATCGACAATTTCGACAGCACGCACAAGAACACCTGGTTTTCGCGGCTCTATGCGCTGGTGCCCTCCGGCGGGACACCGCTCCTGGGCGCCCTGGCAAAGGCGGGACGGCTTTATGCGGGCAAGTTGACACCCGATCCGGTGCAGTATTCCTGTCAACGCAATTTCACCATCCTCTCGTCGGACGGCTACTGGAACTCGGTCAGCGATAGTTACGGTCCGACGCAGGAGAACGGCTCGACCAAGGTGGGCGATCTCGATAGCGCCAGCAGTGTTGCCCGTCCTTCCTACGAGAAAAATGCCACAGCCAATACCCTGGCCGACGTCGCTTACTATTATTACAGTACCGACCTGCGTCCCGGTACCTGCAGCGTCTGTACCGACAATGTCGTTGCCGCCGGTACCAAGAAGGATGAAGACGACGTCGCCCAGCATCAGCACATGACCACCTTCACCATCGGCCTCGGTGTCGACGGTCGGCTGACTTACCAGGATGGCTATAAAACCAGCACTACCGGCGATTACCAGGGCTTGAAGCAGGGGACGACGGACTGGCCGGCGGTTGATGCAGGGACCGACGACGAACGCAAGATCGACGATCTCTGGCATGCCGCGGTCAACGGCCGCGGTACGTATTTCAGCGCGCGCGACCCGGAATCGCTGATCAATGGCCTGATCTCGGCGCTGGGGACGATGGAATCGGTATCCGGTTCCGGGGCGGCGGCGGCAACCAGCAGCCTGGAGCCGGTGGAGGGCGACAACGCCATCTACATCGCCAACTACACCACGGTTTCCTGGAGCGGTGAATTGTCGGCCCACACGGTCGACCTCGGCAACGGGGCAATTTCAGCGACGACGAGCTGGAAGTCCGCCGCCTTGCTCGATGCCAAGATCACCCCCGACAGTGATACGCGCAGCATCTACATGGTCAAGTCGGGTGCCCTGGCGGATTTCACCCAGGCCAACCTTTCCAGCGAGCAGCGTGCCTGGTTCAACAACAATCAGCTCAGTCAGTATGCCGATCTCAGCGTGAGCGACAAGGTGCTGGCGACGGATGTGAATCTCGTCAAATATCTGCGCGGGCAGCATCGTTACGAGGACCAGGATCGCCCCACCGGTTTTGTCTATAGCCGTCTCTACCGTGACCGGATCACGACGCTGGGCGATATCGTGCACGCCCAACCGGTGTATGTGAAAGCACCGCAGTACGATTTCACCGATAGCGGCTATGCGGCCTTCAAGACATCTCAGGCGAGCCGCACGGCCATGGTCTACGTGGCGGCCAACGACGGCATGCTGCATGCGTTCGATGCAGCGACGGGCAATGAGAGCTGGGCCTTCATTCCGCCGCAGGTCATGCCCAATCTGTGGCGCCTGGCGGACAAGGATTACGCCACCAATCACCGTTTTTTCGTGGATGGGCCGTTGACCGTGACCGACATTCAGATTGGCGGTAGCTGGAAGACGATACTCATTGGCGGTCTGGGTAAGGGCGGGCGAGGCTACTACGCGCTCGACATCACCAGTCCCGCCTCGCCGCAATTCCTTTGGTCGATCTCGGCCGAAGATCAAGCCAATCTCGGCTATAGCTATGCGCCGGCCCTGGTCACCAAGATCGGCGGCAACTGGTCGGTGCTCCTCTCTTCCGGTTACAACAATCTTCCGGAGAGCAGCAAATACTCGGGGGCCGACGGCAAGGGTTACCTTTTCGTTCTCGATGCGGCGACCGGCGCGGTGAACAAGATCATCGGCACCGGCGTTGGCACCACCGGCAATCCCAGCGGCTTGGGACGGGTCAATACGCGGGGGCTCGGCGATTTCAATCTCGACAATAGTTCGGAACTGGCTTACGCCGGCGATCTGGAGGGCAATCTGTGGCGCTTCGACCTGCTCGCCGGTAGCGTCAGCCAGATCATCGGCCTGGGTAGCAGCCAGCCGATCACCGCCGCGCCCGAACTCGGCGAAATTGGCGGCAAGCCGCTGCTCTTCTTCGGCACCGGGCGCTACCTCGGCGAGAGCGATCTGACACTGAACCAGACCCAGTCGATCTACGGCCTGATCGATAGCGGCACTACCCTGACGAAAAGCAAATTGGTGCAGCAGGTGATTTCCGGGGCGAGCATCAGCAACAACCCGGTGGATTGGACCAGCAACGGCGGTTGGTACGTCAACCTGCCGGACAACAAGGAGCGAATCCATCTCGATGCCAAGTTGATCATGGGAACCCTGATTTTTGCCAGCACCGTCCCCGAGGCCAGCGAATGCCAGCCCGGCGGCTACAGCCACCTCTTCTTCCTCGATTATCGTACCGGGGGCAGTGTCGGCAGCAATGGGGCCGTCCTCAAGTATGTTTCGCCCATTGTCGGGATTTCCGTCTTCAAGCTGCCCAGCGGCACCGTCAAGGTGGTGCCGATTACCGCCGACGGCAAGATTCCGGCGGGCGAGCCGCCCTCGCTGCCGGTCAGTGCCAGCGGCAGTGGCGGTGCCGGTAGCGGCAAGCGGGTGATGTGGCGGGAGCTGATTGACTGATTCCCCGGTTTCCCTGTGGTGGGCCGGGGCGCTGTCCCTCGCCCTCCATCTTCTGACCTTCTCGCTTCCCCAACTTGAGAGCGGCGGTCGGGAAAATACCGCTCCGCCCGCGACACCCCGCTCGCTGCAACTACACTGGCAGACACCGCCGCCGGTCGGGCAGGCAGCGGCGGCGCAACGCCAGTTGCTGCATTCTCCCGTCGGCCCGCCCCGGGCGCTTCCCTCGCCACGGCGGCCACCGCCATCCGCCGTCGTGGAGCCGCCAGCCCCGTCGGCCGCGCCGCCTGCCGCCGCCATCCGGGAGGAAGCGGCCGGATCGGCGGACGCTCTTTCCCCGCCGCGTTATTACCTGCGTTCCGAGGTCGACCGTATGCCGCAGATCGTCGAGGATGTCGCCGCCGCCGGCACCCCGCTTGCGCAGTGGCTGAGCGGCCAGGCCGAGCTTGGCCGGATGGTGATCGAATTGTGGATTGGCGAAAACGGGCAGGTCGATCGTAGCGAGATCGTGATCGGCGAGCTGCCGGCGGAATCGGTGCAAGAGGTACGGACCGCCTTTTCGCGCGCGCGCTTCACGCCTGCACGGCGAGGCGAGCGGGCGGTGGCCTCTCGTTTGAAGATTGAACTCAGTGTCTTCGACGCCGCACCGGAAGCAACTGCCGTCCCCCGGCGGCCTGGCGCTGAATGAGGCGCCAAGGCAGCAAGATTCCCGGCCTAATCGAGCGCTTGCCTCGCCGGGCGGAGCGGCATAAAGTCGTTCCCGGCTTGTTGTTCCCTGGGCGCTGCCCGGCAAGCATTCCCTTCCTGCCCCTGCCGCCGACGCGCCCTGACCGCATTCACCACTCAGGGAGAAAAAGATGTCGGATCGTCTGCAAGTTGCTCAACTTCGCTCGGTGGCCCTGGTCGGCCACGGTGCCGCCGGTAAAACCACCTTGGCCGAGGCCTTGCTGCACGCCAGTGGCGCAATTTCGGCGCGCGGCAGCGTCGACCGTGGCAATACCGTCTGCGACCACGATGCGCAGGAAAAGGAGGCTGGACACAGCCTGTTCTCGGCGCTGGCGGGCTGCGAGTACGACGGCGCGCGGATCCAGCTGCTCGATACCCCGGGCTACCCCGATTTTGCCGGCCAGGCGCTGGCGGCGCTAGCCGGGGTCGATACCGCGCTGGTGGTGGTCAATGCCCAGACCGGGATCGAGCTGATGACCGAGCGGATGATGCACCATGCCGGCGAGCGCGGCCTGTGCCGGATGCTGGTGATCAACAAAATCGACGCCGACAACGTCGACCTGCCGGCGCTGGTCGGCGAGCTGCGCGAGCGCTTCGGCAAGGAATGCCTGCTGCTCGACCTGCCGGCGCACGGCGGTGCCGAGGTCGTCGAAGTGCTGGAGCAGGCCGACGGCGACAGCGATTTCGCCTCGGTCGCCGCCGCCCACCGGGCGCTGATCGACCAGATCGTCGAGGAAGACGAAGAGCTGCTGGCGCAATATCTCGAAGACGGCGCCGATCCGGGCGCCGGGCAGCTGCATGCCCCGTTCGAGAAAGCGCTGCGCGCCGGGCACCTGATTCCTATCCTGTTCGTCTCGGCCAAGACCGGCGCCGGCATTCCGCAATTGCTGCACGTGCTGGCGACGCTGGCGCCGAACCCGGCTGAAGGCAATCCGCCGCCGTTCTGGCGTGGCGAGGCGGGTGGCGAAGCGGTGGCCTTCGCTGCCGAGCCGGACCCGGATAAACATGTGCTGGCCCATGTCTTTAAAATCGTCGCCGATCCCTACATGGGCAAGGTCGCCGTGTTCCGCGTGCACCAGGGGACGCTGAAGAAGGACGCGCAATTGTTCGTCGGCGATGCCCGGCGACCGTTCAAGGTCGCCCACCTGTACCGCCTGCAAGGCAAGGAGATGCAGGAGGTCGAGCAACTGCTGCCGGGCGAACTCGGTGCCATCGCCAAGGTCGAGGAGGTCGAATTCGACGCCGTGCTGCACGACTCGCACGACGAAGATCACATTCACCTCAAGCCGCTCGACTTCCCCAGGCCGATGGCCGGCTTGGCGGTCGAAACCCGCAAGAAGGGTGATGAGCAGCGCTTGTTCGACATCCTCGGCAAGCTGGCGATGGAAGACCCGACCTTCGTCGTCGAACGCCACCCGAGCAGCAACGAAACGGTGATCCGTGGTCTCGGTGAAATTCACCTCAAGGCCAAGCTGGCGCGGATGGCCGGCCAGTACAAGCTGGAAGTGGATACCAAACCGCCGCGCATTCCCTACCGCGAAACCGTCACCCAGCCGGCCGAGGCGATGTACCGCCATAAAAAGCAGTCGGGCGGCGCCGGCCAGTTCGGCGAGGTGCATCTGCGGATCGAGCCGAAAGCGCGCGGCGAGGGCTTCGAATTCGTCGATGCGGTCAAGGGCGGTGCGATTCCCGGCGTCTTCATGCCGGCGGTCGAAAAAGGCGTGCGCCAGGCGCTGGCCGGCGGGGTGGTTGCCGGTTACACGGTCGACGACCTGAAAGTGACGGTTTTCGATGGCAAGACGCACTCGGTCGATGGCAAGGAAGTCGCCTTCACCGTCGCCGGACGCAAGGCAGTGATCGAGGCGATCCGCGCGGCCAAGCCGATCCTGCTCGAACCGATCGTGGCGATCGAGATCCTGGCCCCGGAAGCCTGTGTCGGCGACCTGACCGGCGACCTGTCCGGCCGGCGTGGGCACATCACCGGGACCGACAGCCGTGGCCACGGGCAGATGGTGATTGCTGGCGAAGTGCCGCTGGCCGAGCTCAACGACTACCAATCGCGGCTGAAATCGCTGACCGGTGGCCAGGGTAGCTACCGCATCGATTTCGCCCGCTATGCCGCGGTGCCGCCACAACTGCAGCAGCAACTGGCGAGCCGTTTCGAATTGCGCGACGACGACGAATAAGCAACGCGGACACCGGCGGTAGCCCGGCGACGGGCCAAATCGAGGGCGGCGACCAGCCGCCCTTTTGCTTTTGGCGCACCGGCCCGGCAGCCAGGCCGGGCAATGTTTACGACATTTATACGCCGGCCTTGCCAGAATGCTGCAAAGCAACAATTCTGCGTACAGGAGGCAAGTCAGATGGCGACGCAAGACGCAAGCAACCCGCAGCCCCACGAATCCCTGCACCTGTTCGGCACGGTCGGGGTTTGCGCCGCGACTACCCTGCTGGCGACGCCGCTGCACGGCGTGCTCGATCCGGCCAATATCGTGATGCTGTTCCTGTTGACCGTGTTATTGGTCGCCGTGCGCTGGGGGCGACGTGCCGCGATCCTGGCCTCGGTGCTCAGCGTCTTGCTGTTCGATGTGTTTTTCGTCCCGCCGCGGTTCTCGCTTGCGGTCAGCGATTTGCAATACCTGGTCACGTTCGCGGTGATGCTGGCGACGGCGCTGACCACCAGCCACTTCGCCTCGGCGCTGGCGCAGCGGGCTGCCGAGGCGGAACAACGCGAGCGGCAGACGCTGGCCCTCTATCGCTTGGCGCAGCAGCTGGCCGGGGCGTTGACCCGCCAGCAGGCGGCAGAATTGGTGCTCGGTTTCCTGCGCGAACAACTGGCGGTTGGCGCCTGCCTGCTGTTGCCGGATGAAACGCGGCGCGTCTTGCAGCCACTGGCCGAGGTTTCCGCGCTCCCGATCGAGCCGCATCTGGCGCAGGTGGCTTTTGAAAGCGGGCAAGTGGTGCGCAGTGATAGCGTGCAGGGTTTGGGGCTGGCCGCGCTGTATCTGCCATTGCAGGCGCCGATGCGGCTGCGCGGGGTGCTGGCAGTCGAGCATTCGCTGGCCGCGAGCATGGAAGCCGCGACTGAACAATCGCTATTGGCGGCGCTGGCTTCCTTGCTGGCGGTGGCGCTGGAGCGCCTGCATTACGTCGAAGTGGCGCGCGAGAGCGAACTGCGCATGCTCGACGAACGTTTGCGTAGTTCGATCCTGTCGGCGCTGTCGCACGATCTGCGCACGCCGCTGACCGCGCTGGTCGGGCTGGCCGATTCGCTGTTCCTGATCAAGCCGCCCTTGCCGGCGGCGGCGCTGGAAACGGCGCAGGCCCTGCACGAGCGGGCGGCCGGGATGGCCAGCCTGGTCGGCAATCTGCTCGACATGGCCCGGCTCAACGCCGGCCAGGTCAGCCTGCGCAAGGAATGGCAGCCGCTGGAGGAAGTCGTCGGCGCCAGCCTCAAGCTGAGCGCGCCGGTGCTCGCCGGGCTGCGGGTCAGCACCAACCTGGCGCCGGATTTGCCCTGGCTGGAATTCGATGCGGTGTTGCTCGAACGGGTGTTGTGCAATCTGCTGGAAAACTCCGCCAAGTATGCTCCGCCCGGCAGTGTGCTGAGCTTGGCGGCGCAGCGCGTGGCCGAGTGGGTCGAAGTCGCGGTCGAGGATGCCGGGCCGGGTTTCCAGGTCGGCGATCCAGCTGAATTGTTTGCGATGTTCGTTCGCGGCGAGCGCGAGTCGGGCCTTTCCGGCACCGGTCTCGGGCTGGCGATCTGCAAAGCGATTGTCGAAGCTCACGGCGGCACGATTGTCGCCGGCAACCGGGCGCAGGGCGGTGCCCGCGTCAGCTTCCGCCTGCCGGTGGGCGAGCCGCCGGCCTGGTCGGACGAGGAGGGGGCATGACACACGACGCGATCCGGGTGTTGATCGTCGAGGACGAGCCGCAGATTCGGCGGGTGGTGCGCCTGGCGGTCGAGGAGGAGGGCGGTGTCGGAATCGAAACCGGCGATCTGGCGCAAGGCCTGGCGGCGGCAGCGGCCCAGCGGCCGCAGTTGGTGATCCTCGATCTCGGCTTGCCGGATGGCAACGGCGTCGAGTTGATCCGCAGCCTGCGCGGCTGGTCCGACATTCCGGTGCTGATCCTGTCGGCGCGGACGCAGGAGCACGACAAGATCGCAGCGCTGGATGCCGGCGCCGACGATTATCTGTGCAAGCCCTTCGGGGTCGGCGAGTTGCGGGCGCGGGTGCGTGCCTTGCTCCGCCGCCAGGGGCGCGGGGCGGACGAGGGGCAGCCGCTGGTCGAGTGTGGCTCATTCACGGTCGACCTGCCACGGCGGCTGATTTTACGCCACGGCGAAGCGGTGCATCTGACGCCGCGTGAATACCGCCTGTTGCTCGCTTTTCTGGCGCAGCCGGGCAAGGTGCTGACCCAGCGCAGCTTGTTGCGGGATGTCTGGGGCGCAGCCGCCGTCGAGAGCGGGCATTACCTGCGGGTCTATGTCGCCCGCTTGCGGCAAAAGCTGGAGGACGATCCGACCCAGCCGCGCCATTTTTTAACCGAAACCGGGGTTGGCTACCGTTTTCAGCCATGAGGGGAAGCATGCAACATACCGAACCAAACAAGGCGCACCTGGCGACGCTGACCTTGGCCGCTCTGGGGGTGGTCTATGGCGACATCGGCACCAGCCCGCTGTATTCGCTGAAGGAAGTTTTCGGCGGCGCGCACCATCCGGTGCCGATCACGCCAGACAACGTGCTCGGGGTCCTGTCGCTGTTTTTCTGGACCTTGATCATCGTGGTCACCATCAAGTACGTGTCCTTCATCATGCGCGCCAACAACAAGGGCGAGGGCGGGATCATCGCGCTGATGACGCTGGCACTGCAAAAAGGGCGTCCCGGCAGCTGGCAGCAGCGTTGTCTGGTCGCGCTCGGCTTGTTCGGCGCGGCGCTGTTCTATGGCGACGGGGTGATCACGCCGGCGATTTCGGTGCTGTCGGCGGTCGAAGGCCTGGAAATCATCACCCCGGCGTTCAAGCCCTACGTGCAGCCGATCACGCTGGTGGTGCTGGTTCTCCTGTTCATCTTCCAGCGGCGCGGCACGGCCAGCGTCGGTGCGCTGTTCGGGCCGGTGATGCTGCTCTGGTTCGCCACCATCGCCTTGCTCGGACTGGGCGCGGTGGTGCAGCAGCCGGCGGTGCTGGCGGCGATCAATCCGCTGCACGCGCTGGCTTTCCTGCAAGGTAACAGCGTCCTTGGTTTTCTCTCGCTGGGGGCGGTGGTGCTGTGCATTACCGGTGCCGAGGCGCTGTATGCCGACATGGGGCATTTCGGCGCGCGCCCGATCCAGTACGCCTGGCTGGGCTATGTGATGCCGGCGCTGCTGCTCAATTATTTCGGCCAGGGCGCCTTGCTGCTGGCCGATCCGGCGGCGGTGGAAAATCCCTTCTACCTGCTGGCGCCCGAGTGGGCGATGTATCCGCTGGTGATCCTGGCCACCGTCGCCACCATCATCGCCTCGCAGGCGGTGATTTCGGGCGCCTTCTCGATCACCCAGCAGGCGATCCAGCTCGGGTACACGCCGCGTCTGGAAATCCAGCACACCTCGGCGCAGGAAATCGGCCAGATCTACCTGCCGGCGATCAACTGGATCTTGCTGCTGGCGATCATCGTGCTGGTGATCGAATTCCAGTCCTCGTCCAACCTGGCGGCGGCTTACGGCATCGCCGTCACCGGCACCATGCTGATCACCAACCTGCTGGCGATCGCGGTGGCGGTGCGCCTGTGGGACTGGAGCCCGTGGCGGGCGGTGGCCGGCGCCTTGCCCTTCATCGTCATCGACAGCGCCTTCTTTCTCGCTAACAGCGTCAAGATTCCCGATGGCGGCTGGTTCCCGCTGGCCTTCGGTTTGCTGGTTTTCGTGCTGCTGACCACCTGGAAACGCGGCCGGGAAGTGCTCGCGGCGCGCCTGGACAAGGACGCGATGGCCTTGTCGCCTTTCGTTGCCAGTCTGGTTGCCGGCGGCGTCGAGCGGGTGCCGGGCACCGCGGTGTTCATGACCCAGCACCCGGAAAGCGTGCCGCATGCGCTGTTGCACAGTCTCAAGCATTACAAGGCGCTGCACGAACGGGTGCTGATCCTCAGCGTCACCGTGCTGGAGGTGCCTTACGTCAACGAACGCGAGCGGGTGGCGGTCGAGCTGCTGCCGGGCAATTTCGCGACGGTGCGGGTACGTTACGGCTTCAAGGATGAACCGGATATTCCGGCGGCGCTGGCGCATTGCGCCCGCTGCGATCTCACGGTCGACCCGATGGATACCTCGTTTTTCCTCGGCCGCGAAACCCTGATTCCCAAGCTCGGCTCGGAGATGGCCTACTGGCGCAGCCTGCTGTTCGTGGCGATGTTCCGCAATGCCGGCAGCGCCACCGCCTTCTTCCGCATTCCGTCGAACCGGGTGGTCGAGTTGGGTTCGCAGGTGGTGTTGTAAGCCTTGGCCATTGAGTGGGCCGGCGTCGATGCCGGCCCGTGGCTGATTTTGCCTATTCCAGCCAGTTGACCGTGGTCATGAACAGGTAGCCGGCGCCATAGACGGTTTTGATCAGTGCCGCGCGCTCGGGGTCGGCTTCGAGCTTACGGCGCAGGCGCGAAACGCGGACATCGATGGCGCGGTCGGTCGGCGACAGGTCGCGGCTGCCCATCAGCTGCTCGCGCTGCAAAATCCGGTTGGGATTCTTGACGAAGACCTTGAGCAACTCGGCCTCCGAGGTGCTCAAACCATGCTCCTCGCCGCCTGGCGCGTGCAGGGTGTTGTTGCCGAGGTTGAAGCGCCAGCCGGCAAATTCGGCGACCTGCTTGGTTTGCGGGGCCGCCGCACCTTCGCGTCGGCGCAGGATGCTGCGCACGCGGGCGACCAGTTCGCGCGGCTCGAAGGGCTTGAGCATGTAGTCGTCGGCGCCCATTTCGAGGCCCATCACCCGGTCGCTGACGTGGGCGCGTCCGGTCAGGATCAGGATGCCGCAGGCCGATTCGGCGCGCACCTTCTGCATCGCCTCGATCCCGTCCATGTCGGGCAGGCCGAGGTCGATGATGCACAGGTCGGGGCTCAGGCTGCGCAGGCGGCGCAGCAGGTCGCCGCCGCTGCGGCACCAGGCGGTGCGGAACGAGAAGTCCTTGAGCGCTTGTTCGATGATGCGGGCGATGTCCGGGTCGTCCTCGACGACCACGATCATTTTTCCGGCTTCGCTGTCTTTCATGGCTTCAGCCTTTGTTGGTGGCGGTCGTGGCGTGCAGGGCGCGCGCCAGCTCCTGGCGGGTGAACGGTTTGGCGAGGACCGGAATTTGGGCGCCCAGGCCGCTGTCGGCGGCGCCCTGGCCTTCCTCGTCGGTATAGCCGCTGATCAGCAGGCAGCGCTTGTCCGGGAACTCGCCGGCAATCCGTTCGGCGAGCTGGCGGCCGTTGATGCCGCCCGGCATCAGCACGTCGCTGACCACCAGGCCGATATCGGGAATCTGCGCCAGCATCGCCAGCGCCTGCTGGCCGTCCTCGGCCTCGATCACCGGGTAGCCGAGGTCGACCAGTTGCTGGCAGACGATGCGCCGCACCTGCGGATCGTCCTCGACCAGCAGCACCAGTTCGCCGCCGCCGGGCTGGCTGCTCTCCTCGGGCAGCGGCTCGGCATGCGCTTCCGGGCGGGTCGCCGGCAGCACCATCTGGATCACCGTGCCTTCGCCCGGCTGACTGTGGATGGCGATGCCGCCACCGGATTGCTTGACGAAGCCGTCGGCCATCGCCAGGCCGAGGCCGCTGCCGAGGCCGAGGCGCTTGGTGGTGAAGAAGGGATCGAAGGCGCGCGCCAGCGTCGCCGCGTCCATGCCGCAACCGTTGTCGGTGACTTCGAGCAGCGCGTAATGGCCGGGGGCGACGCCGAAGGCGGCAGCGTCGGTCGATAGTTCGACCGGGCGGCAGGCGAGGTGGAGGACGCCGCCGTCGGGCATCGCGTCACGGGCGTTGAGCGCGAAATTGAGTACCGCGCTTTCCAGCTGGCCGGGGTCGGCCAGCGCGTGGATCGGCTGGCTGCCGAGGTCGGTCGAGATCGCAATCGGCTCGGGCAGCGAGCGGCGCAGCAGTTTCGACAGGCTGGCCAGCAGCTGGCCGAGGTCCACCGCTTCCGGCAGCAAGGGTTGCTGCCGCGAATAGGTGAGCAGCCGCTTGATCAGCTGCACGCCGCGCCGTGCCGATTGCAGCGCCGGCTCGACAAATTCGTTGACGGCGGCGTTGACCGTGGCATCGCCGGCGGTGGTCCTGGGCAGATGGTCCTGCAGCGCCGCCAGGTTGCCGATGATCACCGTCAGCAGGTTGTTGAAGTCGTGGGCCAGGCCGCCGGTTAGCTGGCCGATGGCTTCCATCTTCTGCGCCTGGATCAGCGCCGCCTGCATCCGCTTCTGCTCGGTGATGTCGTAGGCAAAGACGAAGAAGCCTAGCGTGCGGCCTTCCGGTGTGGTTTCCGGGACCAGTGTGCTACGCGCAAAGACGGTTTCGCCGTGGCGTTCCTTCTGGTATTCGTAGCTGACCTGCTGTCCGGCCAGCGCTTTTTTCACCGGGTCGCGCACCTGGGCATAGACCTCGCGCCCGACCACGTCGGGCACCGAGCGGCCGATCACGGTGCCGCCCGGCGGGGCAAACCACTCGGCGTAGCCCCGGTTGGCGTACTGGTACACCTCGTTGGCGTCGACGTAGCCGATCAGGATCGGGATGGTGTCGTTGATCAGGCGCAGGCGCTCCTCGCTACGCTTGAGCGCGGCGGCGATGCTTTCCTTCTCGGTGATCGCGCGGCGCAGGTTGGCGTTGGCGTTTTCCAGCTGCGCGGTGCGCCGGCGCACTCGCTCTTCGAGCTGGATGTTCTGGTGCTCGGTCAGGTGCTCGATATAGCGCTGTTCGGTGATGTCGGTGTACAGCGTGACGAAGCCGCGCTCGGGCAAGGGCTCGCCGCGCAGCAGCAAGACCCGGCCGTTCGGCCGCTGGCGTTCGCGCACATGCGGCTGGAAGCTGGCGGCGGCAGCCAGCCGTTCGGCAACCTGCGCTTCGACCTCGCCCGGGCCGTACTCACCGCGCTCGGCGTTGTAGCGGATGAAGTCGGCAAACGGCGTGCCGACCGCCGCCAGCGACTCGGGAAAATCGAGCAGTTCGAGAAAGGTGCGGTTCCAGGCGACCAGGCGCAGGTCGGCGTCGAACACGGTAATGCCCTGATCGAGCAGGTCGAGCCCGGCCTGCAGCATGGTCAGGCGCGGATCGTGGCTGGGAGTGGGGGACGGCGAGGGCATCGGCTGATTTTACTGGCCGGCGTCGCGAGTTTCAGCCGTTTTTTGCCATTTCCACGGTCGACCGTGGAAATGCAGCATTTTTCCGGCGTTGTAACGATTCGTTACATTCACGGCAAAGTTCTGCAAGAGTGTTTTGCGATTCTTCGTCCCAGCAGTAAAGACCTATAAAAGAGAACAGCGTTCTTCCCCGTGAAGAGCACAGCAAGTGACACGCCGTTGCGGTAACGCAACGGCGTCGTTACATCAAAGACCGCGCTACAACGCAAATTCTAGGCATTTTCCGCGCCGCTGCCCGCAGAAGCGGCTGGCGCTGTTTTTTGGAGAGGTTGGCAGACATGAAAATTCTCGTTCCCGTGAAGCGGGTGGTGGATTACAACGTCAAGGTTCGCGTCAAGGCGGACGGTTCGGGTGTCGATCTGGCGAACGTCAAGATGAGCATGAACCCGTTCGACGAAATCGCGGTGGAAGAGGCGGTGCGCCTCAAGGAAGCCGGCGTTGCCACTGAAGTGGTGGTCGTTTCCTGCGGCGTTGCCGCTTGCCAGGAAACCCTGCGCACGGCGATGGCGATTGGTGCCGACCGGGGCATCCTCGTTGATTGCGGCGATGTCGATCTGCAACCGCTGGCCGTGGCCAAGCTGCTCAAGGCCGTCTGCGCCAAGGAAGTGCCGCAACTGGTGATCTGCGGCAAGCAGGCCATCGACGACGACGCCAACCAGGTCGGCCAGATGCTGGCCGCGCTGCAAGGCTGGCCGCAAGCCACCTTCGCCTCCAAGGTCGTGTTGAACGGCAACAGCGCCCAAGTCACCCGCGAAATCGACGGCGGCCTGGAAACCCTGGAAATCAGCCTGCCGGCCGTGGTGTCGACCGACCTGCGTCTCAACGAGCCGCGCTACGCGACCCTGCCCAACATCATGAAGGCCAAGAAAAAGCCGCTGGACACCGTCAAGCCCGCCGACCTCGGCGTT
>NZ_JAKLLH010000007.1 GCF_023150235.1 Azonexus sp.
TGGTCAGTGCGGCGAGTTGGGCGGTGGTGAGATTCTGCAGCTGGCTGGCGGTGAGTGCGGCGACCTGGGCGGTCTTGAGTGCGGCGATCTCGTTGGTGGCGAGGAGCGCGACCTGGGCGGTGGAGAGCGCGGCGATGGCGGCGGTGGAGAGTGCGGCGACCTGGGAGGTGGTCAGGGCGTCGAGCTGGGCACTGGTCAGGCCGGTCACCTGCGCGCTGCTCAGCGTGCCGACCTGGCTGGTCTTGAGAACCGCGATTTCGCCGGTGGAAAACTCGTTGAGCTGTGCGATCGAGAGCGCCGCGAGGGCGGCGGCGCTGAGCGAGACGACTTCCTGGGTGGTGAAGGCATTGGCCTGGGTGGTCGAGAGCGCGGCAATTTGCGCCGACGACAGTGCCTGCACGTCTTCCGTGCTCAGCGACGCGATCTGCTGCGTGCTTAGCGCGCCGATCTGCGTGGTCGTCATCCGCAATATGACCGAACTCATCTTCTCTCCGCATGCCCGGCGTTTTCGCCTGGCAACCTCTCCGTACCGTCAACCGGCTGGCAAGCTTTGCCGTTTTGCCGCCGGGAATTTGCCGCCGTGTCTTTGCGCGCGCGGCGCTTGCCGGCCAGCGGCGGCAATTTCCCGGTGTCGCGGAATTAAGCGATTTTCATGCCAGATTGGATCGGAAAATGGTGCGGAGTGGCGATGCGGCAATGTGCTGCTCGCCAGGGGGTAATGTCCAGCCAGGGGGCTGGCGGAGTGCTGCCTCAGCCTTCGTGTTTCTTCAGATTGGCGACGCAGGGGACATGGATGCGACGCCCTTCGACGACGATCAGTCCGTCTTCGCTCAATTCGTGCAGGATGCGCGAGAAGTGTTCCTGGGTCAGGTTGAGGCGCGAGGCGATGATGCCCTTGTTGGTCGGCAGGGTGATGACCACGTTTCTGCCATGTCCGTCATGTTCCGGTAGTTCGCGCAGCAGGTAGCCGATGATGCGCTGCTTGCCCGAATGCAGCGAATAGGATTCGACGTCGTTCATCAACTGATGCAGGCGCATCGCCATGCCGGCCAGCATCTTGCGGCAGAGGTTGTGGTCGCGCGCCAGTTCGTCGAAGACGGCGTTCTTGGAAATATGCAGCAGCAGCGAGTCGGTCAATGCCTGGGCAAAAACGATGTAGGGCTTGTCCATGAACATCACCGCCTCGCCAAAGCTGTGTCCCTGGCTGAGGATTTCGACTACCTTCTCGGTCCCCTGCGACGAGGTGAAGGCGAGCTTGATCTGACCATAAACGATGAGATGGAAACCGTTGCAGGGATCGCCCTTGTGAAAGAGGATTTCACCCTTGCCGGCGTTGACCTCGCGCGTTCCCCGGGCGATGCGGGCGATTTCATCCGGTGCCAGACCGTTGAAGAGGGGAATGTTGGCGAGGAGAGCTTCGATATTGATCGGTTGTGAATTCGGCATGGACGGGCTGATTAATCCGAAGGGGGGTATCTTCGCACTCGACCGGAGAGGTGGCAACCCTGCTTGTGGCGTGGATTACTGACGAGTGAGCTGGGCATAGAGCAAGGGGAGACGTTGTGGCAGTTCTTCAGGTTTGCGGATGACGCAAAAGCCGGCCGGGCCGAAAAGATAGGGTAGATAGGAGCCCGCCTCGCGGTCGATGGTGACGCAGAAGGGCATCAGACCCAGGCGTCGGGCTTCGTGCACGGCCATTCGCGTATCCTCGATGCCGTAGCGGGAGTCGTAGAGATCGAGGTCGTTCGGTTTGCCGTCGGTCAGGATCAGGAGCAGGCGGCGGCTTGCGGCTTGCTCGGCGAGGATGCCCGCCGCCTGCCGCAAGGCGGCACCCATGCGCGTGTAGAACCCCGGTTTGATGGCCAGGATACGGCCGCGAGCGGCGGCGTCGTAGCGTTGCTGAAAATCCTTGAGCAGATGGAAGCGGACATTCTGTCGACGCAGCGACGAGAAGCCGTAGATGCCGAAACGGTCGCCGGTGGCGGTCAAGGCTTCGGAAAAGAGGAGTAGCGAATCGCGGATGACGTCGATGATGCGATGCGTGTCGGAGATCGGTGCATCGGTGGACATCGACAGGTCGGCGAGCAGCAGGCAGGCGAGGTCGCGCTCGCAACGGGCCTGCGCCAGGTAGCCGCCGGTTTCCGGCGTATGGCCGCAGAGACGGTCGGCCTGATTGCGCACGCAGTTGTCGAGGTCGAGTTCCGGGCCGTCGGCCTGCGCCTTCAGCCAACGACGTTGCGGCGCCAGTGCGGCGAACTGGCCGCGCAGTTTTTTCGCGGTTGCCACCAGCGGGCCGGGGAGTGGCGCGGCTTCGGCATCCTGTGCCTGCATCGGGATCAGCAGGCAGTGTTTTTCCTGCATCAATTCCTTGCGGTAATCCCATTCCGGCAGGGCGATGCCGGGGCCGATCGGGGTGTCGTCCTCGGCCGCCGAGGGCAGGTCGAGATCGAATTTGACTCGCGATTTGCCGGCGTCGCCATCACGCATCAGCGACAAGCGCTCAAGGTCGCGGGCGGCATTCTGTGCGTCCAGATTCTCATCCTCGTCGAAGGCACGGTTCACGCGCACGTATTCAGCCCAGGTCGGCAGGCTTTCGGCCCGGAACATGGCCAGTACCGGTGTCTTGTTGTCCGGCTTTTCCACCTGTTCGGCCTTGTGTGCCTCCTTGCTGGCGTCGGTCTGGCTGCTACCTTCGGTCGGTAGCTGTTCGTCCGGGTCTTTACCCAGCGTTGCCACGGCCGGCTCATCGGCGGCAATCAGCCAGAGCACGACCGGTTGCGGTGGATGCGATTTGAGCGAGGTCAGAGGTGGCAGGCCGGCGACCGAACCCGGTTCGTTCAGTGCCGCGCGCAGGGCATTTTCCTGTGCCGCTTCGTCGGGCAGCATTTTATCGGGGAGCATGCGGCAGGCGATGTGGGCCGCTACCAGGCGCCGGTAGCGCGGTACGAGGCCGGGGTAGCGTTCGAGGGCGGCAAGCGTGGCGTGCTGGTTGCGGATCAGCCAGCCGCGCCGGGGCGAGACGTCGCAGGCAGCCAGCGCGGCCAGCCAGAGGTAGAGATCGCGGTTGAGCGCCTTGTCGGGAAAAGCGGCAATTTCCGGCGGCAGGCGCAGCGTCTCGGCATCGCGCCGGGCTTGCGCCGCTTTCTCGCCGCTCCCGGCCAGGCGTTGCAGCCAGTGACGACGGGCGCCGTGGGCATCGAGGGTGGCGGCGGCTACATTGAGGCCGGGGTCGCCGCCAAAAGCACGGAACAGGATGCCGGCGGTTTTTTCGACTTCGACCAGCTTGACCGCTGCTTGCGGGTAATGGCCTCCGGCAGCCTTGGTGACCCAGTTGTGCCAGAGTTTGCCGATGAATTCTTCCATGGTGACTCGCAGGGGGAGTGATGGTGGGGGCGTTCAGGCCTGGGGGGGCGCTTTTCCATGTTTGTCGCCGGCTTCTTGCCCCTCGGTTTTGACCAGGATCGAGAAGCCGGCTTCGTGCTTGCGGGCGTCGCTATCGGCCACCCAGCGCAGCAACTGGCCTTGCGGCTTGTCGCGATTGACCGTGGTGCAGGCGGAGATGCACTGTGCGCATTGGGTGCAGGCGAACATCCAGCGTTTGACGTTGCGTGGCTTGAGGCGCATCGGGCAGACGGCATCGCAGGCCGGGCCGTGGCCGTCGAGGCAATCGGCGCATTCGCTCAGCCGTTCGCGGTCGCAGCCGACGACCATCGCATTCTTGTTGGCGATCCAGGCAAAGCTCTGGAAGAGGCCGATGGCACAGGCGTAGCGGCAGAAGAGGTGGCGGGCGAAAAGGAATTCGAGACTGAGCACGGTAGTGGCCGCGATCAGGAAAATGATCTCGCCGCGGGTCAGTTCGCCATTGAGGAGGCCGGCATAGACGTGCAGCGGGGGCATCAGGTAAGTGAGTCCGACGACGGCCCAGGCGAAGGCGAAGGCTACGGCGGCGGGAACGACGGCGAACCAGTAGAGCCGGCTGCGCGGTGCCGGCGTACCGTCGGGTTCCCAGGGCGGGGTGCTCTTTTTGTCCCACAGCGAGTGCTTGCCGGTGGCGAACAGCATCAGCCGGTTGATGGTTTCGACGACTGAAAAATGTGGACATAGCCAGCCGCAGTAAAGACGACCCCACTTCCAGGCGACCAGGATGATCAGGGCCAGCGTGCCGAGCACCGGCAGGAAGAGGAAAAGAACGATGTTGCCGGCAGCGGCAAGCGGATGTGCAGTGCCGGCAATCAGTTCGTCGATGCCGAGATGCCAGGGGTAGGTCAGGAACCAGGCATGGCCGGCGACCAGGTCGTAACGAAAGAGATCGAAGACCGGGGTCAGGGTAAACAGGGCAAAGAAGGCAATCTGCGCCAGCACCCGGGCGCGTTGCAGCGACGGCTTGTTCATTTTGGTGTTTTTTCGCCGTCGACCGTGGGGCCGATCAGGGGATAGCGCCAGACCTGGCCGTTGAGCGCCTTGATCAGTGCGTACATGCCGAACAGGACCAGGGTCGAATGGATGCAGGTGAAATAGAGGATGAGGGCAACCCAGGTCCATTCGGATTGCAGCCCACCGGCAAGGAGGATGATGCCGGAGAAGACGACGATGAGCAGACCGCCCCAGAAGCTGACCCACGTCGCTTGCCTGAGGTGCTGGCGGGCGAGCGGCGGCGCCTCCTTTTCCAGTCGGAACCAGAGCAGGGCGAGAATGATGAAGGCCAGTCCGGGGATGACCAACAGGTTGAGCAGGAAGAGCGTTTCGGCAACGACGGCCAGACCTTGGCCGAGTTTTTCTTCCGGAATGCCGAAATCGTCTTCGCTGCTCATGTTTGCGCGCTCAACGGCCGAAAGTGGCGTTGACGATTTCCATCAGGGCTTCGACTGTTTCCTCGTCGTCGGTCAGGCTCTCGACCAGCGCGGCGCGGCAGGCGACCGAAACGTCCATTCCCGACTTGATCAGGGTGGCCGCATAGACCAGCAGGCGGGTGCTGACCACTTCTTCGAGATCGCGGTCCTTGAGCGCGCGGAAGGCGCGGGCGATGCCGATCAGGCGCTTGGCGAGGTCGCCGTCGCAGCCGGTTTCGCCGATCAGGATCGAGGTTTCGCGCTCGGCCGACGGGAAGTCGAAGCGCAGCGAGACGAAACGCTGGCGGGTCGAGGGCTTGAGGCCTTTGAGCAGGTTCTGGTAGCCGGGGTTGTAGGAGACGACCAGCATGAAGTTGGGCGGCGCCTCGAGCGTCTCGCCGGTGCGGTCGATCGGCAGGATGCGGCGGTCGTCGGCCAGCGGGTGGAGGACGACGGTGGTGTCCTTGCGCGCTTCGACCACTTCGTCGAGGTAGCAGATGCCGCCTTCGCGCACGGCGCGGGTCAGCGGACCGTCGGTCCAGTAGGTGCCGCTGCCGGAGATCAGGTGGCGGCCGACCAGGTCGGCGGCGGTCAGGTCGTCATGGCAGGCGACGGTGTACAACGGCAGCTTGAGACGGGCTGCCATGTGCGCGACGAAGCGGGTCTTGCCGCAGCCGGTCGGGCCCTTGATCAGCAGCGGCAGGTGCTCGCGGTAGGCGTGCTCGAACAGTGCGATTTCGTTACCGGAGGGTTCGTAGAAGGGCAGGGAGTGGTCGGACATGGATTTTTACGGTCAACGCGAAAAAAAGGCAAAAAGGGGCGGACTACTTCAGCGACAGCCAGTAGGCGAGCAGGATCAACCCGCCCACCAGCAGCATCCAGCCTTCGAGCAGAATGCGCCAGAGCCGGGGTGCGTGCCGCAGTTCCATGAAATCGAGGATCACCAGCCGGCCCTTGACGAAGGCGATCAGCAGCATGGCGATGATCGCGCCGGTGCCGGCGGCGCCGGTTTCGCCGAGATACCAGGTCAGGGCGGTGGCGGCGAGTAGTACCAGCCAGGCGCGATGGACGGGATTGGCGAGGAAAGAATGTTGCGAGGTAGGCATCGTGGACATGGGTATCAGCGCATCACATAAACCAGGGGGAAGAGTACGATCCACAGCAGATCGACCATGTGCCAGTAAGCGGCACCACTCTCCAGGCCGTTCGCGTCATGTGCGCCATAAACGCCTTTGCGTGACTGCTTCCACAAAACGCTGAGAATCACCATGCCGAGGATGACGTGCATGAAGTGGAAGAAGGTCAGTGAGATGTAGAACATGTAGAAAGTATTGGTCGACAGGGTGATGCCGGCACCGAACTTGTCTGCGTATTCGTAGCATTTGACGCCGAGGAAACCGGCACCGCAGAGCCAGCCCAGGGCCAGGTGGCGGCTGATTGCGGCCTTGTCGTCACGATGCGCGGCCTGCACGGCGAGCGCAACGAACCACGAACCGGTAATCAGCAGGACGGTGTTGATCCCGCCGGCAGTGAGATTCAGTGTCTGCTGGTAGAGGTTGAATTCCTCGACGTGATGGGTGCGGGCAAAGGCGTAAGCCGAGAAGAAGACGGAAAAGGCCAGCAACTCGGCGAGGATGAAAAACCAGATCGCAAGGTCGCCGGGAAGGCGGCGGGCGGGTTCCGTTGGGGAAGGGAGGATATTTTCTTCGGACATGGGCGCATCTTAATGATCCACCCGTCAGACCAACTTGATCTGGCCTAAATCGTCGTCCTGCTGGCCAGTGCATCGATCCGCGCCACCGCCTCGGGTAATTGTTCCGCCGGTACCGGTCGTGAGAACAGGTAGCCCTGGCCGTAGCGGCAGCCCATGCGACGCAGCAGCTGCAGCTGTTCCTGGGTTTCGATGCCTTCGGCAACGACGGAAAGCTGCAGGCTGTCGGCCATCATGGTGACGGCCTCGACCATCACCCGGTCATGCGAGGCTTCGTTGAGATCGCGGACGAAGGCCTTGTCGATTTTCAGCGTGTCGAGCTGCAAGGATTTGAGATAGGAGAGGGAGGAATAGCCGGTGCCGAAGTCGTCGAGGTAAATCCAGCAACCGGCACCGCGTAGCGCCTCGAGCCAGGCTTCAACCGCACGCCGGTCGCCGATCAGGGTGCTTTCCGTGATTTCCAGCCCGATGCGCGACGGAGGAAGCCCGTGGCGGGCGAGGAGCCGGAGCACGGTTTCCGGGGGCAGGCCGGAGGGAATTTGCCGTGCCGAGACGTTGACCGTGAGATTCAGCCCCAGGCCGCGTGCATCCCAGGCCGCGAGCTGGCGGCAGGCGGTTTCCAGGCACCAGAGGCCGATTTCCTCGATCAGCCCGGTTTCTTCCGCCAGCGGGATGAAACGATCCGGTGCGATCATGCCGAGCGTGGGATGCTGCCAGCGCAGCAGGCATTCGGCGCTACTGACACGATGGTTCCTCAGATCGATGATCGGCTGGTAATGCAGGCGCAGTTCGTCGCGCGCGCTGGCGCCGAGCAAGTCGCTGGAGAGTTGTTGCCGCAACTCGACCGCCTCGGCCATCGACGGCTCGAAAATTCGCCAGGTATTGCCGCCGTCGCTTTGGGCGCAGGCCAGTGCGAGTTCGGCGTGGCGCAAGAGTTCGGGCAGGGTGCTGCCGTCGGCCGGGTAACGGGCCAGGCCGATGCTGGCGCGCAGGCCATGCTCGCGGTTTTCCAGACGTACCGGTTCGGAAATGGCTTTTTTCAGCCGCTGGGCCAGCTTGCCGGCCGAGATGCTGCTCGAAACGCCGGGGAGCAGAATGGCGAAATCGTCGCCACCGAGGCGGGCGACCGTGTCCTCGCTTTTGAGGGCGGCAAGCAGGCGTGCCGCCATGCCGACCAGCACCTGGTCCCCGACATTGAAACCGAGCGCATCGTTGATTTGGCGAAAACCGTCGAGGTCGAGGAGGAGTAATGCGAATTCCTCCTCCGGGCGGGTGCCTAGCGTCAGCTTGATCTGCTGCTCGAAGCCGCCACGGTTGGGGAGTCCGGTCAGCGGGTCGGTAATCGCCAGGCGGCGGGCACGGGTTTCCGCATCGCGGCGGTCGGTGACGTCGCTGACGATGCCCTGGACCAGATCCGGCCCGACCGGCGTCAGGGAAAAATTGAGCCAGCGCCAGCCGTACTCGGGGTGCATCAGCTCGAAGTCGTCGTTGGCATGGATGTTTTCATCCAGGCAGCGTGCCGTCAGTCGGGGCAGGAGGCCACGGTCGGCCCAGGGCAGGTCGCTCAGGGCCAGGGTTTCGTTGCCGTCGCCGGCTGGCGGCAGGCCGAGCTGGCGCGCCAGGGAGCGATTGTAGGATGTCATCCGGCACTTCCCGTCGGCGACGAAGATCCCTGATTCGGCGTTCTCGAAAATTCCCCGGTATTTGCGTTCGTCGATTTCCTGCTGGCGGTGCAGGGCCTGCTCGTCGTGGAGACTGGTCACCAGGCGGGCCGTCAGTGCATTGATGTCGGCGGTGAGGGTGCCGAGAAGATTGTGCTCGTGGCTGAGCGGTGGGTAAAGGCGGGCGCCGGATTCGGCATCCAGTTCGTGCAGGCCATGCGAGAGGCGGGCGATGGGACGGATGACCAGGCGGTAGACGGTGAGGGTCAGCGCGGCGGCGACGGCGGCGATCAAAAGGGCGAACTGCGAGGCGATGTAGACGGTCGAGGTGATGATCCGCTCCTCGATCAAGGTCTGATCCGGATAAAGAACGATGCTGCCGACTCGCTCCTGTTCGTTGAAGGGGGAGCTGATCTGGCGCTCGAGCGGGGCAGCGGCGGGAGGGGAACGCTCGAGATAGGCCAGGGATTTTTGCTCTTCGCTGATTCTTACGGCGCTGATTTCCTGCGTTCGCAGCAAGCCGCGCGCAAGTTCGGCGGCGAGTTGTTCATCCTTGACGAAGCAGGCGATGCGGACAGTGCTTTCAACCGTGTCGATCAATTCGCCCAGGCGGCGATAGGCCTCCGATTCGGCTTTTTGCTTGACCAGGACCGAGAGTCCGGCTACCAGGAGTCCGCCGACCAGCAGGGTCATCGCCACGATGCTGGCAACAGTGCGGTAGAGCAGGCTGCGCTGCCAGAGCGGCGGGGACGATTTCATCGCTCGCCGAACTCGAAGACCACACGCAAGCGCCGGTCCAGCTTGGTACGTTCCAGATAGCCGAGCGCGCGCGGGTTGGCGAGTAATTGCTCCTGCAGGCGCTCGCTATTGTCCACGGTTCGGGGGGGCGCCACGCGCCCGGTAAATACCAGGCGCGCCCAGTAAGCGCGAATCTCGGCGCTGGTCTTGTTCAGCAGGGCTTCGTAAAAGGCGGCATGCTCGGGCGATGCGACCGGCAGATCCAGGGGTTCGGCCTGCTGACCGCTGGCCAATTGCCGGTAGCGGCCAAGGAAGATATGGGTCAGCTCGGTCTTGTTCAGGGGGCCGATTTCGCTGTCTGCGCGCACGGCAACCACCATCTCGGCGTGGGCGGCGGAGAGTGCGAGGAGCAGCAGCAAGGGCAGTGCGTGCAGGCGCGGCATGGTCAGAAAATGAAATCGAGAACGATGCTGGAAACCCGCGTCCTGCCGTTCCAGGCCTGGTTTTCATTGCGATAGGGAAAGAGCGAGCCGGGTTGGCCCCGGATGATGTCGTGCTGGATCTTGAGCGCGAACTGGCTGGCCAGATCCCAGCGCAGACCCAGTGTAGTGGTTTGCTGCTCGCTGTGACTGTCGGCCAGGATGCCGGCAATGCCGGCGTTGAGACGGTCGAGGTCTGGCGAAATACCCCGGGGAATGCCGGTGTCGAGTTCGCGGGAGCGCGAGCGGATCCAGGAATAACCGACGAAGGGCGTCAGATTGCCGCGACGGTAGCCGGCCAGGATGTAGGCAGCTCGCCAGTCCTGGAAGGCCGCGGTCGAGTGGCTGGCATGGCTCAGCATGGCCTGAAGTTGTAGCGGACCTTCGTCGTATACCGCGCCGAGGGAATGAAAGCGGCTGTTCGAGCCGGCGACGTCGAGACGGCGGGCTGTTTCGCCGGCGGCAGGGAGGCCGGGAGCCAACTGGCGCAGTGCGTCACTCACTTCGGCGATCGGCAGATTGTGCTGGAAATGCAGAATCGTGCTGCTCAGGCGGACGGTCCAGGGACCGTGCTGCAGGCTCAGGTTGCCGCCGGCAAGGCGGGAACCGGCGAGCTGCCAGCGGCGATCGGCCAATGGCAGGTCTTCGTCGAGCTTTCCCCAGTAGAGTTTGCCGCGCAGCAGGCTGTTGCCGAAGGGATGGGCAAGCTGGAGGTCGGCGCCATCGAGATGCGAGAAAGGCAATACGCCAAAAAAATCGGTCGAGGGGCGCACCGTCAGGTAGCTGTAACCGACGTGACGGGAGTCGGAATAGAGATAGAAATCCGTCGGCATGCGGCCGACACGGAGGCTGCCAAAAGGCCTGGGTTCGTAGCGGACAAAGGCCGACATCAATTCGGGGGCGTAGCTGTTGCCGAAGTGGTAACGACTGATCCCTTGGGCGACCAGAGCCAGTTGCTGGCTGATTTGCCAGCTCGCCTGCAGGCCAAAGAGGCTGTCGGTTTCGCTGCGCCATTGGCCCTGGGTGCCTTTGGGTTGATTCAGATCGCGAACGAAGGCGGCATTGCGGTTGCTCGAGCGCGTCATGCCGATGCTGCCGAAGCCGTTCAACTGCAGTTCACCGGGAATGGCCGGGTCCGCCTGCGCGGCGGCATTCAATAACAGGAGCAGAAGTGGAAAAAGGCGGGTGGGCATTGGGTCGGATGGAATTGATTATCCTCCCATAATAACCCGGAAAGTGCCGAAAAGTGCCAGGTGGATAATTCGAGACCCTGGGTGTGAATGGCCGATGCTGCGGGTAAGGTGCGATGAAACAAAAAAAACGCGGTACCGAAGTACCGCGTTCCGTGTTGCGGGAGCCGAAGCGCGCCGTCAGGCTGCTTCCTTCTCCTCGCCGCCAACGAAGAAGCTGGCGATGTACATGAGCAGGCCAATCAGGAAGACCACGCCGGTCCACTCACGCATCCAGTAGAACAGTGCAATCTTGTCCTGAGCGACCATGAACGGCAGCGGAGCGTCGGAAGCGCGCTGCAGCCAGACTTGGAGGATGCCGGCAGCGGTCAGGAACAGGGTGATGAAGACGATGGAAACCGTCATCAGCCAGAACGACCACATTTCCAGAACCTGGGACTTGTTGCTGTTGGCAGCACGTCCGCGCAGGATTGGCATGGCGTAGGAGATCATCATCAGGTTGACCATGGCGTAGGCGCCGTAGAACGCCATGTGACCGTGGGCTGCGGTGATCTGCGTACCGTGGGTGTAGTAGTTGACCGGTGCCAGGGTGTGCAGGAAGCCCCAGACGCCAGCGCCCAGGAAAGCCATGACGCCCGTACCGAGTGCCCACAGCACGGCAGCCTTGTTCGGATGCTCGCGACGGCGACGGTTGACCATGTTGAAAGCAAAGACGGTCATGCCGAAGAAGGGAATCGGCTCCAGAGCGGAGAAGATGGAACCCCACCACTGCCAGTATTCCGGCGTACCGATCCAGAAGTAGTGGTGACCCGTACCGATGATGCCGGAGATCAGCGTCAGGGTGACGATGACGTACAGCCACTTTTCGATCACTTCACGGTCAACACCGGTGGTCTTGATCAGCACGAAGGCCAGGAAGGCACCGAGGATCAATTCCCATACGCCTTCAACCCAGAGGTGCACCGTCCACCACCAGAAGAACTTGTCGAGAACGACGTTCACCGGGTTGTAGAAAGCGAACAGGAAGAAGACGGCCAGACCCCACAGACCGATCAGCAGCACGGTCGAGATCGAGGTCTTCTTGCCCTTCAGCACGGTCATCGTGATGTTGAACAGGAAGGCGAGAGCGACGATGACGATGCCGACCTTGGTGATCAGCGGCTGCTCGAGAAACTCGCGACCCATCGTCTCGACGATGTTGTTGCCGGTCATGTGTGCCAGGGTGGCATACGGAACCGTCAGATAGCCGACGATGGTCAGGGCGCCCGCGACCAGGAAGATCCAGAACATCGCCAGTGCCAGTTTCGGACTGAAGAGTTCGGTTTCTGATTCTTCCGGAATCATGTAGTAGGCGCCGCCCATGAAGCCGAACAGCAGCCACACGATCAGCAGGTTGGTGTGGACCATGCGGGCCACGTTGAACGGAATGGCCGGGAACAGGAAGTCACCGATCACGTACTGCAGGCCCAGGATCAGGCCGAACAGGATCTGCCCGACGAAAAGGCCGATGGCAGCGATGAAGTAGGGTTTCGCAACCGCTTGCGATTTGAATTGCATCTTCAGTTTCTCCTCTCGATCAGCCTTGGTCGTTGGGCGGCCAGTTGGCATCGTTGATCGAATTGACGTGCTTCAGGAAAGCCGCGATGGCGTCCAGCTGCTCGTCGGTGAAGTTGAACTGCGGCATGCTGCGACGACCCGGGATGCCTTCTTTCGGACGGGCCTTGATAAAGGCCTTGACGCCCTCTTCGCCGTAACGGACAACGACGTTGCCCAGTTCGGGTGCGAAGTAGGCGCCCTCACCCATCAGGGTGTGGCAACCGATACAGTTGTACTCTTCCCACAGCTTCTTGCCCATGGCGACTTGCGGCGTGATGTTGGCCCGCATGTCCCGCTTGGGTAGTTGCGAATGGGTGTCGAATGACAGCGCTAGGAACAACAGGAAGAAGAAGACCGTTCCTCCGTAAAAAATGTTCCGCGCCATCGATTTGGTGAAAGCGCCACTCATGGATTTTCCCCCTTTCGGAATATATGTTTGGCCGGCCGATGGTAGTAGGCGACCGGCGGAGCGGCTTTGATATCCGCTAAAAATGCGATGCGCAAATGAGGAAAAAAGCTGATTTGCGGAAAATGCTGTTCTGTTGGAGTTAGGCGACATTACCCCGGTTTGGCTTATTGATCGACGAAATTAATCGATTTTTGATCTATTTCGCCGATCTTTTGCCAGGGCTGACCGGAGGCTTGTCGGGCATGCCCGTTGCTAAGGCGAAAGAGGGAGAGGGGACGGAGGGGCGTTTGCCGGATGCTCGGCTTGGGCGAGGCCGGGGTGGGGACGCGGTATACTGCGCGCTCTTCCAGGGAAGGGTTGTAAATATGGCAGCAGCCAACGACACCGCCAGCATGGCGTTATTTTGTGATTTCGAGAACATCGCCCTCGGTGTGCGCGATGCCCAATATGAAAAATTCGATATCAAGCCGGTACTTGAGCGTTTGCTGGCCAAGGGCAGCATCGTCGTCAAGAAAGCGTATTGCGACTGGGAGCGTTACAAGGGCTTCAAGGCCGCGATGCACGAGGCTAATTTCGAGCTGATCGAAATCCCGCACGTCCGCCAGTCGGGCAAGAACTCGGCGGACATCCGCATGGTTGTCGATGCGCTCGATCTTTGCTACACCAAGGCGCACGTCGATACCTTCGTGATCATTTCCGGCGATTCCGATTTCTCGCCGCTGGTTTCCAAACTGCGCGAAAACGCAAAAAGAGTGATCGGCGTTGGCGTCAAGCAGTCGTGTTCCGACCTGCTGGTCACCAATTGCGACGAGTTCATCTATTACGACGATCTGGTGCGCGAGCGCGAGGCGCAGCGCGGCGGCGGCGCCCGGCGCGAGCGCGAGCAGGGCAAGCGCAGCCCCGAGGAAGAGCAGAAGCGGCGCGAGAAGCTCGAGGAACGCAAGACCCGCGCGGTCGAATTGGCGGCCATGACTTTTGCCGACATGGTTGCCGACCGGGGTGAAAACGAGCGGATCTGGGCCTCGGTGCTCAAGGAAGTAATCAAGCGGCGCAATCCGGGTTTCAACGAAAGCTATTTTGGTTTCCGTACTTTCGGCAACTTGCTCGAAGAGGCAGCGCAGCGCGGCTTGCTCAGCGTCGGACGCGATGAAAAATCGGGCAATTATGTGACGCGGGCGCAAGCGCGGCCGCTGGACAGCGAGAGCGAGGCCGAGGAGGTCGCTGCGATGGGCGCGGCTCCATTGCTCTCCGCCGAGCCGCTGACCGAGCCTTCCGCCGAGGGGTCGGGGCGTCGACGTGGGCGGGCACGCGGGCGTAAGGGCGAGGTCTCGCCGGTGGAAAACCCTCTGTCCACGGTCGACATGGAAAATGAGCCAAAAACGGGGTCGGCACTGGTGGAGGAAAGCGATGGGGAACAAAGGGCCGGGTCGATGCCCTTTTTTGCACCGCCCGCCGGGCCGTCGTCCGGTGAGGTGGCAATCCCGGAAATGTTCGGAGAGGAGGGGGGGGGAAGGGATGCCGGGCTTTCCGCCGTAAGCCTCGATGTTGTGGAAAAACCCCGGCGTACGCGCAAGCCGGCGCGCAAGGAAAAGGCCGGAAAGCAAACCGGCGAAGCGCGGGAGCGGCGAGGCAAGGCGGCGGACAAGGATGCCGGGAGTGAGAAGGAGGCCGGGCTGGGTGCGCTTGATGATGGTGCGACGGCCGATGCTCCGGTTTTGTCGCCACCGGCTTCGCCTCGGCGTTCGCGAGGGCGGAAAAAGGCGGGCAGCGAAGCTGAATCCGAAATTGCCGGACTGGCAGCGAGTGCTTCCCCCCCGGTTGTCGAGGCGGCGGGCGAGGTCATTGCGGCGGAGCCGGCGGTGTCGACACGCAAGCGCAATCTGCGTCCGCGCAAGACCAAGGAGCTTGCTGGCACTTGAGTGAAGCACACAGGCGCTGCGCGTCGGCAGGTGTTGCCTTCCGGCTGCGCGCTAGTCGGAGAGTTTCCGCTTTCCGAAATGAAAAAACCGCCGTCAGGCGGTTTTTTCATGGTGGTCAGGTTGACCGTGGATGGTGCGGGTTGTGTTGCCGTATGCCCTTCAGGCGGCTTCGGCGGCTTGTACCGGGATCTTGTGCCCGCGCCGGGCGATGCGATTCTGCGAATCGACGTAGATCAGGTCCGGTTCGTACTTGGCGATTTCGAGGTCGTTGTAGATCGCGAAGGTGGCGATGATCAGGATGTCGCCCGGGGCGGCGCGGCGGGCGGCCGAACCGTTGACCGAGATCACGCCCGAACCGCGTTCGGCGCGAATCGCGTAGGTGGTGAACCGTTCGCCGTTGTTCACGTTCCAGATATCGATCTGTTCGTATTCCTTGATGTTGGCTGCGTCCAGCAGATCCTCATCGATGGCGCAGGAACCCTCGTAGTGCAGATCGGCGTGCGTCGTGGTCACGCGATGCAGCTTGGATTTCAGCATTGTTCTCTGCATGGCTATCACTCATCCATGGTTAAGGAAGGTTGGGGAAGCGCATTGTAACGGCAATCGCCCCTCTGTCAACGGGTGTAATTATGAATTTGTGCGCAGCTCAAATCTCAATGTTATCAATGAGCCGGGTGCTTCCCAGGCGACTTGCGGCAAGCACCACCAGCGGGGCGTTTGCCGACTTCGGCGGGGCCAGGTCGGACTGTTGTCGCACCGCAACATAATCGCTTTTCCAGCCGGCTGCGGCGAGTTCGGCGAGGGCCTTGCGTTCCAGTCCGGCGTAGTCGCGGTTGCCTGCCTGCACGGCACTGCGGATGTCCTGCAGCAGGCGGTAGAGCCGCGGCGCTTCGGCGCGTTCAGCGGGCGACAGGTAGCCGTTGCGCGAGGACAGGGCGAGGCCGTCCTCGCCGCGCACCGTTTCGCCGCCGATGATCTCGATCGGCAGCGCGAGTTGCCGGGTCATGTTGCGGATCACCATCAACTGCTGGTAATCCTTCTTGCCGAACAGCGCGACTTGCGGCTGCACGCAGTTGAACAGCTTGGTGACGACGGTGGCGACACCGCGGAAATGACCGGGGCGGAATTCGCCGTCGAGGATGTTCTGGATGCCCGGCGGCTCGACGTGGTATTCCTGCGGCTCGGGGTAGAGGTCGGCTTCGGTCGGTGCGAACAGTACGTCGACGCCGGCGGCGGTGAGCTTGGCGCAATCGGCTTCGAAGGTGCGCGGATACTGGTCGAAGTCTTCGTTGGGGCCGAATTGCAGGCGATTGACGAAAATCGAGGCGACCACGGTATCGCCGTGCGCGCGTGCCTGTTCCATCAGGCTGATGTGGCCGGCGTGCAGGTTGCCCATGGTCGGCACGAAAACGATGCGGCCGCGCGCTGCCAAGGCGGCACGCAGGTCGACGATGCGGGAATGGATGTGCATGGAGGTTCGGGAGTGAGGGGCCGGGCGCACGGCGGCGAGTGCTTGGTACTCGTCCTGGCTGCTGCCCGGTGGGTCGTCAGGCTGAGTACGTGTGTTCCGGACCGGGGTAACTGGCATCCTTGACCGCGGCAACGGCGCGGCGGGCGGCGTCGTCGAGCGAACTGGCGCCGGCCATGAAGTTGCGCACGAACTTGGCTTTCTTGCCCGGCGGAATATCGAAGGCGTCATGCACGACCAGGACCTGGCCGGAGCAGTCCTTGCCGGCGCCGATGCCGATGGTGATGATGTCGAGCTGGGCGGTGACTTCGGCGGCGAGGACCGCCGGGATCGCTTCGAGCACGATCATCGTCGCCCCGGCCTGCTGCAGGGCCAGCGCGTCGTCCTTCAGGCGCTGGGCGGCGGCGTCGCCCTTGCCCTGGACCTTGTAGCCGCCGAGCACATGCACCGACTGCGGCGTCAGGCCGACGTGGCCGCAGACCGGAATCCCGCGCTGGACGAGGAAGCGTACGGTTTCGGCCATCTCCCGGCCGCCTTCGAGCTTGACCATCTGGGCGCCGGCGGCCATCAGCGTGACGGCGTTGCGGAAGGCCTGCTCGGGCGTTTCCTGATAGCTGCCGAAAGGCATGTCGGCGATGATGAAAGCGCGTTCCGAGCCGCGCTTGACGGCGGCGGTATGGTAGGCGATGTCGGCGACGGTCACCGGCAGGGTGGTGTCGTGGCCCTGGATCACGTTGCCCAGCGAATCGCCGATGAGCAGTGATTCGACGCCGGCGCCATCGAGCAGACGCGCGAAACTCGCGTCGTAGGCGGTAAACATCACGACCTTTTCGCCATCCTGGTACAGCTTGGCGAGGTCGGCCTGGGTCAGGCGGCGGGTAATGGTTTGTGCGGACATCCTGAGTCGAAAGTAGGAGTGAAGGTTAGGTGCGGCGTTGCCGCGACGGACGTTGACTGCGTGGACTTCAGCTGCGGAAAACGAAATAGACGGCGCCTAGGATACACAGAGCCGCCCACAGATAGTCAAGCTTCAGCGGTTGATCCATATAGAAAACGACGAAAGGCACGAACACCACCAGGGTGATCGCCTCCTGCAGGATCTTCAACTGGGCGAGGCTCAGTTCGCTGTTGCCGATCCGATTGGCCGGGACCTGCAGCAGGTATTCGAAGAGCGCAATGCCCCACGATAGCAGCGCGGCGATCCACCACGGCTTCTCGTTGAGGTGCTTGAGGTGCGAGTACCAGGCGAAAGTCATGAAGACATTCGACAAGGCGAGCAGGATCACGGTTTGCCAAAGGACGGGGAGTCCGGTGAGGACGCTGGTCATTGCTGAGTCCTGACGGTCAGAGGCGGACGATGCCCTGATTGGCGACCGCCGGCAGCCAGGCGGCGAGGCTGCCGCGGCCGGGCAGCGGGAAATCGGCGGCGGGGACGACGTCGGCCAGCGGCTGCAGGACGAAGGCGCGCAGGTGCAGGCGCGGGTGCGGCAACTGCAGGCGTGGCGTATCCAGCACCAGGTCGGCGTAGAGCAGGATGTCGAGGTCGAGGGTGCGCGGGCCGTTGCGCAGGCTGCGGACGCGGCCGAAGTCCTGCTCGATCGCGAGTAGCGCGTCGAGCAGCGCCTCCGGCGCCAGCGCAGTTTCGATGCGGGCGGCAGCGTTGATGAATTCGGGCTGCTCGGCGATCCCGACCGGCGCGGTACGGTAGAGCGCCGAGCGGGCTTGCAGCTGGCTGTGCGGCAGTCGGGAAATTGCCGCGAAAGCGGCGTCGACCGTGGCCACCGGGTCGCCGAGGTTGGCGCCGAGGGCAAGATAGGCTATTGCCATGACGGATTCCTGCGCGGGTGTCCCGGCTTTACTCGCCGCTGCTACGGTCAACGTCGTTCCCGGCCGATATTTCATTGCCCGGCTTTTTCTTGCGCCGACGGCGCTTCTTCTTGTCGCCGGCGGCTTCCGGCAGCAGCATTTCGCCCCGCTGCTCGAAGTCGACGCGCTGGAAGCGCGTCCACCAGTCGGCGATTTCCATTTCGATCTCGCCGGCCTGGGCGCGCAGCACCAGGAAGTCGTAAGCGGCGCGGAAGCGCGGCTGTTCGAGCAGGGCATAGGGACGCTTGCCGGCGCGCTGTTCGAAGCGTGGCTGCAGCGACCAGATTTCCTTGATGTCGCCGACGATGCGGCGGGTGATCGCGAGCTTTTCCGCCTGGACGTCGAGAACGTGGTCCATTGCCTGATACAGCGCCGGGATCTTCAATTCGCCTTTGGCCTTCAGCTTTTCCCAGTGCATCAGCACTTCGTGCCAGAGCAGGGTGGCGAACAGGAAACCGGGCGAACTGCCCTTGCCCTTGCGGATCCGCTCATCGGTGTTGGCCAGCGCCAGCATCACGAACTTTTCCCCGAGCGGCTGTTCGAGAATCACGTCGAGCAGCGGCAGCAGGCCGTGGTGCAGGCCTTCGTCGCGCAACTGGCGCAGGCACTTGACCGCGTGGCCCGAGGTCAGCAGCTTGAGCATTTCGTCGAACAGCCGGGCCGGCGGTACGTTCTCCAGCAGGCGGGTCATTTCGCGGATCGGGTGCTTGGCATCCGGGTCGATCTGCAGCCCGAGCTTGGCCGCCAGGCGGACGGCGCGGAGCATGCGCACCGGGTCTTCCCGGTAGCGCACTTTGGGCTCACCGATCATGCGCAGGGTTTTCGCTTTGAGGTCGCCGACGCCGTGGTGGTAGTCGATGATCGCCTCGGTCGCCGGGTCGTAATACAGTGCGTTGGCGGTGAAGTCGCGGCGCGCCGCGTCTTCGGCCTGGGTGCCGAAAACGTTGTCGTGCAGCACGCGGCCGTGCTCGTCCTTTTTGGTGTTGGCATCGAGCTCGCCGCGGAAGGTGGTGACCTCGATGGTTTCCTGCCCCATCATCACATGCACGATCTGGAAGCGGCGGCCGATGATCCGCGAGCGGCGGAAGCAGGCGCGAACCTGCTCCGGCGTGGCATTGGTCGCAACGTCGAAATCCTTGGGCTCGGCGCCGATCAGCAGGTCGCGCACCGCGCCGCCCACGACGAAGGCCTTGTAGCCGTGCTGCTGCAGGGTTTCGCAGGTGCGGCGGCTGCCCGAACTGAGGCGGTCGCGGGTGATGCCGTGGCTGGAAACCGGGATGACGGCCGGTTCGTGCTTGCTGGGGGCGGCTTTTTTGCCGCCGAAAACGCGGGAAATGAGTTTGCGGATCACGGGAAAAGGAAATGTTGCACTGCGAAAACCTGCGGATTCTACCGGAAGGCGTGGGGCTTTATACGCAATCGCCGGCGAAGAGTGTCTGCGACCCGGTGAAACTCAGCGCAAGCTGAGCGTCGTCCAGCCCGCGGCGGTAGCGTGCGCGCGCAGTTTGTCGTCGGGATCGACGGCCACCGGATGGGTCACTTTTTGCATCAGCGGCAGGTCGTTGTGCGAGTCGCTGTAGAAATAGCTTTTCTCGAAGCTGCCCCACCACAGGCCCTGGCTTTCCAGCCACTGCTCGACGCGGGTGATCTTGCCGCCCTGGAACGACGGGGTGCCGGTCGGCTGGCCGGAAAAACGGCCGCTGCCGACGTCGACCGCGGGAATTGTGCCGATCAGGTTGGCGATCCCGAATTCGCGGGCGATCGGGCCGGTGACGAAGCTGTTGGTCGCGGTGACGATGGCGCACAGGTCGCCGCTGGCCAGGTGTTCGAGTACCAGCGTCCGCGCTTGCGGCGTGACGATCGGGCGGATGTGGCGTTCCATGTACTCGCGGTGCCAAGCGTCGAGCTCACTGCGCTCATGGCGTGCCAGCGGCGCCAGCTGGAATTCGAGGAAGGCGTAGATGTCGAGCGTGCCGGCCTTGTAGTGCTCGTAGAACTCGATGTTCTTCGCTTCCTGCAACTCGCGGTCGACGACCCCCCGGGAAATCAGGAATTGCGCCCATTCGAAATCGGAGTCGCCGGCAAGAAGAGTGTTGTCGAGGTCAAAGAGGGCTAGGTTCATGGTCGGAGGTTTCGGCTGGGCAAAAGGATGAAAGAGGCGGTAAAGCAGGCTGCGGGGCGAGCCGCTCAGGGCGCGTATTGCTGCAGCAGTTCGCGCAGCAGCGGCAGGGTCAGCGGACGTTTCTGCTCCAGCGAATACTGGTCGAGCGCCAGCAGCAGCATGGCCAGGGTGCGCATGTCGCGGCTGACGTGGCGCAACAGGTAGTTGCTGATCTCGGCTGGCAGGCGCAGCGCTCGTTCCCTGGCCAGCGCATTGAGCGCCTCGATCTTTTCGCCGTCGGAGAGCGGCTGCAAGCGGTAGATCAGGCCGGAGCCGAGGCGGGTGCGCAAATCCTCGCGCAGCGCCAGGTGCGCCGGCGGTTGCGGTGCGGCGGTGAGCAGCCGGCCGGCGGCGGCCTTGAGCTGGTTGAACAGCGCGAACAGTGCGACCTGGCCGTCGGTATCGAGCCGGTCGACGTTGTCGATGGCCAGCTCGCCGGCAGCGACAACGCCGCCCAGGCCGGGGTTGAGCGCGGCATCGACGTAGGCGAAGCCGCTGGCCTGGAGCAAGTGCGAACGGCCGCAACCGGACTCGCCGTAAAGCGCGAAGGAGGTATCGGCGCGCACCCCGGCCAGCCATTCGGTCAGCGCCGCGACGGTTTCGGCATTGCTGCCGGCGACGAAGTTATCCAGCGTCGGCGGGCTGTCGGGCACGAGGTCGAGGGTGAGTTGGCGCATGGCTGGGCGGTAAACGACGAGGCGCGGATTTTACTTTGAAACGCGGCTGCTGCGGCGGAGCAAGCCTCTTTGCCGGCCAATCGCTTGTCCGGTCATTGATGATTGTCGATTATTCGACAGTACCCGGCCGGAGGCTCTATATTGAAGATCGGGAGCCGTTTGGGTAAAAGAGCCCGCTCCGCTTCGCGGGAAGGAGACGATCGATGAAATGCCGTGGTCAAGGTTCGGTGGCTTGCTGGCGCAGCTTCGTGTGCGGCTTGGCCCTGTGTCTGCCCACTTTTTTACCTGCGGCGGAGGGGGATGCTCTGCCGCTGGCCGATTCTCCCGCCGTCGATGTCGGTATCCAGCCCTTGGGCATTCCTTCCGGGGTGATCAGCGCGGTGATGCGGCGTGATCGCTTCTTGCAGCGGGCACTCGACGAACTTGCCACTCCCGGGCAGTTTCACCCCTTCTGGCGTGGCCCGGCGATCGTGCCGCTGCTGGCTTCCCGGCAACTGGAGGCCGGCCTGCTCGGCGACATGCCGACCCTGATGGCAACGGTCGGTGGGGGCGCGCTCATTGTCGGTCTGGTCAAGCAGACATCGACGGCCATTGTCGGACGTGGCATGGCTCAGGTTGGCGAACTGGCGGGAAAACGCATCGCCTATGTCGAAGGTTCGAGTGCGCATCACACCCTGTTGCAGGGTTTGCGTTCGGCCGGTCTTGACGAGACCCAGGTCAGGCTGCTACCGATGGCAGTGACCGAAATGCCCGATGCCCTGGCCAGCGGGCAGATCGATGCCTTTGCTGGCTGGGAGCCGGCCCCGGCAATCGCCCTGGCCGCTCATCACCGGAATCGCGTCATCTTTCGCGGTCTGACCAGCGATTACCTGGTATTCGCTCAGAGTTTCGTCGATAGCCGCCCGGAGTCGGCGCTGCAACTGACTGCCGCCTTTGTTCGGGCTCTGGCTTGGATGCGACGTTCGCAGGATAACCTCGAACGCGCCGTGCGCTGGATGAAGGCCGATGCCCTGGCCTTTTCCGGTAAGGTGCTCACGGTTGACGACGCACAGGCTGCGCGCATCGTGCGCCAGGATATTCTCGATGTTCCTTCGGCCCCCGTGATTCCGGGGCGTCTGACGACCCCGCCGTTGCGCAGCGAGTTCGATTTTCTCGTCCGCCAGGGCCGTTTGCCGGAAACGGCGCGCTGGTCGGTGGTTGAGTCCGCCCTGCGTTACGAGGGATTGACGCGGGTGATGGCCGAGCCAGGGCGTTATCGGCTGAGCGTTTTCGATTACGAGAACTGAGCATGATCTGGCGTGCGCTCTCTCGTGTTCACTCGTTTTCGGCCCGGATCAGCCGCTATTTTGCCCTCATTTTCACCCTGAGCATTGCCGCCGTGATGAGTGCCTGGTACCTCGGCGTGCCGGCCCTGGGGCTGGCGGGAGAGCGTCAGCGCCATGTTACCGCCGCGCTGTTGCTGCTTGAGCAGGGGGCGGATCATCAGCAGGCCTTACTCGTTTCGCGCCTCAAGGAGCGGCGCGGCGATCTGCGGCTGCTTTCCGCGCACCCCGCCATTCTCCGTGCTTTATTGCGGCAGACAGCGGATGCGGAAAAGGCGCTCGGAGAGGCTCTGGAGGGTATGCTCGATGCCTATCCCGGGCATTACCGGCATGTGCAGTTGCTCGACCCGGAGAGTGGCAAAGTGCGTTTCAGTACCGCCGCGGCTTACCTCGGACGACATCCGCTGGCCGAGGAGCTGTTGCGCACCATGAGCGAGCCCGGTGTCGATGAACTGGTGCGACTCCTGCCCGACCCGGAGGGGCACGGAAGCGTGCTGGCGGTATTGCGCCGGGTTTCCGCCCCGGAGCAGGATGCGCTTCCTCCGGGGCGGCCTCTGGCGCTGATCCTGGCGGTGTTGAACCATGAGCAGTTGTTGCAGAGCGCCGATACCGTCGTTTCGCCCTTGCGCGGTGGCCAGCGGCAGATGTTGCTGGCCGATAGCGCGGGTGATGTGTTGCTCAATACCCTGGCCGGGCAGCCGGGAGCCGGCGCGGTGTTGCGTCTGCTCGGGGTGGCGCATGGTTTTGAGGGTAGCCTTGCGCAGACTCTGGAAACGCTGGGCGAAGTGGTTGCCAGCTACCGTCATGTGCCGATCAATGGCACGCAGGGCCTGCGTCTGGTGCACTTTCAGCGCAAGGAGGAAATGCTGGAAGGAATTGGCGAGGTGCGCAGCGCCCTGATCGTCGTCGGCAGTGTTTTCCTTCTTGTCGGCCTGATTCTCGTTTGGGGGGCTGCCAGGCGCTTGACCTTGCCGCTGGCGCGCATGGCCGAGACGGCGCATGCCTTCGGCTCGGGCGAACGGCACCGGCGGGTCGAACTCGGTACCGAAACCTGCGCTGAATTCCAGGCACTGGGCTTGGCCTTCAACCGTATGGCGGAGCAGGTCAGCGAGGCGCAGAGCGGTCTCGAACTCCGGGTTGCCGAACGGACCGTGGCGCTGGAGCGCGAGCGGCGCTTTCTCAAGACCGTGATCCAGGCGGCACCGGCGATGATCTGGCTCAAGGATCCGGAAGGGGTTTATCTCGCCTGCAATACCGAATTCGAGCGTTTCTTCGGTGCCGGCGAAGCCGATATCGTCGGCCATACCGACTACGATTTTGTCGAGCGGGAACTCGCCGATTTCTTCCGTCAGCACGACCGCGAAGCCGTCGAGTGCGGCGGTCCGTCGGTCAACGAAGAATGGGTCACCTACGCCGATGGTGGCGCGCGCGTCTTGCTGGAAACCACCAAGACACCGATGTACGCGGCCAATGGCGATCTGCTGGGCGTGCTTGGCATCGGTCACGACATTACCGAGCGGGTGTTGATGCTGGAAGGTATCCGCGAGCGGGAAGCGCGTTTTCACGCCTACTTCGATTACGCGATGATCGGCATGGCCATTACCAGCCCGGAAAAGGGCTGGCTCGAAGTCAATGACGCCCTCTGTCGATCCTTTGGCTACACCCGCGAGGCGCTTTGCCGCATGACCTGGTCCGAGCTGACGCATCCCGACGATCTGGCCGCGGATGTCGAGCAGTTCGGGCGCCTGCTCGCCGGTGAAATCAATGGTTATGCGATGGATAAACGTTTCATCCATCGCGATGGGCATGCCGTCCCCACTCGGCTGGCAGTGAGTGTCGTGCGTAAAGCCGATGGTGCCGTCGACTACTGCGTCGCGATGGTCGAGGATATTTCCGGGCGTAAGCTGGCCGAGGCGCGCTTGCTCGAATATCAGAACCATTTGCTGGAAATGGTCGAGGCGCGCACCGCCGACCTGGCCCAGGCGAAGGAGGAGGCCGAGCGCGCCAGTCGGGCCAAGAGCACCTTCCTGGCCAACATGAGCCACGAGCTGCGGACGCCGATGAACGGCGTGCTCGGCATGATCGCCCTGGCCCGCAAGCGGATGAGCGATCCACGCGGCGAAGAGCAGCTCGAGCGGGCGCGCACTTCGGCCGAGCATCTGCTGGGAATACTCAATGACATCCTCGATCTGTCGAAAATCGAGGCCGAGTGCATGAGCCTGGAAAAGATACCTCTCCACCTGTCGACCGTGTTTGGCAACGTTTACTCCATGCTCAGCGCCCGTGCCGAGGAAAAAGGGCTGAGCCTGCGCATCGACCTTCCCTGGGAACTGGGGCGCAAGGCCCTGCTCGGCGATCCCCTGCGCCTGGGGCAGATACTCAACAACCTGGCGGCGAATGCGATCAAGTTCAGCCAGCAGGGCGAGGTGCGCATCGGCGCCGAGATCCTGGCTGGCGATGTTCCCGAAAGCGGCGACGAGTCGGGGGTCCTGCTGCGTTTTTGTGTCGAGGACCAAGGAATAGGCATTGGCGAGGAAGAACAGGCACGGCTGTTCAATCCTTTCGTTCAGGCCGACGAATCGATGACGCGAAGGTTCGGCGGCACCGGGTTGGGCCTGGCGATCAGCAAGCGGCTGGCCGAATTGATGGGAGGGCGGATCGGCGTCCGCAGCCAGCCGGGGCAGGGGAGCTGTTTCTGGTTTACGGTCCGCCTGCAACTGGCCGATACCCCGGGGGGCATCAACCCGGCAAGCCACCCGGCCGAGGAAGCCGCCGAGGCTCGTCTGCGCCGGGATTTTGCCGGAGTGCGCGTGCTTCTGGCCGAAGACGAACCGATCAGCCAGGCGGTCATGCAGGGGGCGCTCGACGAGGTTGGCATCAGCAGCGACCTGGCGGACGATGGCGCCGCCGCCGTGAAGCTCGCCGCCACCCGGGAATACGCTCTGATCCTGATGGACATGCAGATGCCGCGCATGAACGGCATCGAAGCCGCACGGGCGATCCGTCGGGATTCGCTGAATCGCGACACTCCCATCGTCGCCCTTACCGCCAACGCCTTCGAGCAGGACCGCCTGGCCTGCCTCGACGCCGGGATGAACGACCACATCAGCAAACCGGTCGACCTGGAGCGCGTTTATGCCACGCTGCACCGCTGGTTGCGACGCGGCAGGCAGGCTTGAGCGACAGGGCGGAAAAAAGCCCCATTTTCACGGTCGACCGTGAAAATCCGGAAAAAAGCATCCGCGGTGCGTAGCGCGATAGAGGCAAAGGCCCCGCCGTTTGGCGGGGCGCATTGCTTACTGCCAGCTGATCAGACCGTAATTCTTCTTGCCCCGGCGCAGGATGCTGAAGCGGCCGAACAGGCGGTCGTCGCCGACGATCTGGTGGTCGAGCGAATCGGCCTTGACGCCGTTGATCGCGACGCTGCCGCCCGAGATGAAGGTGCGGGCTTCCGACTTGGACTTGGCCAGGCCGGCGGCCACCAGTGCGTCGATCAGGCCGGCGTTGGCGCCGTCGAGCTGGACGCCGGGCATGCCGTCCTGCGCCAGTTGTTCGAGGTCGTTCTCGGTCAGGTCGGCGAGCTGGCCGGAAAACAGGCTTTCCGTGATGCGGCGGGCGGCCATCAATGCCACCTCGCCATGCACCAGGCGGGTCGCTTCCTCGGCCAGGATGCGCTGGGCTTCCGGCTTGCCGCCGCTGGCCTTGTCTGCCGCCTCGATCTCGTTGATCCGGGCGACCGGCAGGAAGGTGAAGAACTTGAGGAACTTGTACACGTCGGCATCGGCCGTGTTCAGCCAGAACTGGTAGAAGGCGTACGGCGAGGTCTTCTTCGGGTCCAGCCAGACGGCGCCGGACTCGGTCTTGCCGAACTTGGTGCCGTCGGCCTTGGTGATCAGCGGCACGGTCATGCCGTAGGCCTGGGTCTGGTGCAGGCGGCGGGTCAGGTCGGTGCCGGCGGTGATGTTGCCCCACTGGTCGGAGCCGCCAACCTGGATCTTGCAGCCGTGGCGCTTGTAGAGCTCGGCGAAGTCGTAGCCCTGCAGCAGGCTGTAGGAAAACTCGGTGTAGGAAATCCCCTGGTCCTCGCGCACCAGGCGCTGCTGCACCGACTCCTTCTTGATCATGGCATTGACCGAGAAATGCTTGCCGATGTCGCGCAGGAATTCCAGGCAATTCATGCCGCTGAACCAGTCGTAGTTGTTGGCCATGATCGCCGCGTTGTCGCCCTCGAACTTGAGGAAGGGCTTGACCTGATCGCGGATCTTGCCGACCCAGCTGGCGATCACGTCCGGCGTATTCAGCTTGCGCTCGGTGGCCTTGAAGCTGGGGTCGCCGATCATCCCGGTGGCGCCGCCGACCAGCGCGATCGGGGTGTGGCCGGCATCCTGAAAACGCTTGAGGATCAGCACCGGCACCAGGTGGCCGAGGTGCAGGCTGTCGGCGGTCGGGTCGAAGCCGCAATACAGCGTCACCTTCTCCTCGGTCAGCATCTGGTCGAGCGTTTCCGCATCGGTGAGCTGGGCGATCAGGCCGCGATCCTGCAGGTCCTGAAGGAGGGGGGACTTGTACATTGCGTTTTCTCCACGGAATGAGGGAAAAGGAGTGAGGGGCGGTCAGTCGGGCTGGCGGCGGCAGCGGTTCGCGCCGCCGTTGGCCGCCAGCTGGCCGCTGGCGAAAATTCGAACCCGCGATTTTAGCAGAGCCCCTCCGACGGCTGCCTGCTGCGTGCGGGAATTTGCGGAACGAGAAATTTTTCGGCATTCGATCCGTGCAGCGAGAAGCCCGGTTCCGGCGAAGGGCTGAATCTCCTGCTGATTTTGCCAGGGTGGTTTGGCATAATCCGAAAGTCCTTCACGATGTCCGTGTCGCCGCTGCTTGCGGACGGTCGTCTGATTCCTTCGCGTTGATAGGGGGTTTTCCATGAACAAGAGCGCCGTGTTGTGCGCGATGCTGGCCGTGGCCGGCTTGTCCGGGTGTGCGTCGAGGTATGCCGACGTACCGACGCCGACCCGTTTTGAGGCGGCGCAGCAAAAGAAACTGCAGGCGGCCCATCATTGGCAGGTGATTGCCGGTCATGTGGCCGATCAGCTGGCCGCCGATCCGGGCATGGGCGACAAGCTGGCGGGGCGCGCCCTGCATGTGCCGCAGCCGGTGGGCGAACAGGCTTTCGTCGAGGGGTTTCGTGAGCTGCTGATCACCGCCCTCGTCGAGCGCGGCATGCCGGTGGCCACCCGTCCCGATGGGGCGCTGAATGTCGATGTTCGTTACGCCGCCTATCGTTTTTCACCGGAGCGCGTCGTCAATCAATACCGTTACGGCCAGTTGACCAGCCTGGCGGTGGGGCTCTGGGGGCTGGGGGCCATCGGTGCTTCCGACGTCAGCCGCTCGGTCGGCGTCAATGCCGGCGCGGTGCTGGTCGGTCTCGGTGCCTGGCTCGACGGCTTTACCTGGCTGGAGAACGAAGCCAGTGGCCGGGCGAAGGAGGCCAGCGGTTCCGTGCCGCAGAGCGAAATTGTATTGACGACCTCGATTGCCGATGCCGGCCGGATCATCGCTCGCAAGAGCCATGTCTACTTTGTGGTCGATAGCGATGCCGATCTTTACTGGAAACGGCCGGCAGTTGGCGGGGTGCTGCTCAAGCTCGAAGGCGATTGTGGCGGGGAGGTACAAAAATGCGCGCGCTGATGACCGGAGTCCTGATCGCGCTGGCTGGCCTGGGGCTGAGTGCCTGCGAGACGATTGCACGCAATGGCGATTTGCCCGAGCCCACCTACGAGGAAGCAGGCCGCAACGCCTTCAGCCAGGCCAACTATCAGGCGGTGGCGGAGCTGATGAAACGCTACGGGACCTTGGCGAGCGTCAATAACCGTCCAGAAAGTGTGGCAGCGCCCTTCATCGTTGCGACCGTGGCCAATATCGACCATCTGGAACAGTCCTCGACACTGGGCCGGCTGATTTCCGAACAGGTTTCCTCACGCTTGAGCCAGATGGGGCATCAGGTCGTCGAACTGAAGTTGCGCAACGGCATCTACATGAAGCGTAACGAAGGCGAGTTCCTGCTTACCCGCGAAATCAAGGAGGTGGCATCGGCGCACCGGGCGCAGGCCGTGGTGCTGGGTACCTATGCCGAAAGTGCTTCTTACCTGCACGTCAGCCTGAAGCTGGTCGATCCCGCCAGCAGCATGATCCTGTCGGCGCACGATTACACTCTGCCGCTGGATCGACAGGTACGCAGCATGTTGAAGAAGGCGCCTGGCTCGGGGCGCTAGCAACCGGCCGGCGAGCGGCGTAGCGCAAGGAAGGGGCCGTATTCCCGGCGGCCTCTTCTTTAGTGGGAAAGCCGATCCCGGCTTGAGGTAAAATCGCCCGCTTTGATTGTCGACCGCAAAATTTCCTGCCATGACCCAGAAGACTTCCCTTTCCTACCGTGATGCCGGCGTCGATATCGATGCGGGCGATGCCCTCGTCGACCGTATCAAGCCGCTCGCCAGGAAAACGCTGCGCGAAGGCGTGCTTGGCGGCATCGGTGGCTTTGGCGCCCTGTTCGAGCTACCCAAGCGTTATCGGGAGCCGGTGCTGGTCTCCGGCACCGATGGTGTCGGCACCAAGCTCAAGCTGGCTTTCGAGCTGAACCGCCACGATACCGTCGGCCAGGATCTGGTGGCGATGAGTGTCAATGACATCTTGGTGCAGGGAGCCGAATCGCTGTTCTTCCTCGATTACTTTGCTTGCGGCAAGCTCGACGTCGATACCGCCGCCGCCGTTGTGGGCGGAATCGCCCGGGGTTGCGAACTGGCCGGCTGCGCGCTGATCGGCGGCGAAACCGCCGAAATGCCGGGCATGTACCCGGACGGTGAATACGATCTCGCCGGCTTTGCCGTCGGCGTTGCCGAAAAATCGCTGCTGATCGACGGCAAGTCGATCCAGCCGGGCGACGTCGTTCTTGGCCTGGCTTCTTCCGGAGCCCACTCCAACGGTTACTCGCTGGTGCGCAAGATCATCGCGCGTTCCAACCCGGACATGAATGCTCCGTTCGACGAAGTGGATGGGCAGGTGCGTTCCCTGGCCGATGTGGTCATGGCGCCGACCCGCATCTACGTCAAGCAGGTACTGGCCGCCATGCAGAAGGTGACGATCAAGGGCATGGCCCATATCACCGGCGGCGGTCTGCTCGAGAACGTGCCGCGCGTGCTGCCCGAAAACACCGTGGCCGAGCTGCGGAAGGCCGCCTGGCCGCGTCCCAAGCTGTTCGACTGGATGCAGGCCGAAGGCAATGTCGACGAAAAGGAAATGCACCGCACCTTCAATTGCGGTATCGGCATGGTGGTCATCGTTTCCGCCGCCGAAGCCGATGCGGCCGAGGCCGAGCTGAAGGCGCAGGGCGAAGCGGTGTATCGCATCGGTGCGATCCGGGCGCGTCAGGGTGACGAAGCGCAGACCCTCGTCGTCTGATTCCCGCAAGGGAGAGAATTGCCGGCATCTCCTGATGCCGGCACTCCTGCTATCCCTGGCCTTCCTTCTCCCGGCCTCGCTGGTCAATGCCGCCAGCACAGGGAAAAACACGGCCGGCAAGCCCTCGCCACTCAAGCGTGCGCAGCCCAAGGCCCGTGTGCCGCTCCAGCCATTGGCCAGCAATCCGGCACATTACCTGGTCGCTACTCTCGGCGCTGCCGAGGTACTGGCCAGTGATATTCAGGGCGTGCATGGCTCGGCCAGCTTCTACGGTCACGGCTTCCAGGGGCGGCGCACGGCCTCCGGCGAAACTTTCGACGTGCGCGAATTTACCGGTGCCAGTAACCGCTTTCCGCTCGGCAGCAAGATTGCCGTCTATCGCCCCGACAGCGAAGCCTGCGTCATCGTGCGCATCAACGACCGCATGGCCGGTCATCGTAAGCGCGTGATCGATCTTTCGCGTAGCGCGGCCGAGGCTCTCGGTATCCTGCATGCCGGCGTTGCCTTGGTACGCATGGCGCGGCTGGACCCGGCGCATGCGGCAGCACTGTTCGATGGCGAGGGCGAGGCCGATGCCCGCCAGGCCTGCCGGACAGCCTTCGGTTTGCCGGTGGAGCCCGAGCGCTACGGTCAACCGCCGGTGGCGAGCAATTTCATACCCCGCTTCGAGAAGCTGCCACCGCCGTCGGCGGAGGTCGGCGCCGTGCCCTGATCGCGGGAAAATAGGCTGCTGGCCGCTGTCGGGGCATGTTGTTGGACTACAATCCGATGAATCGATCACAGGGAGAAGAACATGGATGCCGGACTGCTGGTTTTCGTCGTCGATGATGATGAAATCGTGCTCAGCGTACTGGAAGAAATACTTGCCGGGCTATGCCGGGTGGAGTGTTTTGCCTCGGCGGAGGCTTGTCGTGGCCGGTTGGCGGAGCAGAAGCCGGATCTCCTCCTGCTCGATCTGACCTTGCCGGGCATGGATGGCTACACCTTCTGCCGTACCCTCAAGGACGATTGGGAAACCCAGGACATTCCGGTCATTTTCGTTTCCGCCAACGACGATATCGAAACCCGCCTGCGCTGTTACGAAGCGGGTGGCGAGGATTTCATCCTCAAGCCTTTCGAGCCGGTTGAAATCCAGTGCAAATTGCAGGTTGCCGAGCGCATCATCGCCAGCAAGCGCGATCTTGGCGAGCAGGCCGGCTATGCCCGGCGCACGGCCATGTCGGCCATGACCAGCATGGGCGAGCTCGGGGCGGTGCTGCAATTCCTGAGCAAGTCCTTTGCCTGCAACGATCTTGAATCGCTCGCCGCCGCCGTGCTCGAGGCTACCCGCCAGTGGGACTTGCAGGCGGCCGTGCAGTTGCGTCTCGGCAGCCGTGTGCATTCGGCCAGCGGCAACGGCAGCGAGCTGCCGCTGGAAGTCGCCGTCCTCAATCACGTACGCAACAGCGGTCGTATTTTCCAGTTCAAGTCGCGTTGCGTTTTCAACTATGGCAATGTCACCCTCCTGCTCAACAACATGCCGCAGGACGATGAGGAAAGGGCAGGTCGCATCCGCGACAACGCCGCCCTGCTTTCCGAAGGGGCGGAAGCCCGCTTGCGGGCGATAGAAAGCGAGCTTCTCGCCCGCCGTCGGCGTGAAGGCATCGAAGCCGTGTTGCCACGGGTGCGCCAGGTACTGCAGTCGGTGCAGACCAACTATCGCCGCAGTTCCTTCGAGTTGACCCAGGGCATGCTCGAATTCGAGCAGAAACTGGCCAAATCCTTCGTTTCCCTGGGTTTGACCGAAGAGCAGGAAGAATTCCTGACCGCGCTGACTGGTGAGCAGATGCGGACCATGATTGCCGCGCAGGACCAGGGCGGCATGATCGTCGGCCCTTTGCAGGAACTGGCCGACTCCCTCGAAGAGCTGCTCAGGAACTGAGAGCCTGTGAAATAGTTGTCACACCCGTTCCCCGCGCCCGGGCGAGCCCGCTCGGCGCAGCCACGGCTCGCCATGGTCCGAGCGGTGTCTGCACCTTGATCGTGCACGCCGGGACGCCTTGCTCGGGCGTGCCAAATGATTCACCGACTCCGAGGCGCCGGGAGGCCTGTTTCAGAAGTGGCGGGTCTCGAGCCAGGCGGCGATGCGGTCGCCGGTTTTTTGCGCCAAGTCGGGGGCGAGGCAGTCGTGATTTTCTGCCTTGAAGGAGTTGCCGAGCCAGGTGATTTGTCGCTTGGCCAGCTGGCGCGTGGCGTAGATGCCGCGTTCGCGCAATTCCTTGCGTTCGATCAGGCCCTCCTGCGCTTCCCAGGTTTGGCGATAGCCGACACAGCGCATCGACGGCAGGTCGGGATGCAAACGATATTTCTGCCGCAAGTGGCGGACTTCTTCGTCGAGGCCGGCGAGCAGCATGCCGTCGAAGCGCTGGGCGATGCGGGCGTGCAGTACGCCGCGCTCGGAGGGCAACAGGCCGATCTGCAGGAAATCGTGCGTCTGGCCAGCAGGTTCGCTTGCCCTCAGCAGGCTGGACATCGCCTGTCCCGAGAGCTGGTAAATCTCCAGCGCCCGCTGGATGCGCTGGCTGTCGCCGGGGTGGAGGCGGTCGGCAGTGAGCGGATCGACATCGCGCAGGCGTGCGTGCAGTGCTGGCCAGCCGAGGCGGGCAGCATCGGCATCGAGCTCGGCACGTACGGCGGGATCGGCTTGCGGTAGATCGGCCAGCCCCTGGAGCAAGGCGCGAAAATAAAGCATGGTGCCGCCGACGAGGAGGGGGACGCGACCTGCCTGCCGGATTTCGTCCATTGCCGCGAGGGCATCGTGGCGAAAACGTGCCGCGGAATAGCTTTCTTCCGGGGTGATCAGATTGATCAGGCGGTGCGGGTGGCGGGCCAGTTCGTCGGCGCTCGGCTTGGCGGTACCGGCGTCCATGTCGATGAAGACCTGGGCGGAATCGACGCTGACCAGCGCCAAGGGGTGGCGTTCGGCCAGTTGCATGGCCAGTGCCGTTTTACCCGATGCGGTTGGTCCCATCAACAGAATGGCGGGCGGCAGGGCGGTGGAGGCGGGCGGAATCATGGCGGCGAATGCTATCACGAGCTGGCGCACCCGCCATGGCCGGGAACGGCGCGGTTTTTTTCTCCCCTCGTGGCGGCACGCGGCAAGGGAGAGAGGGAGGGGGGGAAGGGAAGAGGAAGAAAAGGCTTTTTACTGGCCGCGCAGGAACAGCTTGTCGAGCTGGGCCAGCGACAGCGCGCTCCAGGTCGGGCGGCCGTGGTTGCATTGGCCGGCGCGCTCGGTTTCTTCCATCTGCCGCAGCAACGCGTTCATTTCCGGCAAGGTTAGCTGGCGGCGGGCGCGGACCGCGCCGTGGCAGGCCATGGTCGCCAGCAATTCGTTGCGACGGGCGGTGACCAGTTGGCTGATCCCGTGTTCGCGCAGTTCGCCGATCAGCGCCCGCGCCAGCGCCGCCGGATCGCCCGATTGCAGCAGGGCCGGCACGCTGCGCACCGCCAACTGGGTTGGCCCCAGCGGAGTGATTTCGCAGCCGAGACCGGCGAGTGCTGCAGCGTGTTCCTCGACTGCCGCCACATCGAGCGGATCGGCGTTGAACACGGCCGGGATCAGCAGCGCCTGGGTCGCGACCTCGCGGCTGTCGAAGGCGGTTTTCAGCTTTTCGTAGAGGATGCGTTCGTGCGCGGCGTGCATGTCAACGACGATCAGGCCGTCGGCGTTCTGCGCCAGGATGTAGATGCCGTGCAGCTGGGCCAGCGCGTAGCCGAGCGGCGGGCTGTCACGGTCCACCGGCTGGGGCGGTGGATTTTCGCTGCCGCTCGGGGTCGGCATGCGGCTGGCGGTAAGCGGTGCGTCGAGCGCCTGCGTCGCGCGGGCAAAGGCCAGATAAGCGGCCGCCGCCGGTTCGGCGATGCCGAGCCCGCCTTGGCGCGGCGTTTGCCAGGGGCTTTTTTCGCCTGCCAGCGGGTTGACCGTGGCAGCAGCCGGCGGGACGCTCGCAGGGTCCGGCGCCGTGCCGCTAGCGGTCGCAGGCAGGTGGGTGAAGTTTTCCGGCGTGCCGCGATTCTCGGCGAGGACGCGGTTGACCGCGTGATAGACGAACTGGTGCACCGCCCGCGAGTCGCGGAAGCGGACCTCGGTCTTGGCCGGGTGCACATTGACATCGACCAGCGCCGGATCGATCGCCAGGAACAGGCAGACCGCCGGCTGGCGGCTGCCGTGCAGCACGTCGCGGTAGGCCTCGCGCAGGGCGTGGGCGATCACCTTGTCGCGGACGAAACGGCCATTGACGAAAACCGTCTGGCCGTCCTTGCTTTCCCCGGCAAGCGTCGGATCGATCACGAAGCCGAACAGTTCGAGCGGCCCGCTGGCGGTATCCACGCGCCGGGCGGCGCCGATGAAGTCGTCGCCGAGCACGTCGGCAATCCGCCGTGGCGCGTCGGCCGGCGCCCACTGATAAAGCAGGCGGCCGTTGTGGCTGAGGCTGAAGGCGACGTCGGGCCGGGTCAGCGCCAGGCGGCGAACAGCGTCGGCGCAATGCGCGAACTCGGTACTTTCGGATTTGAGGAATTTGCGCCGGGCCGGGGTGTTGTAATACAGGTCGCGCATCTCGACCACGGTTCCGGCCATCAAGGCCGCCGGCTCCGGCGTCGCGCCCGGCTCGCCCTTGAGTTTCCAGGCATGCGCCGCGCCGCGTTCGCGGCTGGTCAGGCTGAGTCGGGCGACCGAGGCGACCGAGGCCAGCGCTTCGCCGCGGAAACCCAGGGTGGCGACCTTTTCCAGATCGTCGAGATCCTTGATCTTCGAGGTCGCGTGCCGGGTCAGCGCCAGTTCCAGTTGTTCGCGGGCGATCCCGCAGCCGTCGTCGGTGATGCGGATCAGTTTGACGCCGCCTTCTTCGAGGTGGATCTGCAGTGCCTTGCTCTCGGCGTCGAGGCTGTTTTCGAGCAGTTCCTTGAGCACGGAGGCGGGGCGTTCGACGACTTCGCCGGCAGCAATCTGGCTGATCAGCAGGTCGGGGAGGCGGGCAATGGTCGGCATGGGGGCGGATTATAGCTTGCGGTAGAATCGCGCTTTCCCTTCGTCAGTTCATCATGGAATTTTTCGGCCAGTTTCTCGACCTCCTGCTCCATCTCGACAAGCACCTGGCCTTGCTGGTGCAGCAGCACGGTCTGTGGATCTACGCGATCCTGTTTTTCATCGTTTTCGCCGAAACCGGTTTCGTGGTCTTTCCCTTCCTGCCGGGCGACTCCTTGCTGTTCGTCGCCGGCGCGCTGGCCGCGATCGGCGAGGGCGGCATGGACCTGGGGACCCTGATCGGGGTGCTGACGCTGGCTGCGGTCCTCGGTAACACGGTCAACTACCGGATCGGCAAATATTTCGGTCCCCGGGTTTTTCACTGGGAAAACTCGCGCCTGTTCAACCGCGCCGCACTGCAGAAGACGCACGCCTTCTACGAATTGCACGGTGGCAAGACGCTGGTGATTTCGCGCTTCCTGCCGCTGTTCCGTACCTTCGCGCCCTTCGTCGCCGGGATCGGCGCGATGCCCTTCGCCCGCTTCACCTTGTTCAACCTGGTCGGCGCGCTGGCCTGGGTGGTCTCGCTGTGCCTGGCCGGCTACTGGTTCGGCAACATGCCGTGGATCAAGCAGAACCTCTCGCTGGTGATCGTCGGCATCATCGCCTTCTCGCTGCTGCCGGTACTCGTCGGCTACCTCAAGCACAAGGCGGCCTGATGCCCGGAGTCCCCGTCCTGCTCGCTGCCGCCGCCGCCTTGTTGCTGGCCACGGTGGCCTGCTCGACGCAACTGGGCAAGGACGGTAAGACCACGACCACGGTCGACCTGAAATATCTGGCTAAAACCGAGGTTGACCGGATTGCCGATCTCAACCGCCAGGAGGCGGTTAACGGTTTGCTGCTGCTTGCCGACAAGCTCTACCGGCGCAACCCGCGAGAGTGGAAAAAAGCCGGATACGCCAGCCGCGAGGCCGCGCTGGAACGCCTCGGCAAGCGCCAGGAAGCCGCCTGGCCCGAATTCAACGGCCTGCGCGAAGGCCCGGCGGCGGCGCTGGCATTTAGCGAAAGCTATGGCGGCGACCGGGTCGCGGCACTGATTTACGGTTTGCTGACCATGGTCGACGCGGCCTTCGAGCACAAGGACAGCTTTTACCTGTTCGACCAGCTCGACGAGCGCAAGCTCTACAACTGCGCGCGCAATGTCGAGGTCGCGGTGTGGAAATTGGCGCACGACCGCAGCGCCGCCGGCGAGGCCTTCCTGCTCGCCAACGAGCTTGATCCGGCCAACCGCAACCTGTCGTTCGAGCGCGAATTCGGCCGTGTCATCGGCCTGCTCGACTTTCTCGCGCGCGTCGTTGCCGACCGCAACGGCCGCAGCTTTTCCCGGCTGACACAAAATGTCGCCACGATGATCTTCTTGCCCGTAGGTTTATTGAAATGAAAAAAATCGTCATCCTGGTTTCCGGTCGCGGCTCCAACATGGAGGCCATGCTTGCCGCCCGCGCCGCCGGCCAGTTGCCGGTCGAGATCGCCGCCGTGATCAGCAACCGCCCTGATGCCAAGGGCCTGGAAACCGCCGCCAATGCCGGCATCGCCACGCGCAGCCTGGACCACAAGGCCTACGCCAGTCGTGAAAATTTCGATACCGCCCTGGCCGCCTGCATCGACGAGTTCCAGCCCGAGCTGGTCGTCCTGGCCGGCTTCATGCGGATCCTGACTCCGGCTTTCGTGCGTCGCTACGAAGGCCGCTTGCTCAATATCCACCCTTCGCTGCTGCCGTCATTCCCCGGCTTGCATACCCACCAGAGGGCGCTCGATGAAGGCGTGCGCATCCATGGCTGCACCGTGCATTTCGTCACCGCCGAGCTGGACCACGGTCCGGTCGTGATCCAAGCCGCCGTGCCGGTGCTCGACAGCGACGACGAGGCAGCGCTGGCCGCCCGTGTGCTGCGCCAGGAGCACCGCATCTACCCGCAGGCCGTGCGTTGGTTCGCCGAGGATCGCCTGCGGCTGGAAAACGGCAAGGTGCGCCTGGCGGCGGAACTGATCGCCGACAGCGCGCTGATCGCGCCGACGATTGCTGCCGCGATTTCCGGCTGAACCAGCGCAGGCGCCGCCGTCATGCTGCCCTTGCTGGCTGCCGTTGCTGCCTCCTTGGCGGTGCATGTGGCGGTGCTGTTCGGGCCGGAAATCGAATGGCCGCCGGCCATTGCCGAGCCCGAAATGCCCTTGCAGGTCGAACTCCGGTCAGCGCCGCTGGCCATGGCTGTCGAACCGGCCACCATGGCAGCAGGGCATAAGCCCCGCTTACGGTCGACCGGCGAAAAACGTAAAAAGGCGCCGCCGCCGGCGGTCGAGCCGCCCTTGCCGTTGCCGGGCGATACCGGGAAAGCTGTCGTTCCGCCCGTATCGGATTCCGCTGTGGCTCCGGTGTCGGCGGCTGAAGCACCCGCGTCGACACTGCTCCCGTCATCCGTCGAGATGCCCGTTGCGCCGGCAGCACCGGTGCCGGTCGCGCCGCTGTTACCGGCGAGCGGTTACATCCGTTACCAGGTCAGCAAGGAGTCGCTTGGCTTGGCCATCGGCTGGGTCGAGCAGCGCTGGCTGTTTCCCGGCGACGGCAGCTACCGCCTGAGCAGCCGCAGCGAAACCAGCGGCTTGGCATCGCTCTTCCGGCCGGTGCGTTTCGAGAGTGAAAGCAGTGGCCGGCTGGTCGCCGAGGGCTTGCAGCCGACGGCTTACCGGACCCGCAAAAACAGTCGCGACAACGGGGAAAATGCCGATTTCGACTGGTCGACCGTGACCGTCACGCTGCAGCGCGACGGCCGCAGCGTGGCGATGTTGCCCGGCACCCAGGACTTGCTCTCCTTTCCCTTCCAGCTGGCCTACCTGGTGCCGGCCGAGGGGACGGGAACCCTCGGCGTGGTCACCGGTCGCAATTACGAGGCGCAGCGGCTGGAAATGCTGGGGGAGGAATGGCTGGAAACCCCGGCCGGACGTTTCCGCTGTCTGCACCTGCAGGCGCAGGGCGCGAATCTGACCGAAGTCTGGTTGGCGCTCGACCGGGAGCGTCTGCCGGTTAAAATCCGCTTTACCGATAAAAAGGGCGAGAGCTATGTGCAACTCGCCCATCAAATCGGCAGCGGCGATCCGCCGCCGACCGAATCGAATACAGGAACTCCATGACTCGCCATCCCGCCAAGAAAAACTCACCGTCCCCTGCCGCCGCCAAACCGTCGGCCACGACTTCGCCGCCGCGCGTCGCGCGCTTCACGCCGACGCTGTTCGCGCATGCCGAAGCGCTGCTGACGCAGTTGCTGCGTTTTGAACATCCGGCGGATGCGGCGGTTTCGCATTATTTCCGCGAACACCGGCAACTCGGGCACGCCGACCGCGCTTTCGTCGCAGAGAGCGTGTATGCCGTATTGCGCCGCTGGCGCAGCCTGGCGGCCCGCTGCCAGGCGTCCGGCCGGACGGCGGCGCAAGTCACGCCGCGAGCTTTGCTGCTGGCGATGCTGGCGACGGTCCGCGGCTGGAGCCAGCGCGAATTGGCGCCGGTGCTCAAGGCGAGCGAAGAGGCCTGGCTGGCTGCGGCCAAGGAACTCGATGCGGCTTCCTTGCCGCCGGCGGTCGCGTGCGACCTGCCCGACTGGCTGTACGACGAACTGGCCGGCAATTACGGCGCCGAGGCCGTCGGCGAATTGGCGCGGGCACTGAACCAGGCCGCACCGCTCGACTTGCGCGTGAATACGCTGAAAACCGAGCGCGAGGCCCTGCTGGCCGCGCTGGAGGCGACCGGGATCGCAGCGGTCGCCGGGCGCTGGTCGCCGTTGGCGCTGCGCCTGCGCGACAAGCCGGCGCTGGCCAAGCACCCGTTGTTCCTCGCCGGGCATTTCGAGGTCCAGGATGAAGGCAGCCAGTTGCTGGCCTGCCTGCTGGCGCCCAAGCGCAGCGAGGCGGTGGTCGATTTTTGCGCCGGAGCCGGTGGCAAGACCTTGTTGCTCGGCGCGCAGATGAAGAACACCGGTCGCCTTTACGCTTTCGACGTTTCCGACCGGCGGTTGGCCAACATGAAGCCGCGCCTGGCCCGCAGCGGCCTCTCCAACGTGCATCCGGTGCGCATCGAACACGAGCGCGATACGCGGATCAAGCGCTTGGCCGGCAAGATCGACCGGGTCCTGGTCGATGCGCCGTGTTCCGGTCTCGGGACCCTGCGCCGGAATCCCGATCTGAAGTGGCGGCAGGATCCGCAGTCGGTCGGCGAGCTGACCGCCAAGCAGGCGGCCATCCTTGCCGCCGCCGCCACCCTGGTGTGTCCCGGCGGCCGCCTGGTTTATGCCACCTGCAGCCTGTTGACCGTGGAAAACCGGGGCATCGTCGAGGCCTTCCTCGCCGCTCACCCCGATTTCGCCTTGCTGCCGGCCGGCGAAGTCCTCGCCAGGCAGCAGATCGAATTGCCGGCGAGCGCGCTGAACGGCGATTGCCTGCAATTGCTGCCGCAGTATCACGATACCGATGGCTTCTTCGCCGCGGTGCTGGAGCGCCGGGCATGAACGGCAAGAATCCGGCGCTGAAGCTGCTGCACGAACTGTGGGCCGATGTCGCCGACCCCGACTTCGTCTGGCAGGTATTGGCGCTGGTCTTCTGCCTGCTGCTGGCCTGGGGCTTTGCCCGCTGGTGGTGGGGGCGCCACCGCGATGCCGCGGGGCATCTCAAGCAGGCCAGCTCGCGCCTTGCCTTTCCGCTGGTCGCATCGCTGCTGATCGGGGTCGCGCAACTGGCGCTGGCGCCGTTCGTCCACGTCAATCTGCTGAAACTGGCGCAGCCGCTGCTCGCCGCGATGGTCCTGGTGCGAACGGTGATCTTCGTGCTCCGCCAGGCCTTTCCGCAGGCCGCTTGGCTGGTCGCCTGGGAGCGCATCATCGCGGCCTTGGTCTGGGGCTGGCTGGCGCTTTACATCACCGATCTCGCCCCGTATGTGACTGAGGCGCTGGAGTCGGTCAGCTTCAAGCTCGGCAAGCAGAAGCTCGATCTGTGGATGCTGCTGCACGGGATGGTCACGGTCTTCCTGACCGTGGTCGTCGCCCTGTGGGTCGCCGGCGTTGTCGAAGCCCGCCTGATGCGCGTCGAGTCGCTCGACTCCAGCCTGCGCATGGTCGGCGTCCGCGTTGCCAAGGCCTTGCTCACCGTCGGTGCGCTGATCACCAGCCTGTCCCTGGTCGGGATCGACATGACGGCGCTCTCGGTCTTCACCGGTGCCCTCGGCGTCGGTCTCGGTTTTGGTTTGCAGAAGATCGCCAGCAACTATGTCTCCGGCTTCATCATCCTGCTCGACCGTTCGATCCGCCTCGGCAATATCGTCCAGGTCGGCAACGACGCCGGCCAGGTGACGCAGATCACCACCCGCTACACCGTGCTCAAACACCCCGGCGGAACCGAGTACATCGTACCCAACGAAGCCTTGATCGGCAGCGTGGTCCAGAACCAGACCTATTCCGACAGCAGCGTCCGCCTGGCCACGACTGTTGGCGTCGCCTACAGCAGTGATTTGGAGTTGGCAATGCGCCTGATGACCGAGGCCGCGTCCGCTCAGCCGCGTGTCCTGGCCGATCCGCCGCCCAAGGTGATGCTGACGCAATTTGCCGACAGCGCAATCAATCTTGAATTAGGTTTCTGGATTGCCGACCCGGAATCGGGAAAAGGAAACGTTCTTTCCGATGTCAATCTCGCCCTGTGGAGAGCGTTCCAGGATCACGGCATCGAAATTCCCTACCCGCAGAGGGAAGTGCGCCTGCTTCCCTCGTGAACCGGGCTCGGGCAGGAGAATGGGGGGCTTACCGTTTCGGGCGGGCTGGCGGTCTCTGAAACAGGGATTCCAGGATCGGGCAAGGCTGCGTTCGGGTTACTGATCCGGCCAAATCCGGCGGGTGGTCAGGCGCTCAATTCCTGCGCCGCTTTTTCCATCGCTGTCTGAGCAGCACAATGAGAAAGCCGGCAAAAAGGGCGGCGGCGAGTGCCTTGAGGGGTTCGGCCTGGCCTTCGGTAAGCCAGTCGAACCCGGCAACGCCGACAAAGACGCCCAGGCTTTCGCTGATTGGCAGATTGTCGGCGAAGGCCATTAGCGGGCGGCTCCGGGCTTGCGCCCAGCGAGGGCGATGCCGAAGAGATAGTGGCGGGCGGCAACGATGAAGGCTTGAATATTACGGTCCATGATTCTTTTTTCCTCCTGCGGATAGTGTCCTTTCGTCATGCAGGGGATTTTAAGGAGCGACCCCGGTGCTGTCTGTGGCCTGTCCGTGGTGGGCAGTAACGCTACGTGAACTTGCGTGACGTTGTGTAACCGCCAGGTTTTCAGCCGCTTGCCGATTCTTCCATGCAAGCGGTGCATTGCGCCGGCCAGCATAGTGTCAGGCGGGCGCCGCCGAGCGGGGCCTCGCTCGCCTTGGCCGTTCCCCCTTGCAGCTCGAGCACTCGCCGGGCGATGGCCAGACCCAGACCGTAGCCGCCGGTGGCACGGTCGCGCGAACGGTCCAGCCGGGTGAAGGCAGAGAAAATGTGCTCGCGTTCTTCCGGGGGAATACCGATACCGTCGTCGTCGACGTGAATCTGGACGCGTCCGTCGCGCAGTTCGGCACTGACGACGACGCGTGCGTGGGCATATTTGAAGGCATTGCGCAGCAGATTGCGCAGCGCGTAGGGCATGGCCTTGCGGTCGAGATCCACCCGGCAGTTTTCTGGCAATCGACTGCAGTCGACCGTGACTTCCAGGCTACGCCCGAGCAGGCGTACGTTGTCGACCTCGTCTTCCAGCCATTCCGGGAAATCGACGCAGGTGAAATGCGGTTCGGGGGCTTCGCGCTCGAAGCGGGCGTAGGTCAGGCTGGTGTCGATCAGGTGGTCGAGTTCATCCAGATCGTCTTCCATCATCGACCACAGACGTTCGCGCTCGCTGTCCTCGCTGGTTTCGGCCAACATTTCGAGGGCGAAGCGCATGCGCGCAATCGGCGTGCGCAGTTCGTGGGAAATGCCGCAAGACAGTTCGCGGTGCGTCGCAATCAGTTGCTGCACCCGTTCGGCCATGCCGTTCATCGTGTCGGAAAGCGGAGCGAACAGCTGGCTGCGGGCATTGGGGGCGCGCGCGCCGAAATTGCCGTCGCCAAGCGAGCGGGCGGTCTGGCGCAGGGCCTCGAGATCGCGCCAGATGGGGCGAATCCAGAACCATAGCGCAATCGCGAAAATGACGCCGGTAAGGCTCCAGGTCAGCAGGCTCAGGCGCAATTCCAGGGGCATGCGGTCGACCAGCTCCGGGTTGCGGTTCGAGGCCAGCGGTCCGACCACCAGTACGCGGCTGCTGGTGCCTAGACGGTGATACATGATGTCTCCGTCATGGTCGATGGCAATGTCGCCGGCGTCGAGCTTGACCACCTGCGCCGGTGTCAGCTTGCGGTCAAGGGTGATACGCTCGACGATGTCGAGGCGGTAAGAGAATTTTTCGTCGATATCCTTGATCTTTCGTGCCCATTGATGCCGGGGATGGCGAAAGAGCTCGTCCTCGATCAACGTGATCGTACCGCGCATGAAACGACGCGCGTAGTCGTCGGTGATGCCGCGTTGGGCGGTCGAGATGACGAAATCGGCGGTGAAGGCAATGGCGACGAAAGAGCCCATCGCCAGCAGGTAAAAATTGAAGAAGAGGCGCGAAAGGCTGTAGCGACCACTGCGCCAGCGCGGCAGCGAGACCCGGAACAGCGAGCGGGCCAGCCCGCCTCGACGGCGCTCTTCCTGGCGCGCGTCAGTTCCAGTCATGCTTGCTGAACAGGTAGCCCTTGCCGCGCACGGTCTTGATCCGGGTTGGATTTTCCGGGTCGTCGTTGAGTTTCTTGCGCAGTCGCGAAATACGGGCGTCGATCGAGCGGTCGAGGCCGTCAAAGCCGATGCCGCGCAATTCCTGCAGCAAGTCGTCGCGTGAGAGAACATTGCCGGCATGCGAGGCCAGCAGCCAGAGCAGGTCGAATTCGGCGGTGGTCAGGTCGATGGTCTGGCCGGCAAGACTGGCATTGCGCGTCACCTGGCTGATACGGAACTGGCCGAAAACCAGGCTTTCGTCGTCACCGTTTGCCGGCGTGGCGGTATCGCTGCCCGGGCGTCGGCGTAGAAGAGCCTTGACCCGAGCCAGCAGTACGCGTGGCTGGACTGGCTTGGCAATGTAGTCGTCGGCACCCATCTCCAGCCCGAGAATCTGGTCGAAATCCTCGTCGCGGGCGGTGAGCATCAGGATGACTCCCCGGTAGGCGGGACGGACTGCGCGGCAAACCTCCAGCCCATCCTTGCCGGGAAGCATGACGTCGAGGATGACCAGATCGGGTTGTTCTTCGAGAATGCGACTCTCGGCGCTGTCGCCGCGAGCCTCGATGCTGACCGAGAAATCGTTCTTGCCCAGATACTCGGCGGTCAGTTCAGCGAGTCGGGTGTCGTCTTCGACGAGCAGAATACGGATAGTCATGGCGGGGATGTTAACCGGGCTTGCGTCTGCGGTCCAGCGCGCGCCCCGCGATCAGCGGTGGGCCGACGATCAGGGCGCTACCGTCGGGCAGGGCAATGGCCAAGGTCTCGCCATCGCCGGTAGCGCAGCGATAAACGGTGAGCCCGGCACAGACTTCGGCACTCAGTATCTCGTGTCCGCCCAAGTGCTCGGCCAGGGCTTCGCGCGAGACCGCACGGTATTCCAGGCTGCACTTGCCGCTCATGTGCCATTGTCCTCCAGCGATTTTCCCTGGCGCAGCATCAGGGTGAATTCCTCGGCCGGGACCGGGCGGCTGAAGTAGAAGCCCTGCAGGGCATCGCAGCCGTATTCGCGCAGCAGTGCGAGCTGGGCCAGGTTCTCGACACCCTCGGCTACCACACGCATGCCGAGACGATGACCCATGGCAATCACGGCATGGGCAATGGCGGCATCGTCGGCATTTTCGTGAATGTCGCGGACGAAGGAGCGGTCGATCTTGAGAACGTCGATGGGAAAGCGCTTGAGATAGGAGAGGCTGGAGTAGCCGGTTCCAAAGTCGTCGAGCGAGAGTAGCGCTCCCAGGGACTGCAGGTCGCGCAGGGTGGTCAGGGTATTTTCGAGGTCGTGCATCATCATGCTCTCGGTGAGCTCGAAACCGAGCCTTTCGCCCGGGATGCCGAATTCCTGCAGGGCGCTGCTGATCGTTTCGAGTAGATCGTCCTGGCGGAACTGGCGGGCCGAGAGGTTGATCGATACCCGGAGCGGTGGTAGGCCGTTATCGTTCCATTCGCGTAGATCGCGGCAGACCTGGCGAACGATCAACTGTCCGAGTGGAATGATGAGGCCGGTTTCTTCCGCGAGCGGGATGAATTCTCCCGGCTGGATGCGCCCGATGCGCGGATGTTCCCAGCGGATCAGTGCTTCGGCCCCGGTAATGCGACCGCTCTCCAGCGAGACTATCGGCTGGTAATGCACGATCAACTCGTCCCGTTCGAGCGCACGGCGCAGATTTCCCTCCATGTCCAGGCGGTCGAGTGCCATGTGGGTCATCTCGGGGGTGTAGAAGCGGTAGTTGTTGCGACCGTGTTCCTTGACCCGGTACATCGCCACGTCGGCATTGCGCAGCAGGGCCTCGCCGTGTTCTCCGTCGCGTGGATAGATTGCGGCCCCGATTGAGGCGGTGACGAAAATTTCCTTTCCTTCGAGAATGAAGGGCTGGCTGAAAGCACGCAGTATCTTGCTGGCGACAATGGCCAGGTCGTCGGCCACCTGCAGGCGTCCGACGACGATCACGAACTCATCGCCGCCGAGGCGGGCGACGGTGTCGCTGTCGCGCACGCAAGTGCCGATGCGGGCGGCGACATTTTTCAGGAGTTCGTTGGCCGGGGTGTGGCCAAAGCCGTCGTTGATCAGTTTGAAGCGGTCGAGATCGAGCAGCAGGATGCCGGCAAGCAAACCGTCGTCCCGCGCCTGGGCAATGGACTGTCCAATCCGGTCATTGAGGAGATTGCGGTTGGCCAGGCCGGTCAGGCTGTCGTGGTTGGCATGAAAGGCCAGTTGTTGCTCGTAGTTGATGCGCTCGGTGACATCGTTGACGATGCTTACGAAGTGCGTGGTGATTTCTCCGGCCTCATCGCGGACCGGCGAAATATAAAGCTCGTTCCAGAACAGGGTGCCATCTTTGCGATAGTTGCGCAGAATGGCGTGTCCTTCGTGCTGGTTGCGCAGGGCGTCACGGATGGTGTTGAGCCCCTTCTGATTGAGGTCGTCGCGTACCAGGAAGCGACCGCTGATGCCGATCACCTCTTCGGAGCTGTAGCCAGTGATCCGCTCGAAGGCGGGGTTGACGTACACAATGGGGTGGTCGAGCTGGGTGGACGAGGTGATCATCACGCCGTTGGAGCTGGATTCCAGCGCACGCGAGAGCTGGCGCAGGCTGGACTCCATCTGCTGTCGCGCATATTCGCCGCGCAGGCGGGCGAGCGACTCGGCCAGATTGTCCGCAACGATGTGCAGCAATTGTTCTTCGCCCGGTGTTGCGCAGGTTTCGGGTTCGACGCCGAGGAAACCGAAGGAATGGCCGGCATGCTCGATGCGCGCGAGAAAGCGCGCCTGGGAGGCGGCAGTCTCGAAGCTGGCCCAGTCGACCGGTGGCGCATCTTTTGCCGCCGCTGCCGCCAGTTCGATGTAGGTGCCGCTACTGCCCTGGGGAAAGAGGCCAACGCAGGCGCAACGATACTCGCCCGCATCGACCAGGGTGCGGCAGGTTTCTTCCAGAAGTTGTTCTTCGCTGCTGGTCTGTTGTCGCAAGCGAACGATGGCGGCAAGCAGGGCCAGCGGCTGGCTTGCCCCACCCACGGCGTGTCCGGGGGTGGTCTGGTAACTCGGGTGTGGCACGGATTGTCTTCTCCACTTGTGTTGCCGTTACGGCTTATAGTATTGCTCCGCATTATGCGGTCTACCGCCGGGGACTGGCAAATTCCCTTCCGGCCGGTGGGGTGTATGGAAATTGATTCATGGAGATTGATCGATGCAGCAGCAATTGTCGGGTATCCGCCGGAGTCCGGTTCTCGGTGGGCTTGCCGAGGCGCCGGCGCGAGCCTGGTTCGCCGCCTTGAGCCTTGGCGTTTTTGGCTTGATGCTGGGGGGGATGACCTTGCAGCATCTGGTTCGCATTGCGCCTTGCCCTCTTTGTATTGCGCAGCGCTTCCTGTATTTTCTGCTGGCTTTTATCGCCTTGGGAGGCGTTGCCTGGCCGGCCTGGGTGCGTTTCTGGTCCTTGCTCACCGGTGGCGTGGCGTTCTTCGGTTGGTGTATTGCCGCCTACCAGACCTGGATGCAGGCTTTCCCCCATCTGGCGCCGGAATGTAGTTACACCGACCCCAATCTGATCGAGCGCATGGTCGATTGGTTGGGTATGCAGTGGCCTTCGCTATTTCTGGCCACCGGCTTCTGCGGAAGCCGCGACTGGGAATTTGTCGGCCTGTCGCTGGCTAATTGGTCGCTGCTGGCTTTTACGCTCATCCTCACGCTTTTGGCCTGGCTGTTTTTTTCGCGCAGGCCTTCGTTGCGCGCTTGATTCTCCGGGGGATTTTGCAGGATTTGCCAGCAGAAAAAACAAAACCCGCCGAAAGGCGGGTTTGTCGAAGGCTGGAGAAGCTCCGGGCTGAATTACTTCAGCTTGACTTCCTTGTAGGCCACGTGCTTGCGGGCCTTCGGGTCGTACTTCATGAACTCCAGTTTTTCAGGCGTCGTGCGCTTGTTCTTGGAGGTGGTATAGAAGTGACCGGTACCCGCGGTGGATTCCAGTTTGATCTTTTCGCGACCGCCTTTGCTAGCCATTTTTCAATCCCTCTTGATTAGATTTCGCCACGGGCGCGCAGGTCGGCGAGGACGGAATCGATACCGTTCTTGTCGATGATGCGCAGACCGGCGTTGGAAACGCGCAGGCGGACAAAGCGGTTTTCGCTTTCGACCCAGAAACGACGATACTGCAGATTCGGCAGGAAGCGGCGCTTCGTTTTGTTGTTGGCATGGGAAACGTTGTTCCCAACCATCGGGGCTTTACCCGTGACTTGGCAGACTCGCGCCATGATGGTGCTCCAGAATTCGCTAAGAGAAAGCCCGTGATTCTATCCGGTAATGCCTTGGTGGGCAAGTATTTTTTGTCTAAGTTTCATTCGGCAACCCGCCTGAACTGTCTCCGCATGACTTATATCAGGCCGCGTTCGGCAAAGGAGAGTGGCGATTGCGTACCGGCGACGATGAAGTGGTCGAGGAGGCGGACATCGATCAGCGTCAAGGCTTGTTTCAGTGTGCGTGTCAGGATTTCGTCGGCCGCCGAGGGCTCGGCAAGACCCGAGGGGTGGTTGTGGGCGAGGATGACGGCGGCGGCGTTGTTGGCCAATGCGGATTTGAGGATTTCGCGAGGGTAGACCGAGGTTTGAGTCAGCGTGCCGGCGAACAACTCCTCACTGGCGAGCAGGCGGTTCTGTGCGTCCAGCCAGAGAGCCACGAATACTTCGCGCGGGCGGTGGGCAAGCTGCAGTCGCAGCCAGTCGCGCACTTTGTCCGGCGAGGAAAAATTGTCGCGTTTTGCCATTTCCTGGCTCAGTGCACGTCGGGAAAGTTCGAAGCTGGCCTTCAGCTGGGCCGCCTTTGCGCTGCCGATGCCGCGCGTGGCCGCGAGTTCACCGAGCGATGCCGCCGCCAGCGTGGCGAGACTGCCGTCGAAGCGCGCGAGAAGGTCGCGTGCCAGATCGACGGCGCTTTTGCCACGGATGCCGACACGAAGGTAGATTGCCAGCAGTTCGGCATCCGAGAGTGCGGCCGCGCCCTGTGCGAGCAGACGCTCGCGCGGGCGTTCGCCGCTTGGCCAGTCGCTGATTGCCAAGGGAGTTTCTCCTGCTTTCCATTAAAATTCGTCGCTTCGCATTCTAACGGTTCAAGCATGGAATTGCATGATAAAAGCATTATTGTCGGCGTGACCGGCGGCATTGCCGCTTACAAGGCAGCCGAGTTGGTGCGACTGCTGCGCAAGGCGGGGGCGGTGGTGCGTGTGGCAATGACCGAGGCGGCGACGCATTTCGTGACGCCGACGACTTTCCAGGCGCTGTCCGGGCAAGCGGTTTTTGTCGACCAGTGGGATGCGCGCATGCCGAATGCCATGGCGCACATCGATCTTTCGCGGCAGGCCGACCTGATCGTCGTGGCGCCGGCGTCTGCCGATTTCATGGCGCGGCTTGCCCACGGAATGGCCGACGATCTGCTGGCGACGATGCTGCTTGCACGCGACTGTCCTCTCCTGCTGGCGCCGGCGATGAATCGCCAGATGTGGGAAAACCCGGCTACCCGGCGCAATGTGGCGCAATTGCGGGCTGACGGTATTGGTATTCTTGGCCCGGCGTGTGGTGAGCAAGCCTGTGGTGAGGTAGGGGCCGGCCGGATGCTGGAGGCGGAAGAGATTCTCGAGGAAATCGAAGCTTTCCTGACGCCGAAGCTGCTGGCGGGAAAGCGGGTGCTGCTGACGGCCGGGCCGACTTTCGAGGCGATCGATGCCGTGCGCGGTATCACCAATCTTTCTTCCGGGCGCATGGGCTATGCCCTGGCGCGCGCTGCTCGGCATGCCGGGGCGGAGGTGACGCTGGTTTCGGGGCCGGTGGCATTTTCGGCTCCGGCGGGTGTTGACCGTGTCGAAGTGCGCAGCGCCCTGGAAATGCACGCGGCGGTCATGGCGCGGGCGGCGGATGCGGATATTTTCATCGGGGTGGCTGCCGTTGCCGATTACCGTGTCGCCAAGGTGGCGGAGCACAAGCTGAAGAAGGATCACGGGGGCGTACCGCCGATTCGCCTGCTCGAGAATCCCGATATCCTGGCCGAGGTCGCTGCCTTGCCGCGAGCGCCCTTCTGCGTCGGCTTTGCCGCCGAGAGCCGGAATCTGGAGGCGTATGCGCAGAACAAGCGGGTGAAGAAGAAAATCCCCCTGATCGCCGGTAACCTGATTCAGGACGGCTTTGGTGGCGACGCTAACTGCCTGATCCTGTTCGATGCTGCCGGAGCGCATCCCCTGCCGCCAGGCCCGAAAACCCGCCTGGCGCGGCAATTGCTCGAACATGTAGCCCAACTGTGTGCTGCCCGTGACGCCAACTGAGCATCTCATTTCGGGCGCGGATTGTGCGGATGAACCCCATGAATCCAGTGCGGATGCAGATTCTGCCGAAAACGCAGATTTGCCAGCCAATGACTGGCCCCGGCCTTCCTGAAGTGCTTGCCGGGTGAGCGCCCGCGCGTGCCCGAAATGCCGAAAAAACCACACTGTATGCGACTGGTCTGCACCCTCTGCGTTAAAACTGCTTTTCCCGAATTCAATGGCCGTGACTGCGGCGAAAGGAAAGAAACATGCACCGTATCGATGTCAAAATTCTCGACCCCCGTCTGCACGACGATCCGCCGCGTTATGCGACGCCCGGCTCCGCTGGCCTGGATCTGCGCGCTTGTCTGGATGCCGAACTGAAACTGGCGCCCGGAGAAACCGTGCTGGTACCTACCGGGCTGGCCATTCATCTCGCCGACCCCGGTCTGGCGGCCATGATTCTGCCGCGTTCCGGCCTGGGACATAAGCACGGTATCGTGCTCGGCAATCTGGTCGGTTTGATCGATAGCGACTACCAGGGCGAGGTGATGGTTTCGCTCTGGAATCGCGGGCAGACGGAATTTGTGCTCAAACCCCTGGAGAGGATAGCCCAGCTGGTCGTCGTGCCGGTCTTGCAACTGGCCTTCAACGTTGTCGAGACATTTGCCGGTTCCGAGCGGGGCGAGGGTGGTTTCGGCAGTACCGGCAAGTACTGAGAGCCTGTGAAATAGATGTTCACACCCGCTCCCCGCGCCCAGGCGAGCCCGCTCGGCCTTGCAAAGCGCCGCCATGGTCCGAGCCATGGCGGCGCTTTGCACCTTGATCGTGCATGCCTGGACCCCTTGCTCGGGCACACCCGAATAATTCTCGGGCTCTGAGCTTCAGGTCAGCATATCGGCCCAGATGTTGCTGGCCCAGCCCAATGCCACCCGGGCTTCGTGCTCGCTGCGCGCCGTCGAGACGCCGCCGGCTCCCTTGACTGGCTGCACGTTGCGGCTGGCGGCATCGTACTGGTGCACCGAGGCAACGTGGATGGCACTGCCGGCATCGACGAAGCTGTAGCAGGTATTCATCAGCACCGGCTCCGGGTTGGGCGCCTCGCCGGCAAGGAGGCGGATGATTGCCGCCGCGGCAAGCTTGCCATGCTGGTTGGCCATGTGACCGGACTTGGGCATGGCGGGGGCCGGGAACAGGGCATCGCCGAGGACGTGTATCCCCGGCGTCGTCGACTCCAGCGTCAGCCAGTCATTAACCTCGACCCAGCGGCGGTTGATCAGACCGAGCCCGCTCTCCGCCGCAATCCGGCCGGCGCGCTGCGGCGGCACGATGTTGAGCACGTCGGCCTTGAAACGGTCGAATTCGAGGATGGCGGTCTTGCTGGCGACATCGACATCCCTGACTTCGCTCAGGGGGCGATATTCGATGATCTTCCCGTATAGATCGTTCCATGCCTGCTTGAACAGGCCTTTCTTCGACTGGATGTCCTCGTTGGCGTCGAGAATGACGACCTTCGACCTCGGCTTGTGTTTCCTGAAATAGTCGGCGACCAGGCAGGCGCGTTCGTAGGGGCCGGGTGGGCAGCGGTAGGGGGCGCGGGGAATGGAAAGAGCATAGACGCCACCATCGGGCATTTGCTCCAGTTGTCTGCGCAGGGCCTGCGTCTGCGGGCCAGCCTTCCAGGCGTGCAGGATCTGCTCGCGGGCCGATGGCGAGCGCAGGGCTGGAATATCGTCCCAGATGAAATCGATCCCCGGGGAAAGCACCAGGCGGTCGTAGCGGATCGTTCCCCCGGTCTGCAGGGAAATACTGCGTTTTTCGCTGTTGACCGTGATGACCTCGTCCTGAATGACGCGCACGCCCCATTTGTCCTGCAACTGCCGGTAGGAAAGCGTGATGTCGTCCATGTGCTTGCTGCCGCCGATCACCAGATTGGAGAGCGGGCAGGAAACGAAGTTTGCCTGGCGTTCGACCAGTGTGACCTGAACCGTCCCCGCGCTCCACAGGCGCAGATATTTGGCGACCGTGGCGCCGCCGTAGCCGCCGCCGACCACGACCACATGCCCCCCCGACCTGCCGTTGCCGGCACAGCCATTGATCCCGGCCAGCATGCCGGCGGCGATGCCGGTCTTGAGGAATTCCCGTCGTTTCATTCCGCTCATTGCTTGCTCCCCGTGTCCTGCCGCTGGGCCGCGAAATAGGCGGCAATCAAAGCCAGCTGTGCGTCGCTGTAACCCCTGGCGATCTGGTGCATGATCGATGCCGGTCGTTCGCCATTGCGGAAATCGGCCAGTTTGCGCAGGGTGACCGCTTCGGGAACGCCGGCCAGTGGCGCCAGTCCGGAGCCTGGAACTTCCTGGGTCTGGCCGTTGGTGCCGTGGCAATTGGCGCACGTGGCGGCGAGATTACGGCCAAGATCGCGGTCGACCGTGTTTTCCGGGCGGGAAAGCTCGGCTGTCGCGCTGCTGGCCCAGGCCAGCAGGCAGAGAGCGGCAAGAGGGAAGGGGAGTTTCATCGGGGCGGAGGTCTTTTCGTGGGTGAAGAAATGCCGGACCAAGGCCCGGCCGGCGGTATTTCGCCGCCAAGGGGCGCAGCTTAGCGAGCCTTGACAAAAAAATCACCCCTTGTGCCCGAGGCTGGCCGTTCATCCTGGAAAAAGCCGTTTTTTAACGGGAGCGGGCGGGGGAAAGAAAAGACGCAAGCCGGGCTCAGGTCGCCGCCAGCCGGAAATGCCCGACCGCCAGCCGCAATTCATCCGCCAGACCCTGCAAGTGGTCGGCGGCGCTGGAAATCTGGCGTACGGCGCTGCCGTTTTCTTCGGCCATCTGCACAATGTCCTCGATGCGCCGTGAAATCTCGCCGCTGGCGATGCTCTGCTCGCGCAGGGCGCTCGAGATATCGTCTACGGCGAGCAGGACACGGCCGGCCCCGTCCTCGATCCCGGCCATCGATGCTCCGGTCTGTGTCGCCGTTTCCACCCCGCTCCGTACCTGGGCGGTGCCATTCTGCATCTGTGCCACGGCCTCGGCGGTGCCGCGCTGAATGGCGCCGATCATGGCGCCGATTTCCTGGGTCGAGACGGTCGTTTTTTCCGCGAGTTTGCGCACCTCGTCGGCGACGACGGCGAAGCCACGCCCTTGTTCACCGGCCCTTGCCGCCTCGATGGCGGCATTGAGTGCCAGCAGGTTGGTCTGGTCGGCAATTTCCTTGATCGTATTGGCGATGCCGGAAATTTGTTGCGAATGCTCACCCAGGCCGTGAACGACGCGGGCGGAACCATCGACCGACTGCGCGATGCGATGAATCTCCTCAATGGTTTTCTGCACCAGTTGTCCGCTGCTGGCCGAAGAGTGGCGAGCTTGGTCGGCCAGCTCGCGCGACCTCTGGGCGCTATCCGCCACCTGTCCGATACTGCTGCTCATTTCCTCCATCGATGCGGCCATGGCGGTCGAAGCATTACTCTGACCGGTGCTGCTGGCGGCGACCTGCCCGGAGCTGGCCGCCAGGTTTTCCGCCGCTCCGGCCAGGCGCCGGGAACTTTCCTGGATTTGCCCGATGACCTTGACCAAAGCCAGGCGCATTCCCTGCATTGCCGCCAGCAGGCTTTGTTCGTCGCCGGAGCGTAGCTGGATCGGTGTGGCAAGATCGCCTTCGGCAATGCGGCGGACAACGGTCGCGGCATAGGCCGGTTCGCCGCCGAGAAGACGCATCAGATCCTTGCGGATCAGTACTGCCAGCAAGGCGATTGCCAGTGCGGCAACCAGGGCGGTGGCGGCGAAAGCGGCGGCAATTTCGCGGCCGATGCGCCGGCTTTCTTCGCTCGCGCCAGCGATACGACGGGCAAACTCGGCTTCCACCGCATTCACCAATTGTTCCATGGCGGCGACGGTGGCCCGATCCATGCCGCGCACCCGCTTGTCGACCTGCTTTCCCGCATGCGGATCATCGTGCCTGAAGTCAGCCAGTGCTTCGCGGTAGCGCCGCGTGAGTTCGCCGTGCTCGACAATCAGTTGCTCGAGCACCGCCGTCGGCATCTGCCTTTCGCGCATCAGTTCGCCGGCGGTTCGCAGCAAATTCTGGGTCTTTATCGCCTGCGCGTTGAAACCGCTCTGGTGCTTGGCAAACATTTCTGTCTCGTTGCCGCGAATCAGGATGTTTTTCCATTCCTGAACCTGAATCAGGAAACTGCCCTGCGCTCCCTTGATGGTCAGCATGATGCCGCTATCGCGCTCGGCGCCGTGCAATGCCATCTGATCCTGCTCGCTCAGGCGGTTCAGCGACCAGCTTCCGAGCAGTCCAACCGCAATCACCGCCAGCAGCGACAACAGACCGAGCAGAAACAGCTTGCCCGAGGTGCTCATGTTTTTCGCCATCAATCTACTCTCCCGTAAAAAAACCAAGAACAAACGGGGAGTTTAGTGGGACAAAGATTACAGAGTGATGACTGGAGTCTTACTGGGCTTGATGTAACTTTTTGATTTTGTGTTGTTTATGGTATTTCTGCGTATCAGCTCCGGCCGAGCAGATCGCGGAGGTCGACCAGTGGCGAGGCGGCGAAATCTTGGCCTAGAAGGTAGTCGACCGTGGCACAGCCGGCGAGGGCGGGGTCGGCAAGGTGGCCGCGGGTTTTGAGGTCGACGAAGCGCGCACGCAAGGGAAAAAGCTCGTCGCTGCAGGCGCGGATTTCGTCCTGCATGCCGGTGTCGACCACGCCCGGTGCCAGGCTGGCAATACGCAGGCCTGCAAGGCGCTCCAGGGCAACTGCTTCGGCGTGGCGGTCAAGTGCGGCCTTGCCGGCACAGTAGAGGTTCCAGCCGGGGTAGGCATTGCGTCCGGCTCCGCTGGAAATGTGCAATATCCGACGATCGGGACAGTGAGTGCTGGCTGCGACAAAAGCGTCGGTCAGCAGCAGTGGTGCGGCGATATTCAGCGCCAGCGCCCGCACGGTGTCGTCCATGGCATGCGATCCGGCCGGCCCGATGGGCTGGACCGTGCCGGCATTGTTGATCAGCAGGGCTTGCCCGGAGTCGGCGAGAAACTCGTGCAGGCCAGCGCCGGCCAGCCAGTCGGTCAGCGCCTTGGTGTCGCCAAGGTCGAGACTGACTTGGTGCAGCTCGCCCGGCAGATCGAGCGACTGGCGGGAAAGACCGAGCACGGCATAGCCGCGCTCAAGGAGGAGCCTGGTCATGGCGGCACCCAGGCCACGGCTGTGTCCGGTGACGATAGCTTGTCGTTTCATCGTAAGACTAACTCCGGTTTGAAACCCCGGCCTTCAGGGCGGTGGGAGCCGACCCCGGCCTGAAAGCCGAGGTTTCAGGCGACCGTTTTGGGAGGGGATGCAAACCCCTTCCAAAACATGTTTGACCGACAGGCATGAATGCCTGTCGCTAATTTCTTGCTGAGGCTTGGCCCGGAAAACCCGATTCAAAAAAGTTCGACATCGTCCTCGACGCCCTTGGCCGGCTTGGCGGCATGGGTACGCAGGGCGTCGGTCTTGATGTGCGATTCGACCAAGAGTTGCACCAGCTGCGCGCTGCGAGCGCGGTAACGAGCTACCGGGTCGTCGTTGCTCCGTTCGCGGTGCAGACTGAGGAAGGCGTGCATGTATTGGCCGACATTGTTGGTGCGCTGGCTGATGCGTTCGATCATTTGCGCGACGATGTCCTCGAACTGCATCGCCATCACGCCTTCCTGGGTCATCCGTTGCATCTGTTCGCTGACTTCGGTGATATGGCGCGAGTGTTCGCGGGCCTTGTCGGTCAGCTCGAACAATTCGTGCCCGAGTTCATCGAGCGTGCCGCGTGATTTCTCCGCCACGCTCATGTCAACATTGGTGGCTTCCTCGACCTGGCGGCCGATCTTTTCCAGCAGATTGAGGATGCTGTCGAGTTCCTTGCGGATTGCGACGTTGAATTCACCCGTGCGTGCTGCCAGGCTGCGCACTTCGTCGGCGACGATGGCGAAGCCGCGCCCGGCTTCTCCAGCACGTGCTGCTTCGATTGCGGCATTCAGCGCCAGCAGGTCGGTCTGCTTGGTGATTGCGGCGATGTCGTTGAGCGAGGTGTTGATGCCACCGACCTGGGCCTTCATCTGCTCGAAGCTGCCGGCGATTTCCTGGCTGCTGCTGCGCAGGGTATCCATTTTTTGCGAAAACTCGGCAATCAGCAGGTTGGTTTCGTCAAAGAAACGCTGCAAACCGGCGCGTTCCTGATTGCTGTTTTCCGAGCCGGTCATTTCCAGCATTTCCGAGATCAGGGAACGCAGCACCTGGCGCTGGTCGGTCGACTGCGATTCCAGGCCGGTCAGGCTGCCGTAGAGCTTGGCAACCGAGTCGCGGATCAGTTGCCGGGCCTCGCCCATCTCCTTTTCCAGTGAGACGAACTGGGTTTCGGCATGTGCCATGGCCTGGTCGGAGAGAACCTGGTATTCGGAAACAACGTCGTTCAATTCCTTGAGCTTGGCCAGTTGCCGTTCGCGCCAGCGACGCCGTTCGCCAACCGAAACCACGGCGGCGACGCTCAGGGCGCCGGCAACGGCGAGGAAGAGATAGGCCGGCGGCTGCCCGCCGAGCAGGGACCAGCCCCCCAGGCCAAAACTGCTGGCGATGGTGGCGCCGATCAGCAGGTCGTCGATTCTTTGCATTGTCATGACCGCAGAAGTAGTGTTATCGCCGCATTGTACGGGGTGAGCATCGTGCTGCGGGATAAAAATGCCGAATATGACAAAGCTCAGATTCCGGCCGGCAAGCGGCAAAAGCGGATTTCCTGCGGATAGGGAAAAAAGTCCTCGACGTGTCCCTGCCGGATTTTTTCTTGTGCATCCTGCCAGAAAGCCGGCTTGAGCAGGTCCTTGTGATGCTGCATGAACAGCTTCCTGACCAGCGGCGAACCGAGCAGGAAAGTCGCGAATTCCTCGGGAAAGACGTCGTTGCGGGCGACCGGGTACCACACCTCGCCCGACATTTCGGTCTCGAAATCGGGGGCCGGTGGGATTTTGCGGAAGTTGATGTCGGTCATGTATTCGATTTCGTCGTAGTCGTAGAACACGACACGGCCATAGCGGGTGATCCCGAAGTTCTTCCACAGCATGTCGCCCGGGAAGATGTTGGCCTGCGCCAGCTCGCGGATGGCGTTGCCGTATTCCTTGATCGCGTGCTCCAGCCCGTCCTGATTGCCGCTCTTGTCCATCCGGTCGATATGGATGTTGAGCGGCTCCATCCGACGCTCGATGTAGAGGTGCTTGATGATCAGTTGTTCGCCGTCGATCTCGAATTTGGAGGGGGCCAGCCGCTGCAATTCGTCGAGCACTTCGGCGTCGAAGCGGTCGAGCGGGAACAGGACATTCGAAAATTCCAGGGTGTCGGCCAGCCGGCCGACCCGGTCCACCTGTTTGACCAGCATGAACTTGCGCTTGACCGTGGCCTGATCCATCTCTTTGGATGTGCCGAAGACATCCTTGATGATCTTGAACACGTAGGGATAGGAGGGCAGCGTGAATACCAGCATGACCAGGCCGCGAATCCCCGGGGCCATGATGAACTGGTCTTCCGAATGGTGCTGGTGGTAGATAAAGTCGCGGAAAAACATGGTCTTTCCCTGCTTGCCCAGGCCGAGCATGATGTACAGCTCGGAGCGCGGCTTGTTGGGCAGGATCGAGCGCAGGAACTGGACGTAGCCCGAGGGCACTTCCATGTCGACCATGAAATAGGCCCGCGACAGCGAGAAGAGCAGGCCGATCCGCCAGGCGTCGAGCAGGATGGTGTCGAGAAAGAGTTGGCCCTTGCCGTCGTGCAGGACCGGAATCGCAAACGGATACTCGGCGGCGCCGTTGATCGCCTTGCCGATCACGTAGGCGGCCTTGTTGCGGTAGAAGGCCGAGCCGAGCACCTGGATCTGGAAATTGACTTCGCGGCGCGGCATTTCGCCTAGGTGGCGGAGGATGGCTCGGTAAACATTGTCGACATCGCGGCCGAGGTCGGCGAAGGGGCGTTGCCAGCCGAAGTCGAGCAGGATCTGGCGCATCGCGCCGCGCAGGCCGTCGTGTTCGTGCGCGTAATAGCTGCGGTAGGTTGGATCGCCCTCGGCTTCGAGATTCTCGGTCGAGATGGTCGGGCGGACGAAGATGAAGTCGTTGTGAAAATAGGTGCGGTGCAGGATCTTGGTGGTCACCGAGTTGAAAAAGGTTTCGGCCAGTTCCGGCTGCTTGTGGTTGAGCAGCAGGCCGATGTAGAGCAGCTTGACCTGCTGCCAGGTCGCATCCTCGATTTTTTCGACGGTGAATTCACTGTGCAGGCGTTCGACGCACTCATCGACCCGGTCGTCGTAGAAACGGATGCGCTCGCGTACCGCCTTCTGGCCGCCTTGCCAGTCGGCCTGCTCGAAGCGCTTGCGGGCCTCGCGGCTGCTTTCGCGAAACAGCGTGTAATGCTTGTTGAAGCCCTGGATCAGCGTCAGCGCGATCTGGTGTGCGTTGTTGCTGCCGTAAAGACCAACCGAAATTTTCATGCATCCCCCCGTGGCAGCGATAAATCTTAGCATCGGCCTTTCACGGTCGACGCTGGAAAAGGGCAAAAAAGGCCGCTTCATCCGCGATGTGAAATGGGGTTTCGTTGACTGGAATACCCAAGGAAACGATACTTCACGCTTTGCTGTTCTTCCTCGGAAAAGACCGGCACCGACCGGTCTCCTCAATCCATCTACCGCAAGGGGTTTTTCATGGCTGGCGATAAGTCAAAGATCATCTACACACTCACCGATGAGGCACCGCTGCTGGCGACCTGTGCCTTCCTCCCGGTTGTTCGTGCATTTACCTCTCCTGCTGGCATCGAGATCGAAAAGGCCGACATTTCCGTGTCCGCCCGCGTCCTCTCCGAGTTTCCCGAGTGTTTGAGCGAAGAACAGCGCGTGCCGAATACGCTGGCTGAACTCGGCAAGAAAACCATGGACCCCGACGCCAACATCATCAAGCTGCCGAACATCTCCGCTTCGGTCGCCCAGTTGAAGGCCTGCGTCAAGGAATTGCAGGCCAAGGGTTACGCAATTCCCGATTATCCCGAAAACCCGACCTCCGATGCCGAGAAGGCACTTGCCGCCCGTTACGGAAAGTGCCTCGGCTCGGCGGTGAACCCGGTGCTGCGCGAAGGCAATTCCGATCGCCGCGCACCGCAAGCCGTCAAGAACTACGCCAAGAAGAATCCGCACTCGATGGGTGAATGGAAACAGTGGTCGCAGACCCATGTTTCCCACATGCATGGCGGCGACTTCTATCACGGCGAAAAGTCGATGACCCTGGACAAAGCCCGCCGCGTGCGCATGGAGCTGATCGCCAAGGGCGGCAAGACCACCGTGCTCAAGCCGGAAGTGAAGCTGCTGGCAGGCGAGATCATCGACTCGATGTTCATGAGCAAGAAGGCGCTGTGCGACTTCTACGAAAAGGAACTCGAAGATTGCCGCGAGTCCGGCATTCTTTTCTCGCTGCACGTCAAGGCGACGATGATGAAGGTCTCGCACCCGATCGTTTTCGGCCACTGCGTCAAGATCTTCTACAAGGAAGCTTTCGAGAAGCACGGCGAGCTGTTCAACGAACTCGGCATCAACGTCAATAACGGCATGGTCGATCTCTACGAGAAGATCAAGACCCTGCCGGAATCCAAGCGCGACGAGATCATCCGCGATCTGCACGCCTGCCAGGAACACCGTCCCAAGCTGGCGATGGTCGACTCGGCCAAGGGCATCACCAACTTCCATTCGCCCAACGACATCATCGTCGACGCCTCGATGCCGGCGATGATCCGCCAGGGCGGCAAGATGTGGGGTGCCGACGGCAAGCAGTACGACTCCAAGTGCGTGATGCCGGAATCGACCTTTGCCCGCATCTACCAGGAGATGATCAACTTCTGCAAGTGGCACGGCAACTTCGATCCGAAGACCATGGGCACCGTGCCCAACGTCGGCCTGATGGCGCAGAAGGCCGAGGAATACGGTTCGCACGACAAGACCTTCGAGATCGCCGAAGACGGCATCGCCAACATCGTCGATATCGACAGCGGCGAAGTGCTGCTGACGCAAACCGTCGAGCAAGGCGATATCTGGCGCATGTGCCAGGTCAAGGATGCGCCGATCCGCGACTGGGTCAAGCTGGCCGTTACCCGCGCCCGCAACTCCGGCATGCCGGCCATCTTCTGGCTGGACCCGTACCGTCCGCACGAAGCCGAACTGATCAAGAAGGTCGAAACCTACCTCAAGGATCACGACACCAGCGGCCTGGAAATCCGCATCATGTCGCAGGTCCGCGCCATGCGCTTCACGCTGGAGCGCGTCGCCCGTGGCCTGGACACCATCTCGGTGACCGGCAACATCCTGCGCGACTACCTGACCGACCTGTTCCCGATCATGGAACTCGGCACCTCGGCCAAGATGCTCTCCATCGTCCCGCTGATGGCCGGTGGCGGCATGTACGAAACCGGTGCCGGCGGTTCCGCACCGAAGCACGTGCAGCAGCTGACCGAGGAAAACCACCTGCGTTGGGATTCGCTCGGCGAGTTCCTGGCGTTGGCCGTGTCGCTTGAGGACATGGGCCTGAAGACCGGTAACAAGAAGGCCGTGATCCTGGCCAGGACGCTCGACGCCGCGACCGGCAAGCTGCTCGACAACCGCAAGTCGCCGTCGCCGAAGACCGGCGAACTCGACAACCGCGGTTCGCAGTTCTACCTCTCGATGTACTGGGCGCAGGAACTCGCGGCGCAGACCGAGGATGCCGAACTGGCCGCCCAGTTCGCGCCGCTGGCCAAGACCCTGAGCGACAACGAGGCGCAGATCGTCGCCGAGTTCACCACCGTCCAGGGCAAGCCGGCCGACATCGGTGGCTACTACATGGCCGATGCCGCCAAGTGCAAGGCCGTGATGCGTCCGAGCCCGACCTTCAACGCCGCACTGAAGGCTACTCGCGGCGCCTGATCCTGCCACCCGAGACCGGCTTGATGCCGGTGATGCTCACAAAAACCCCGGAGATGCCGTCAGGCCTCCGGGGTTTTTGCCGATTTTCACGGTCGACCGTGAAAAAACGGCATTTTGAGAATGCTATCCGGCGTCCGACCACGGGGGGCTGACGATCAGCTCAGCCAGCGTAGCAATTGGGCGTAGAAGTCTTGCGGCTTGATCGGCTTGACCAGGAAATCGTTCATTCCGGCCGCCAGGCAGCGGGCTTTGTCGTCGGCAAAGGCGTTGGCGGTCATCGCGACAATGCGTACCCGGGTATTGCCGCTGTGCTGGCGAATTTGCCGGCAGGCTTCGATTCCATCCATGCGCGGCATCTGCATGTCCATCAGGATCAGGTCGTAATTCTGCAGCCTGGCCAAGTGGCTGGCCTCGACACCGTCGCGGGCAATATCCGGAGTCAGGCCGGCATCCTCGAGCAGGGCCTGGGCAATTTCCCGGTTGATCGGCTCGTCGTCTACCAGCAGTACCCGGCGTTGCCGGCAGTTTTCCCGCAATTGCTGGAGGACATCGGATGCCTGCAGGGAAAATTCGAGTAGCGTGCCGCTGGCTTGTGGCAGGCAAACGGTGAACCAGAAGCAGCTGCCCTGATCCGGCAGACTGCGTACTCCAACCGTTCCCCCCATCGCTTCCGCAATCCGGCGGGTAATCGTCAAGCCCAGGCCGCTGCCGCCATACAGCCGGGTCGTTGAGCTGTCGGCCTGTTCAAAAGCAGCGAATAGCCGCGACTGTACTTCGGGGGCGATCCCGATGCCGGTGTCGAGAACCGAAAAACGCAGGGTCAGCACGCCGTTTTCATCGGCAAGTCGTTCGATATGGATCGAGACATGGCCCTGATCGGTAAATTTAAGGGCGTTGCCGGCAAAGTTGAGCAACGCCTGCTGCAGCCGCGTCGGGTCGCCGAGCAACAAGGGAAGACCATCGGGAAGCTCACGGCGCAATTGCAGGCCTTTCTCGTCGGCCTTGGGCTGAAGCATGGAACAGACGTTCTCGACGATGCTTTCCAGACGCAGGGGAATGCTCTCCAGGCTCAGTTTTCCGGCTTCGATTTTCGATAGATCGAGAACCGCGTTGATGGTCTCCAGCAGGTGCTGGCCCGCCATTTCGAGCTTGTCCAGGCGTTGTGCCTGCTCGCTGCTCAGTCCGCCCCGCCGGATCAGATGCGCCATGCCGGTGATTGCATTGAGCGGGGTGCGGATTTCATGGCTCATGTTGGCAAGGAAGGCGCTCTTGGCCCGATTGGCCTGTTCCGCCTTTTGCTGTGCTTCGCTCAGCTGCAGGGTGCGCTCATCCACCAGTTGCTCGAGGTGCTGGCGATGCGCCTTCAGCTCCTTCTCCCGACAACTGACCTGCTCGGCCATGTCGTTGAAGCTGGCGCCGAGCTGACAGAGTTCATCTTCGTCGCGAACCGGCAGGCGTACCTCGTAGTGGCCGGCGGCAATCCGCTCGGCGCCGGCCTTCAGGCGCTCTATCCGGCGGATGACCAGCGATTCCAGAAGGTAGCCCACGACCATCAGCAAAATCGAATAGCCGATCAGGCTCTTGAGCAGTTGCTGCCCCCAGATTTCATTGAAACGACGCTCATAGGTGGCGGTGGGAACCTTGATGCTGACCAGGCCGCGTAATTCGCCGGATTGATAATCGTAGGCGGCATCGTAGTTCTCGCGGATGCTCGCCGGCGCTTCTTCGGCCTTGCCATGGCATTTCAGACAAAAGGGCTCGACCCAGATGGGAGCGGAATAGAGCAGGTAGCCCTTGCCATCCGCAGCTCGAATGGTATCCAGCCGTTCCTTGGCGGCAGGATTGGCACGGAACCACTTCATCGCCGACAGTTCATCCGCGTCCGCCAGATTGCGTGGATTGCGTGGTTGGTCGGAGACATTGTTGAAAATCAGGTTGCTGTCGTTCCAGTTGGGAAAGTCGTGGGCGATACGGGAAAAGGAATGTGCCGGCAGAAAACCGACGGTCTTGCCGGTGAGCGGCACGCCGCTTTCGATGAACTGGTTCTGGTAAATCCGCCGTGTCGCCATCATGAAGCCATAAACCAGGCGGGCATCGTATTCCGTCTGCTTGCGCAGTTCATGCTTCAGCTTGAAATAGCTGATCGACAGATCGCTGACCAGTATCAGGCCAATCACGGCGATGAGCCATAGCCAAACGCGACGTTTGAGCGACATGAGCGGTCCTGCGGCTAGTGGAAAAACCCGAACAAGGGGAACCGGGAACGATTCTATCGCATCGCCCGATGGCAAAGCGGGGCCTGGATGTTTTTGCGGCCCGGTACTGCCGCTCGGGCAGGGCGGAAATCAAAGCGTCAAGGCAAGGGTTTCACGAGCCCGGGGATCGGTGGAGCAGTCTGCTGCCCATGCCTAGCCACGACCAGAACTTCAAGAATCTGATTCTCGATTACCCGCGAGAGGCCTTGGCTTTTCTGGCAGCGGAGGAGGCGCATGCCGTTGACGCCGGTTGCCGGATCGTTCCCTTGCGCGAGGAGCAGTTGAAGGAACGGCTGGGGGAGCGCTTTCACGAACTGGATGTGGCCCCGCTGCTTGAGTGGTCGGATGGTCGGCGTGAGACCATGGTTTTCCTGATCGAGGAAACCAGTGAGCCAAGAAGGTTCAACATCTACCGGATGGCCCACTACTGTCTTGATCTGGCGGAATTGCTCAATTTGACGGAACTGGAGCCGGATACGGAGCGACAGCTAAAATATATCGATTTTTTTCGTGCCTACTCTCCGAGATAGGTCGGTTTGCGTTTTTCGCGGAAGGCACGGATGCCTTCGCGGTAGTCGCGGCTGCGATAGACCACGCGGCGCAGGCCCTGGAGGCGCTCGAAATCCTGTGGCGAGAGTGCTTGTGCGCCGGCCAGGATGCGTAGTTGTTCCTTCATCACGCTGACGACCAACGGTGAATTCTGAACAATGGCGCGGGCGAGATCGTGAGTGAAGGCTTCGAGCTCTTCGGCGGCGATGACGTGATTGATGATGCCCAGGCGCTCCAGCCGCGTTGCCGTCATCGGTTTGGCGGTGAATAGCAGTTCGCGCGCGATGTGGGCCGGCGCGACATTGAGGAAAGTGAGCAGGCCGCTGGCGTTGTAGGGAACGCCGAGCTTGGCCGGCGTCGCGGCGAAGCTGGCGCCGGGGGTGGCGACGATCAGGTCGCAGGCGAAGACCAGCTCGCAGGCGCCGCCCCAGACGCTGCCTTCGATCAGGGCGATGACCGGAGCGGGAAAGGCTTCGATGGCGCGAATCAGGGTGCGCAGCGGGTCTTGCCAGCCGAGCGGATCGACGCCGTTTTCCGGCAGTTCGTCGACGTCGTGGCCGGCCGACCAGACGCGGGCGCCCGGTTCGGCACGCAGGATCGCCACCCGCACCCCCTGCTGGGTGAAATCCGCCAAGGCCGTGGCGATTTCATCGACCATTGCCGCTGCCAGCGCATTGCGCTTGATCTGGTAATTGAGGGTGATGCTGCCAATGCCTTCGGCAATATGGGTCAAGATCAGGGACAAGGCAGGGCTCCGCGGATTCGGGAAGCGCATGATGCCAAGGGACTGTTACGCCGATGCTGCGAAAAATGCGCCGGCGCGGCGTTGACCGTGGCAGTTACTGCCCGGAGGCATTGTGATCGTGCGCTGTCGTTTCGCCAGCCGCAGAGTTGCTTGTGGGCCAGTGGCTTGCGCGGGGTGAGAACCGGCTAGCTGGCGAGCGCTGCGCTGAGCGCCGCGATCAGGTAGCCGTGGTCGAGGGCGCCGGCGCTTTCGCGCAGGCTGTGCATCGCCCACATCGGGTTGCCGATGTCGACGCTGGGAATGCCCAGGCGGGCGGCGACGATCGGGCCGATGGTCGAGCCGCAGCCGAGGTCGCTACGGTGCGCATAGTGCTGGCAGGGGACGCCGGCGCAGCGGCAGAACTCGGCGAAACGGGCGGCGGTTTCGGCGTTGGTGCTGTAGCGCTGGTTGGCGTTGTGCTTGATCACCGGGCCGCCATTGACCAGTACGCGGTGGCCGGGTTCGTAGGCAGTGGGGAAGTTGGGGTGCCAGGCATGCGCCATGTCGGCGCTGATGAACAGGCTCCTGGCCAGCATCCGCCGCTGGTCTTCGGCATCCAGCTGCTGGCTCAGCGCCAGCCGTGCGAGCAGGTCGGCGATGAAGCTGCCGCCAGCGCCGGCGGCGCTTTCGCTGCCGACTTCCTCGTGGTCGAAGAAGGCGACCAGCGCGCTTTGCTCGCTGCCGGCTGCGGCGGCAGCTTCGCCGGCGAGCAGGGCGCTGAGCGCGGCGTGGCAGGAGGCGAGGTTGTCGAGCTGGCTGTTGGCGACAAATTCACGGTCGACACCCCAAAACGCGCCTTTTTGCGTGTCGCAGGCGACCAGTTCCCAACTCAGCAAATCCTCGACGGCGACGCCGGCCCGCTCGGCAAGCAAGGCGCGGAAGGCATCGTCGGCGGCGCATGGGCCAGACTCGCCGTCGGCGACGCCGAGCAGCAGCGGCAACTCGTTCTGCTTGTTGAACTTGAGGCCGCTTTCGTTCACCTCGCGGTTCATGTGGATCGCCAGGTTGGGCAGGCGCAGCAGCGGCTCGGCAAAATGCACCAGCCGGCTGCGCAGTTCGCCGGCGGCATCGCGCACATAAACCCGGCCGGCGAGACCGAGGTCGCGGTCGGCAAAGGTGGCCAGGATCGGCCCGCCATAGACCTCGACGCCGACCCGGCGCATGCCGGCAACGTCGTCGGCCGGGCGCGGCTTGACGCGCAGTCCGGGCGAGTCGGTATGGGCGCCGATCATGGTCAGGCCGGCTTCGGCCAGCGGCGCACGGCCAAGGCGGAAGGCGATCAACGACGCGTCGCCACGAGTCACGTAATAGCGGCCGCCGACCTGGAGTGACCAGCGGTCGCTTTCGTTCAGGCGTTGATAACCGGCGGCATCAAGCCGGGCGCAGCAGGTGGCGACGGCGTGCCAGGGGCTGGGGCTGGCGTCGATGAAGTCGAGCAGGTCTTGCGCCGGGGCGCGTTGGGCGGCAGAGAGTGCGGTGGGCATGGGCTTCTTTCGGCAGGCGGGCGCGGGGGCGTCTGGGGGCAAGGATCAGGCGGCCGGAGCGTCTGCCGGCGCCTTGGGCAGCCACAGGCAGCCGCCCTTGGTTTCCTTGTCGATGGCGGCGAGGACGCGCTCGTGGTCGGCGAGTTCGGCCTCGCTCGGGCGGACCACGACCAAGGGCTTGCGCACGCGCGGCTTGCCGTCGGCGGTGAGGCTGAGCACCGGGCCGTCGTCAGGCTCGATCATCAGCGCGTTCTGGCCACGGGTCATCGCCAGGTACACGTCGGCGAGCAGCTCGGTATCGAGCAGCGCGCCGTGCAGGGTGCGCCCGGAGTTGTCGATGCCGTGGCGTTCGCACAGCGCGTCGAGGCTGTTGCGCTTGCCCGGATTCTGCTCGCGCGCCATCTTCAAGGTATCGATCACGCCGCAGCACAGGGTCTCGACCGGAACCCGGTCGAGGCGGGCGAATTCGGCGTTGAGGAAGCCGATGTCGAAGGGCGCGTTGTGGATGATCAGCTCGGCGCCGCTGATGAACTCGATCAGTTCATCGACGATGTCGGCGAACTTGGGCTTGTCGGCGAGGAATTCGAGGGTGATCCCGTGTACTCTGGCAGCGCCCTCGTCGATGTCGCGCTCGGGGTGCATGTACTTGTGCAGATGGCGGCCGGTCTGCCGGCGGTTGACCATCTCGATGCAGGCGACTTCGATGATGCGGTGACCCTGGCGCGGGTCGATGCCGGTGGTTTCGGTATCGAGGACAATCTGGCGCATCGTGGTCAGGCTTTCTTCAGGTCGTCGATGCCGCGATTGGCGAGGGCGTCGGCACGCTCGTTTTCCGGGTGGCCGGCGTGGCCCTTGACCCAGATCCATTCCAGCTTGTGCTGGCGGGCGAGCGCGTCGAGCTGCTGCCAGAGGTCGGCGTTCTTGACCGGCTTCTTGTCGGCGGTCTTCCAGCCGTTGCGCTTCCAGCCGTGGATCCACTCGCTGATGCCCTTGAGCACGTATTGCGAGTCGGTATAGACCTTGCCGACAATCGGCCGCTTCATCGCGCTCAGGCCCTGAATTGCGGCCATCAGTTCCATGCGGTTGTTGGTGGTTTCCTTTTCGCCGCCCCACAGTTCTTTTTCGTGTTGGCCCATGCGCAGGATCGCGCCCCAGCCGCCGGGGCCGGGGTTGCCCTTGCAGGCGCCGTCGGTAAAGATTTCGATCAGAGGTTCGGTTGGGTTCGGGGTGGTCATTCCTGGGAGTTTTCCTTGTGTAAGCGGTGTTGCGCCACCGGGCGCAAGGCCTTGGCGCGCAGCTTGCTGCGCCGCCAGGGCGGGGTGATCAGATGCATGCCGGGCGCCCGCTTGATCGCCTGCAGCAGGTAGACGCTGCCGCAGAAGCGCCACCAGCGCGGGCCCAGGCCTTCGGCAAACTGCCAGCGGCGCAGCCACTTTTCCTGGATAAGCGGCGGCGCGTAGCAGCCGAAGCTGCCACGGTCGACGTCGAAACCGAGCAATTTCAGCCAGTCGCTCAAGCGTCCGGCCGAGAGATAGTGGCCGTGCCACGGGTAGAGGTCGCTGCGGCTCAGGCGGCAGTGGGCGCCCCACAGCGAATAGGGGTTGAAGCCGGTGATCAGCAGCCGTCCTTCGGGAATCAGTGCGCGTTCGATTTCACGCAGGATCTGGTGCGGGTCGTCGGCGAATTCCAGGGTGTGCGGCAGGACCGCCAGGTCGAGGCTGTTGGCGGCGAAGGGCAGCGCGGAAAAGTCGCAGAGCAGGTCGAAGCGGCCGGGGGCGGCGCCTGGTTCGCCGGCGGTCTGGCGCAGGGGGATGCGGCTGCTGCGCAGCGCCGCCAGTTGCGGCAGCCCGAGTTGTAGCGCGTTGTAGCCGAAAATGTCGGCCACCGCGCCGTCGATGGCGGCCTGCTCCCAGTCGAGGACGTAGCGCCCCTGGGCACTGTCGAGCCAGGCATCGATACCGTCATCGTGAATCGAGGAAGAAGGGAGGGGGCTCATCGAGGCTGGGAAAAGGTGTGTCGGCAGTCGGTGTGGGGGAGTGGGCAGCGGCGGCGTCTGGCGCGGAGGCGGCGCCCGGCGATTTTACCCTGCCCAGAGGTTACAATTCGCAGCATGATCAGCGAAGCCGAACAGAAACAACTCAACCAGGATTACGCCGAATACCTCGTCGAGGCCGAGCGCCTTGCCGCCAGTGGAGAGGCGATTGGTACCTTCCTTGCGTGGGCCGCGAAAATGGGCAAGAACACCATCAAGGTCGAGCGTCGCGGCAGTCAGCGCAATACGCCGCCCACCCCTCGTTGATCCTCTCCCGTTCCGTTTTTCCGCCTGGAGACCGCATGCTCGCTATCCATGCCCTTCCCGCCTTGCGCGACAACTACATTTGGCTGCTCGACGATGGTCGGCAGGCTGCCGTCGTGGATCCTGGCGAGGCCGCTCCGGTGTTTGCCGCACTGGCCGCCCGAGGGCTCGAACTGGCGGCGATCCTGGTCACGCACCACCACGCCGATCATCAGGGTGGAATTCCCGACTTGCTTGCCGCGTGGCCGGAGATCGAGGTATTCGCGCCAGCAAGTGAAACGATTGTCGCCTGTACCCGGCCCCTGGCCGGAGGCGAGACGATCCGTGTGTTGGCGACGGAGTTTGAGGTTCTTGCCGTTCCCGGTCACACCCGAGGACACCTGGCCTATTACCAGCCGGGGCGACTGTTCTGCGGCGACACCCTCTTCGGTGCTGGCTGCGGTCGCTTGTTCGAGGGGACGCCGGCGCAGATGCTGGCCTCGCTGTCGCGCCTTGCCGCCCTGCCGGAAACAACGCTGATTTATTGTGCACATGAGTACACCGAGGCCAATCTGCGCTTTGCCTGTGCGGTCGAGCCCGGTAATCAGGCACTGGCCGAGCGTTGCCGGCGAGTGGCCGAACTTCGGGCCAGAGGGGAAGCCAGCGTACCTTCGACCCTGGCCGAGGAAAAGGCGAGCAATCCCTTCCTGCGTTGCCGCGAGCCGGAGGTGATTGCGGCAGTCCGCAGGCAGGATGCCACGGTCGACGATGGTGAAACGGCTGTTTTCACCGCCATTCGCGCCTGGCGCAACGATTTTTGACCCGGCGAAAAGCAGGCTCCAGGCGCGGATCGGGTGGATGAACGTGGAAAGCCCGCGCCATCGGCGTTCATCGTAAGACTAACTCCGGTTTGAAACCCCGGCCTTCAGGGCGGTGGGAGCCGACCCCGGCCTGAAGGCCGGGGTTTCAGGCGACCGTTTCGGGATGGGATGCAAACCCCTTCCAAAACATGTTTGACCGACAGGCATGAATGCCTGTCGCTAATTTCTTGCTTGGTGGCGAAACCGCCTTTTCCGGGATCAACTTTCCGCCGGTGGCGAGGTCTTGCCGCTTGCCTGCTCGACATAGCGCAGGCTCGCCTTTTCCAGCGCCTTGAGCACGTTGGCGGCATTGAAAGGCTTGACGATGAAGCCGCCGGCACCGGCCTGGACGGCCTGCCTGACGGTTTCGCCATCGGCGCTGCCGGTGATCATCACCACCTGTGTTCGAGGCTGCGCGGCCTTGATTTCCTCAAGGGCGGTGAGCCCGTCCTTTTCCGGCATCAGGATATCGAGGCAGACGATCCACGGCTGCAGGTTTTTCGCCATATCGACCGCCTGGTTGCCATTGCGCCCCTCGCCAATGACCTCGTACTGATCGCCGCGCAGGATGCCGCGTAGCACGCTGCGCATGATGTCGTTGTCGTCAACGATCAATACCGGAATACGTTTCTTCTGCTTCATGTCCGGAGTGCCCGATGAAAGGGGCTCAGGTGCAGTTGTTGTTGAAGAAGACCAGCGCGGCAAGCGACATGCCGATGGTCGCACCGCCCCAGAGCATCACGCCGCGCAGGGCGGTACTGGCTTCATTTTTGAACTTGCGTTCCTTGAGCGAGAAATATTGTTGTAGTTCGCCCAGCGTCAGGGTGGCGAAGAAGAAGAAGAAAATCATGCCGCAGAACAGCATGATGATCGCGAAATCGCTCAGGGGCCGGCAGTAGCCACTGGTGGCGTGGTGAAAGACAAGAATGGCATCGGTCCGGAAGGCGAAGCGCCCGACCAGGTAGAGCAGCAGAATGAAGGTAAAGATGAGGCCGATGACAATCCAGGTTTCCGGCTTTCGCAATTGCTCGAAAGCGTCTTTCAGGTCGTCGATGATCCAGCGAAACATTGCGGTGCGATCTCCGGAAGGGGTGTGCTAGATTGGGATCATGGTGTTTTTGGGCGAAGGTTATCATGGCTGAAGACAGGGCAGAAATCGCGGTGGGAGCGAATGCGGATCGCGATACCCGCCCGGCAATCCGCATGTATTGGCGGCCGCGCTTCTTGCGCGCCGTGCTCTGGGGGGCTTTCGCGGCGGCGATGCTGGGCTTGCTCGCCTATCTGGCGGTGCCGCCCCTGCTCAAGTCGCTGCTTGAGGAAGAGGCGACGCGTCTCCTCCGGCGCGAGTTGCGGATCGAGCGTATCGACTTCAATCCCTACGCGCTCTCGCTGCGCGTCGGCCTGCTCACGCTGAGCGATGCCGGCGGTCGCGAGGTGGCCGGTTTCGATGAACTGTTCGTCGATCTTTCGCTGGCCTCCTTGTTCAAGCAGGCATTGGTGGTCGATGAAATCCGGCTACGGGGGCCGCGTCTGGCGCTGATCCGCGAAGCCGACGGGCGCTACGATGTTTCCGATCTGCTCGACGAATGGTCGCAGGCCGACGATGAGACGGAGGGCGCCACCCCACGCTTTTCCCTCAACAATATCCGCATCGAGGATGGGCGCCTGAGCCTGGAAGATCGTCTCAAGGGGCGCAGCCATCGGCTGAGTGGGCTGACATTGGGCTTGCCTTTCGTTTCCAGCCTACCCTACCAGGCGGAAATTTTCGTCGAGCCGGTTTTTACCGCCGATATCGATGCGGCACGGATCGAAGCGAAGGCCCGTGCCAAACCGTTTTCGCACACCCGCGAGAGCGAGCTGGCCTTCGACCTCGAGCGCTTCGACCTTGGCGTTGTACAAAGCTATTTGCCGCCAGGGCTGCCCGTGCGTCTTGCCTCCGGCCTGCTCGACGCCGAGTTGCGCCTCGTCTTCAGCCAGTCTCCCGGGCAGGTTGCTTCCCTGGCCCTCAGCGGGGCCGTACATCTTTCGCAACTGGCATTGGAGGACCGTGGCGGGCGGCCGCTGCTTGGCTGGAAACGGCTGGATGTCGAGTTGCAACGTGTCGATCCGCTGAATCTGGAAGTCGCTATCGCTCGCATGGACATCGAGGCACCGGAAGTGAATGTCACGGTCGACCGCCAGGGAAACCTGAATTGGCTGCAAGCCGGATTGTCGCCCGCCCGGCCGGTGGCGGCTTCCGCCGGCAGTCGCCCCGTTCCCTCTCCGCGCTGGTCGCTGGGAGCGCTGAACCTGCAGGGCGGTATCCTGCGCTGGCGAGATGACTCGAATCTGCCGGCAGTGCGGGGGGAATTGCGGGAACTGCAGCTTCGTCTCGGCCCGCTCGATCACCATCTGGCGGCGCCGCTGGCCATTGCCGAGCTATCCTTTCGCCCGCAATTCGGCGAGGCCTTGCGTTCGGGACCGGTCCGCCTGCGCGATATCCATGTCGACCTTGCGGCACGGCGGGTCGAGGTCGGCACGATGGAAAATACGCAGACGCGGATACTGCTTCGGCGCGAGCGGGATGGCCGCCTGAATTGGTTGCAGCCGCCACGGCTTGCCATGCCCCCGGCGACGGAGGGAAGCGGTCCGGCGCCGTCGGCCCGGCCTTGGCGGGCGCGCTTGGCACGCCTGGCGGTCGACGATCTGGCCTTGCGCTTCGAGGATCGGGGCGGCAGGCGGGTACGGGTCCAGGAAATCGATGCGCTCAGCCTGCACGGCGATAACCTGGGCAACGAGGCGGGGCCGCCGGGGCAACTCACCCTCAAGGCTCGCGTCAATCGCAAGGGCAGTCTTGGAATCGAAGGCCGAGTACAGGCCGAGCCGCTGGACCTGGCCCTCAAGCTCGACGCCCGCTCGCTGCCCTTGATGCCCTGGCAAGCCTATTTCGACGACTATCTCGACGTGGCGGTGACGCGCGGCCTGGTTTCGGCGCAGGGGCAGGCGCAAGTGCGCGAGCGGGGAGGACAATGGCAGGCCGACTATCGCGGTTCATTGACCTTGGGCGATTTTCTCGCGGTCGACCGTGTCAATCATGCCGATTTCCTGAAATGGAAGTCGCTGCACCTTGGCGCCATCGATTTCCGCCTGCAGCCACTGGCCATCGATATCGGCGAAATCGCCCTGAGCGATTTTTATTCCCGCCTGATTCTCGATGCTCAGGGACAGCTCAATCTGCAGCGGATACTCCGTTCCCCCACCGAGGCCGCTCCGGCGCCGGCAGCCACCCCGGAGGGCGGGCAGGCGGTGGAAAAAGCGCCGCTGCCGCCGATACGGATCGCCAGGGTCAGCCTGCAGAATGGCAATGTGCATTTTTCCGATCATTTCATCCGTCCCCATTACTCGGTCAATGTCGGCAAGCTCGGTGGCCGGATAAGCGGACTCTCGTCGGCCGAGGGCAGTCTTGCCGAACTGGAACTGCGTGGCGCCTACGCCAACCTGGCTCCGGTGCGGGTCGATGGACGCTTGAATCCGCTGGCGAGCAACCCCTATCTCGATCTCAAGGCCGAAGTCAGCGGCGTCGATCTGGTCGGCTTTTCGCCCTATGCCGGCAAGTATGCCGGCTATGCCATCGAGAAGGGCAAGCTGTCGCTGAATCTCGCCTACAAGCTGGAAAACCGGCAGTTGAGCGCCGATAACCGCCTCTTCCTCGACCAGTTAACCTTCGGGGAAGCGGTCGATAGCCCGGATGCCACGACCTTGCCGGTCAACCTGGCCCTGGCGCTGTTGCGGAACAACCGGGGCGAGATCGATATCAACCTGCCGATTTCCGGTTCGCTCGACGATCCACAGTTCTCGGTCGGCGGCCTGATCGTCAAGGTAATCGTCAATCTCTTCGTCAAGGCCGTGAGTTCGCCCTTCGCCCTGCTTGGCTCCTTGTTCGGCGGTGACGAGGCCTTATCCACGGTCGACTTCGCGCCGGGGCGAAATTTGCTGACGCCCGAGAGCGAGAAGAAATTGGCGATACTCGCACACGCCTTGCAGGAGCGTGGCGGCCTGAAGCTGGAAATCGTCGGACGCGCCGACCCCGAGTCCGATCGCGAGGGCTTGAAGCGAGTGGCGCTCGAGCGCGCGGTGAAGGTGCAGAAAGCACGCGAATTGCGGAGAAAGACTGGCGAGGGGCGTTCGCTCGATGCGCTCGAACTGGGTGAGGACGAATATTCCACCTACCTGCGCCTGGCTTATCGCGAGGCAAAATTCCCCAAGCCGCGCAACCTGCTGGGACTGGAAAAGAGCTTGCCGGATGAGGAAATGGAGAAACTGCTTCTGACCCACCTCCCCGCCGGGGAAGAAGCCTTGCGGCAACTCGCCACCCGTCGGGCGGAAACCGTGCAGGCCTGGCTGGCCGAGAAGGGAGCACCGCTCGAGCGTCTCTTCATGCTGCCGGTAAAACTCGGCGCGGACCCGGGCGGACAGCGCGCGGCGGGGGTCGAGTTTTCGCTGAAATGAGGGATGTGGAGCCGGCGGAGGGCGGGCGCGAGGGTGAGGGCGAGGGCTTTTCGCGGCACGACTGCGACGCGGCCTACCGGGCGACGACCTATCGTCTCCATCTCGATGCAGCCTGCTTCGACTTACGGATTGGGCTGGCGCATCCCGCCTTCCGCGCCTGGTTGCAAAGCCGTGAAAGTGACAAATTTGCGATCATTACGGCGTACAATCCCGCTTCAGTGCAGTTGGGGTTCGCGGAGAATGCCGAACGTCAGCGCCGGCTGGAAAACGAGCTGCGGCAGCTCGCCTGCCTGGCGGGGCAAGGCGAAAATTTTGCGGACGACACCGGCTGGCCGGTGGAACCCAGCTGTCTGGCGCTGGGTCTCAGTTGGGAAGAGGCTCGTCGCCTGGGGGCGGCTTACGGCCAGAATGCGGTACTGGTGGGCGGGGGAGATGCGATCCCGCGCCTGCTGTGGATAGAAGAAGACAAATAATGGGTAAGACAATCGGACGTTTTGACGTCAAGGGCGAGCTCGGGCGGGGGGCGCAGAGCGTCGTCTATCTTGGTTTCGATCCGCAGCTACAGCGTGAAATCGCCATCAAGACGCTGCATTTCGGCAAGCCCGACCCGCAGCAGAACGCGACCCTGCTCACGGAGGCGAGGACGGTCGGCAAGCTGCGTCACCCGAGTATCGTTCCCATTTTCGAGGCTGGCGAAGAGGGGGGCGATCTCTATCTGGTGTTCGAGTACGTTCCCGGCAAGAGTCTCGCCGCGCATCTGCACGATGCCGGCTCCTTGCCGGCGATCAAGGCCCTGAGCCTGATTCGCCCCATCCTTGATGCCGTGGCTTACGCCAATGCCCAGGGCGTGATCCATCGCGACCTGAAGCCATCGAATATCCTGATCGATGAAAATGGCCTGCCACGGGTCATGGATTTCGGCATTGCCGCGCGTGTCGATGGTCCGGCTGAATCACCGGACGAATATACCGGCACTCCCGCCTATATGGCGCCCGAATACATTGCCCGGCGTGAATTGAGCGAGCGTTGCGACGTTTTTGCCGCCGGCCTGATCCTCTACGAAATGCTGACCGGTCACCGTGCGGCTCAGGGGGACAATATCTATCAGGTGATGAACCGTGTCGCCAACGAGGATATCCGTCTGCCCCCGGGAACGGCGGCCGATCAGCGTCTGAGCGAAATCCTCAACAAGGCGCTGGCTCGCGATCCCGAGCTTCGCTACCAGACCGCCGCCCAGTTTGCCGAGGCGCTTGACGCCTACCTTTCCCCCGAGGTCGAAAACACCGGGAGCGACAGCAAGCAATCGACCATCGATTTCCTGCTGCGCCGGATGCGCCACAAGAGCGATTTCCCCGCCTTGTCCGAATCGGTGACGACCATCAACAAGATTGCCGCCAGCGAAACCGAGAGTGTGAACAAACTCTCGAATTCGATTCTCAAGGATTTTGCGCTGACCAACAAAATCCTGCGCCTGGTGAATTCCGCCTATTTCCGTCCGGCGGGCGGCGGCAGCATCAGTACCGTCTCGCGGGCGGTGATCGTGCTCGGCTTCGATGTCGTGCGCAATATCGCCATCAGCGTGCTGCTCTTCGAGCATTTGCAGAACAAGGCCAATGCCAACCAGCTGAAGGAGGAATTCCTGCGCGCCAATCTGGCTGGCCTGCTCGGCAAGGAAGTCGGCAGCGCGGCGCAGATGCGGGATCTGGAACAGAGCTTCATCTGCGCGCTCTTCCACAATCTGGGGCGCCTGCTCGCACAATATTATTTCCCCGAGGAGGCCGAGGAAATCCGCCGCCTGGTCGCTCAACGCGGCGTGGGGGAAGACCTGGCCTCGCAGCAGGTGCTCGGGGTTTCCTACGAGGAAATGGGGGTCGAGATTGCCCGGCAGTGGGGCTTTCCGCCGCTTATCGTCGGGGCCATGCGGCGTTTGCCGGACGGCCCGGTACGCAAGCCCGGCACGCCGGAGGAGCGCCAGCGGATACTCTCCGGCATGGCCAACGAGCTCTGCTTGCTGGTTTCGCAGCCCGGCGGCGAGGGGCGGGAGCGGGAAATGCGCCGGATCATGGCCCGTTACGCCGCTGCCGTCTCCCTGACCGAAAAGGAAGTCAAGCAGAGCATGCAGCGTTCGGTCGAGGAAGCCGCCGAGTTCGCCCGCATCATCCACCTGAACCTGCAGCAGACTACCTTTGGCAAGCAGATGCGCCAGTTCCTGTCCGGCAAGTCCGGCGCCGGCGGCGAGGCCGGGCCGCGTCCGGGGGACGATACCCTGAGTTCGACCGTGCTCAAGGACGAAGGCGCCTACGGCATCATCGACGAACCCGGCGAGGATGGCAGCGTCGTCGATACCCGTATCGACGCCCAGGCGATCCTGACGGCGGGAATCCAGGACATCAGCAATACCTTGGTCGATGGTTTCAAGCTCAACGATATCCTGCGCATCATCCTCGAGACCATGTACCGGGCGATGGGTTTCAAGCGTGTCATTCTTTGCGTGCGCGATGCCAAGACCAACAGCATGATCGGGCGTTTCGGTTTCGGGCCGAACACCACCGAGGTGGTCAAGGCTTTCCGCTTTCCCCTCAGCTTCGCCGCCGATGTCTTCCATGTCGCGGTTTCAAAGGGGGTCGATATCCTGATCAACGATATCAACGACCCGAAAATCGCACCGCGTATCCCGATCTGGTACCGCAAAGCCCTGCCCGCGCAGTCGATGGTCCTTTTTCCGCTCAACATCAAGAACAATCCGGTGGCGCTGATTTACGCCGACCGTGACGATCCGGGCGGAATATCGATTCCGGAGAAGGAATTGTCGCTCCTGCGCACACTGCGCAACCAGGCGGTACTGGCGATCAAGCAGGGAGGCTGATCGGCGGCGGAGCGGGCTTGCCGCTCCGGGATTTTTCCGCTGGCCTTGCCCCGGCTTCAGCTGGCCACGGTTTCATCGCGACGCCGCGCGCCGGTGTTGTCGACCCAGGCGACGGCAAGCCGGTCTCCGGGTTTCAGTTCACGCACCCGGAAGGCAAACAAGGGGTTGCGTGCGACCGAGGCATTCAGCTGAGCGTCGATCAGCGGCTTGCCGTTCAATTCCACGGTCAGGGTCTGGATGAATTGCGGCGGCAGGCTGCGACCCTGCTCATCCTTGCTCAGGCCGGTTTCCATTGGGTGGGGCAGCAGGATGCGGATTTCGCTGAAATCGGCGTGGCGCTGGATACGTATCTTGATCGGGTCGTTCATCGTCAGGCTCCACACCCACCCTGGGTGACCTTGATTTCGCGGAAAGCAACGTGGAATTTGCCGTCGCCGCTACGCACGACCGCGCGTATCCGCGTCGATTCGAGCAATTTGGCCTGAAGTTTGACGAAGGGCAGGGCCGGGGGCAGGAAATCGATGCTGGCACAGAGAGGGTAAGCGTTCTTGTCGGCAAAAACGGCAATGCTGACTGCGCCGGGCAGGGTCGTCGAGACCTCGATATCGACCTTGCCACCATTTTCCGCCGTCTCGGGGGCGTGAATCGTGATATCACGGGGGCCGGCCGGACTGGGTTGGACTGCACCGTAGGCCTTGAGCGCCTCGTCGGTCTGGCGGGCGGTGAAGGCGTTGTGGTTCCAGCTGGCGGCAAGCAGGCGCGACGGCTGCAGCAGTCCGCCCGCGAGCAGCGCGGCGAGGGGAAGGGTGGTGCTGCCCTTGAGCAGCAGGCGACGCAGGGGGATCATCGATGGGCTTTCCTGGCCTGAAAGAAATGGGAAGCCGCGGCACGGCGCTTTCCCTGAAAAAAGGCGTTACATTGCCGTTCCCGGAGGGGCGCTGTCAACGTGGGGCGCGGTTCTCGGCAAAGGGGCGGATGGCGGAAGAAGATGCGCCGGCAGGTACATTTGCAGCCGCTTGAGGAGTTCGCCGATATCGACCGGCTTGGTCAGGAAATCGTCCATGCCGCAGGCCAGGCAGCGTTGCCGATCTTCCGCGAAGGCGCCGGCGGTGAGGGCGATGATCGGCAGGGATGGGCGTGCAGGGTCGCCGTCCCCTTTCCCTTCCCGCGTTCCGCTTTCCCAGGCACGAATCCGGCGCGTGGCTTCAAAACCGTCCAGGCGCGGCATCTGGCAGTCCATCAAGATCAGGTCGGGCTGCAGTTGCGCGCCGGTCAGTTGCTCGACGGCTTCCTGTCCATCGTGGGCGCAACTGACCCGGTAGCCGTGTTTGCCGAGCAGGCTCCTGACCACGGTGCGGTTGGTGGCATTGTCCTCGACGAGCAGGATGTGGGCCGCCTCGCCGGAAAGTGGCTGGCCGACACCGGCCGGCATCCTGGCGCCTGCCGACGGGGCTGCTGTTCCCGTCTCCTTGCCGTATCCATCGGCAGCCAGGTCTTGATCGGGGCTGCGTGGCAGCTTGACCTCGAACCAGAAAGTCGATCCCCGTCCCGGTGTGCTGAGAACGCCGGCTTCGCCGCCCATCAGTTCGGCAAGGCGCCGGACGATGGAAAGTCCCAGCCCGGTACCGCCGTATTTGCGCGTACTCGAGGCGTCGAGCTGGCTGAATGGCGAGAAAAGGCGCCCCAGAGCCTCGGGTGCGATACCGATGCCGGTATCGCTGACGGCAAAGCGCAGGCGTGCGTTGTCGCCCATGGCAGCGGGAGATTCGCTGGCTCGTAAGGTGATATGGCCGTGTTCGGTGAATTTGATGGCGTTGCTGACCAGGTTCGCGAGCATTTGCCGCAGGCGCGCGGCATCGCCGAGAAAATGTCCCGGAATTGGCCTGCTGTCACGGTCGACCGTGATTTCCAGGCCTTTTTGCCCGGCTGCCGCCGTGAATAGAGCCACGGTTTCCGTCAGCAGCGGCGGGATGCTCAGGATGCCGGGGTGCAGTTCCAGCTTGCCGGCTTCGACCTTGGAGAGATCGAGTATGTCGTTGAGCAGGCCCAGCAGGGTTTGTCCCGAAGAGAGAATGGTATGCACGTATTCCTGCTGCTCCTCCCGCGTCAGATCGGGAAGTTGCAGGAGTTGCGCCATTCCGAGAATGCCGTTCATCGGTGTCCTGATTTCGTGCGACATGGTGGCCAGGAAGCGGCTCTTGGCCAGATTGGCCGCTTCCGCCGCCTGCTTGGCCGCGATCAGCTCGGCTTCCGCCTGCTTGCGCTCGCGGATGTCGCGGGCAGCGGCGTAGACGTAGGACTCGCCTTCCAGCTCGAAATGGCCGAGGCTGACCTCGACATCGATGAGGTCGCCTTCGCGGCTGCGATAGCGACTTTCAAAACAGACCGGCGCATCGTTGCCGCTGGCTTCGAGGTACTGGCGGCGGATGGCCTCTTCGTCCCAGCGTACTTCCCAGTCGCCGATACCGTGCCGGATCAAGGCTTCGTGACGGTAGCCGAGCATGCGGCAGAAGCGGTCGTTGGCTTCGATCAGCTGGCCGTGCGCGTCGAGAATCTGGATGCCGTCGCCGGCACGCTGGAGGAAGACCCGGTTGCGCGTGCTTTCGCGCAGGGTGCGGCCAAGCGAGAGCAGCAGCAGACCCCCGCAGAGCAGGGAGAGCAGGAAAAATCCGCCGGCATAGATGAGCGTCCGGCGCAGATCGTGGTGCCAGCCGCTGAGGTAGCTTTCGCTGCTGATGCCGGTGAGTACGTACATCGGGGCCTTTTCCAGGCGGCGCACGTTGATGATGCGTTCGAGTCGATCCGATGCCGTGGTGGTGTGGTAGCTGGCCTCGGTCACGCCGCGGGCGACCAGTTCGCGCAGCTCGCGCGAAACTTCCTGGCTGCCGACGCTGGCGGCAGGATTGCCGGGCAGTTGCGGGTGGCGGGCGATCAGCCCCAGGTCGGCATCGCGCAGGACAACCGCGCCGCCGGGTCCGGGATCGAAGCGCGAGAGAAGATTCTGGAAATGCTCGATGGCGATGGGTGCCGAGATCACGCCGGCAAAGCGGCCGTCCGGCGTGTTGTAGCGGCGGGAAAAACCGACGATGGCCCGCTTTGCCACCCGGCCGATCCGTGGCTTGGAAATCTGCAGGCCAGCCATCGGATCCTTGCGAAGTCGCACAAAATAATCGCGGTCGGCCCAGCTGGCTTGATTTTTACGGTCGACGCCGCGACCGAGGAAAACTCGCCCTTCGGCATCGGCCACGCGCAGGGCCTCGACTTCGGGAAGACGGGAGAGCAGGCGTTCGAGATGCGCTTCGGCCTGCTTGGGCTGAATGCGCCCCCGGCGCAGCTGGTCCTCCAGCTCGTCGGCCACGCTGTGCAGCGCCAGGTCGATCTTGTCGATGCTGTTGGCGACACTCTGGTCGAGCGCCTGGTTGATGTTTTCCGTCGCGATCCGGGCGCTTTGTTCGTATTGCTCCCGCGCCTGTCGCAGCGATGTCACCGAAAGCGCCATGACCAGGAGATTGGCCACCACCAGGGCCACGAATATCAGTTCGCGCAGGTAGCGGGGCGGGAGTTTGCGCATCGCGGGGTCCGGTGGATGGATTAATCGTCGCCGGCCAGCCAATGACCTGACTTGCCGCCCTTTTTCTCGAGCAGGCGGACGTTTTCGATAACCATGCCGCGATCGACGGCCTTGCACATGTCGTAGATGGTGAGCAGGCCGAGTGTGGCCGCTGTCAGGGCCTCCATCTCGACGCCGGTGCGGGCAAGACACTCGGCGGTCACCTCGCAATGGACACTGGCCATCGCTTCGTCGATCCGGAATTCGACCGCTACCCGGGTCAGCGCCAGGGGATGGCAGAGCGGAATCAGTTCGCCGCTACGCTTGGCTGCCTGAATGGCGGCGATCCGGGCAATGCCGAGGACGTCGCCTTTTTTGGCCGAGCCGTCGCGGATCAAGGCCAGGGTTGCCGGTTGCATGCGGATGCTGCCGCCGGCACGGGCAAGGCGGGAGGTTTCCGGCTTGCCGCCGACATCGACCATATGGGCCTGGCCACCGGCGTCGAAGTGGGTCAGGGGGGAGGTTGGGGTATGGCTCACGTCGATTTACCTTTGTTTACCATCGGTGACAATGGCGGTTTTCAGGGTGGGGTATCATAGCACCATGCCTCGTTTCCAACGTTTTCTCGCCCGCCCGCTGGCCGGACTGCCGAGCGTTTGTCTCGCCGTCTCCCTCATGTTCCCGCTGGCGCTCTGCTCGCCACCCTCCGCGTTTGGCATGGACGATCTGCCCGAACTCGGCGACATCGCCGGGAGCGAATTTTCGGTTGCGGCCGAGCGGCGGATCGGGCAGCAGATCATGCATGAAATCCGCTGGCGCGAACCGGCCTTTCTCGACGACCCCGACATCGAGGCTTATCTGAACCAGCTCGGCGGACGCTTGGCCGCCGTCGGTGCCGATCCGGGGACCGGTTTTTATTTTTTCGCCATCAGCGATCCCGCGATCAATGCCTTCGCCATGCCGGGCGGCTACATCGGAGTCCATACCGGGCTGATCCTGGCGGCGCAGAGCGAATCCGAGCTGGCCGGGGTCGTGGCGCATGAAATCGCGCACGTCACCCAGCGCCATATTGCTCGCCAGGTATTCCAGTCGAAGAAAATCGGCATGGCCTCGATGGTGGCGATGGGACTGGCGCTGCTCGCCGCGCGCTCGAACGGACAGGTGGCCGGCGCCGCGGCGGTGACTTCGCAGGCGGGGGCGATTTCGGCACAACTGGCCTTCTCGCGGGATTTCGAGCGGGAGTCGGATCGGGTCGGCTTCGACCTCCTGTCGCGTGCCGGTTTCGATCCGCGCGGCATGTCGGCCTTCTTCGAGCGCCTGCAGAAATCGGTGCGCCTCTACGAAAACAACGCCACGGCTTATCTGCGTACCCACCCGTTGAGCGGCGAACGGGTGACCGACATGCAGAATCGCGAGCTCCGGGCTGCCTACAGGCAGGTGCCGGACAGCCTCGATTTCCATCTGGTGCGAGCGCGCTTGCGCGCTCAGCTTGGCGTGCCGGCAGAAGCCGTGCGCGATTTCCAGAACCTGCTCGCCGAAGGCAAGTATGCCTCGCGGCCGGCAGCTCTTTACGGTCTGGCCCAGGCCCAATTGCGCTCGCGCAATTGGGCAGCGGCCGAAATCGCCCTGCGCGAGGCGCGTGCCGACCGCAACGGCAGCGCGATGATCGAACGCCTGTTTGCCGAGCTGCGGCTGGCGCAAGGCAATGTCGATGAGGGTTTGGCGATTTATCGTCGGGCGGCGGAACGTTTTCCCCGGCATCACGGACTGGTTTTCGGCTATGCGGCGGCGCTGCTGGCCTCCCGCCACTACCAGGATGCCCTGCGCTTTGTCGATGCCCAGCTCTCTTCCTTTCCCGACGAGGTCCGCCTCTATCGCCTGCGTGCCGAGAGCTATGCCGGTCTCGGGCGGCGGGCGCCGCAGCACCTGGCGCTGGCCGAGGCGGCGGCACTGCAGGGACAGACCCAGGCGGCCATCGAGCAGCTCAACCTGGCGCAGCGCGCCGGCGACGCCAATTTCTTCGAAAGCTCCAGTATCGATGCGCGTCTACGCGAGTTGAAGCAGCGGCGCGTCGAGGAAATGAAGGAAAAACGCAACTGAGGCCGTGGCGCTCCGCTGCCGATGGGACGCTGGATTCACGGTAAAATGAGCGCCCGTTTTCCCCTGGAGTTGCCGCCACCATGTATTTCGATCGCGATCTCGACGTCAAGGGCCTGAATTGCCCCTTGCCCATCCTGCGCACCAAGAAGGCGCTGGCCGAGATGGATTCGGGACAGATACTGCGCGTGCAGACGACCGATCCGGGCTCGCTCAAGGATTTTCCCGCCTTCGCCCGGCAAACCGGCAACGAGCTGCTCGGGCAGGGGGAATCCGAGGAGGACCAGGCGCTGCTCTTTTTCCTCAAGCGCAAATAAACCTGAAAACCTTGGCCGCCTGCGGATGACGCGGATAGCGCAGACAAACGTGGGCTTTTCGGAGTTTTTTGAAAGTCGCCGCATCCCGCAGGGGGCGTGGTCAGCCAAGGGCTTGGGGAAATCCTCGCCCTCTGTGTTGAAACAGCTTTTTCCCGGATAAGCGGCAGGCTTCTTTCTTTTTCACCTTGATCGCCTTTTTTGAAGACAGGCGGGCGCCGGTTGGCGAGCCCGCCGCCTGGTTATTCGAGCGACTGCTGGTCAGCGACGAAATTCGCGATGCCGCCAGCCTCGCCATCGCCTTGGATGGTGTGGCGCAAGCAGGGGGCTGGTCGGTGCTGGCACTCGATTACGAACTCGGCTACCTGCTCGAACCGCACGCGGCACCGCTTGGCTGGCAGCCGCCGTCGGCGGCCGCCGCACCGCTCGGTCGTGTCTGGCGGTTTGCCTCGGCGCGCTGCCTGAGCGCGGACGAGGCCGCAAGCTGGCTGGCCGAGCAGCTGGACGGCCGGCCAGTGGCCGGACTCGGCGGCTGGCAGCCGCAAATCGCGGAAAAAGACTATTTATCCACGGTCGACCGTGTCAAAGACTGGATTTCGGCCGGTGACTGCTACCAGGTCAACCTGACTTTTCCGGTGACCGGCACCGTCTATGGTTCGCCGCTGGCGCTCTATGCCCGGCTGCGCCAGCGGCAGCCGGTGCGTTACGGCGGCTTTGTCGGCGAACTGGCGGGCGGAGGCGTCGGGAGTGAGGCGATCATCTCGTTGTCGCCCGAGCTGTTCATCGAGAAGCGCGGTCGGCGCCTGCTAACCCGGCCGATGAAAGGCACAGCAGCGCGCCACCTGCCACCCGAGACCTTGCGCGATTCGGTCAAGGACCGTGCCGAGAATCTGATGATCGTCGATCTGCTGCGCAACGATCTCGGGCGCGTTGCCGCCGCCGGCAGCGTCCGCGTCGAGCGGCTGTTCGAGGTCGAGGCTTATCCCAGTGTCTGGCAGATGGTGTCAGAGATTTCGGCCGAGCTGGCGCCGGGGGGCGAGGATTTGGGTGAGGAGTTTGCCACCTTGCTGCGCGCGGTTTTTCCCTGCGGCTCGATCACCGGCGCGCCGAAGATCCGCGCCATGCAGATTGCCGGCGAACTCGAAGCCGCGCCGCGCGGCTTGTACACCGGCGCCCTTGGCTGGCGCTCGCCGGCAGACGATCTGCGCCTCAATGTCGCGATCCGCACCCTTGCCGTCGGGGCTGATCGCCAGGCCCGTCTCGGGCTGGGTAGCGGCATCGTCGCTGATTCCGATCCGGCCGCCGAATGGCGCGAATGCCTGCTCAAGGGGGCGTTCGTGCACGCGGCCGACCCCGGTCTGCGCCTGATCGAGACCCTGCGTTTGAGCACTGGTAACTACCCGGCGCTGGCCGGGCATCTCGCCCGGCTGGCCGGTTCGGCGGCGTGGTTCGGCTTTGCCTGCGAGCTGCCAGCGGTGGTAGCCACCTTGCGCGAACTGGCGGCCGACAAGGCCATCGGCGACTGGCGGGTGCGCTTGACCCTGGGCAAGGATGGTCGGCCGGAGGTCGCGGCCTTTCCGCTCCTGCCCGAGGCGGAGGGGCCGCGCCGCGCCTGGCTGGCCGCCGAAACGATTGATGCCGACGATCCCTTGCGTCGCCATAAAACCACCGAGCGCGGGCTTTACGACGCGGCGCTGCAGCGCATCGCCGGCGACCCGGCGCTGTTCGACGTGGTGTTTTTGAACCAGCGCGGCGAGCTGGCCGAAGGCGCGCGCAGCAATCTGTTCGTCGAACGCGACGGCATCCTGCTGACGCCGCCGCTGCGCAGCGGCGCCTTGCCCGGCGTCTTGCGCGGCGAATTGCTGGCCAGCGGCCGGGCGCGCGAGGCGGTGCTTTATCCGGCCGATCTGCGGGATGGCTTCTGGCTCGGCAATGCCTTGCGTGGGTTGCACCGGATCTCCACGCTGGAGGCCGAGCCCGGCTCGCTCGTCTGAGGTTTTTCGGCAATTTTCACGGTCGACCGTGAAAATCAGGCAAAACCCCGGCCTCGGAGCGTTCAAGCTGTCTCGGCATCGCTCTGGTTGTCACGAAAAACCTGCCGCAGAGAAAAGGGCGGGAACTTCGGGGTGAGAACTTCGGGGCGGGAACCTTGGGGCGGGAACCTCACGGTAGCCCGCCCTGGGTATCTTGCTGCCTGGCTTCTATTTGCGCAGCTTGCGCAGGTAGAGCAGGCCGAGGCTGATCAGCGCGCCGACGATGGCGTAGAAGAAGACCTTGCCGCCGATTTCCTGGTACTCGACCAGAATCGGCGTTTCGTCATCGATCCGGTAACGTACCGTGGTCTGGAAATTCCAGGCCGAGGCCTTGGCTTCGACGCCGTTGGGCAGCTTCTTCCATTGCAGCGCGATCATCTCGTAGGCGGTTTCGCCGCTGGCGGTCGGCAGTTGCAGCGTCTTGACCTTGCCGGCGGCCTGAGCCGCCGCCAGCTTGCCGTAGGGTAGGGCGCAAACCTGGTCGTCGGCGCAGACCGCTGCTAGCGGGAATTCGGGCAGCCATTCGCCGCCCTTCTGCCACGGCCAGAGCATGAACAGGCCGAGGCCCCAGAGCCAGACCAGCACGCAGAAGACCATGAAGGCGCTGAAAATGGCCGAAAAGCGCTGGCTATGCTGAGGCGCGCTCATCTCAATGTCCGAGCTTGGCCAGTTGCAGCTTGAGCTGCTCCAGCGTTGCGCCGAAGTCGGCCACCCGCTGCTTTTCCTGCTCGACGACGGCAGCCGGCGCGCGGGCGACGAAGCCTTCGTTCGACAGCTTGCCCTGGGCGATGGCAATCTGCTTTTCCAGCTTCTCGATTTCCTTCTTCAGGCGCTCACGCTCGGCGGCAACGTCGATTTCGACCTTGAGCATCAGGCGGGTTTCGCCGACCACGGCCACCGGGGCGACCGCATCTTCCGGCATCTCGGCGACGATCTGGACTTCCGAAACCTTGGCCAGTGCTTGCAGGATCGGTGCGAACTCGACCATTTCCTCGCCGCCACCGGCGACCAGCAGCGGCATCCGCTGCGCCGGTGAAACACCCATCTCGCCACGCAGGTTGCGGCAGGCGTAGGCCAGGGCTTTCAGGCGTTCGACCTTGGCTTCGGCGGCTTCGTCGATGCGGGCGAGGTTGGCGCTCGGGTAGCTGGCCTGCATCAGCGAAGCGTGCGTCTTGCGTCCGGCAATCGGGGCCACGGTCTGCCACAGTTCCTCGGTGATGAAGGGGATCAGCGGGTGGGCCAGGCGCAGGATGGTTTCCAGCGTCCGCACCAGGGTGCGGCGGGCGCCACGCTGCTCGGCTGCGTCGCCGGTCTGGATTTCAACCTTGGCGATTTCCAGATACCAGTCGCAGAACTCGTCCCAGACGAACTTGTAGATCGCCTGCGCCAGCAGGTCGAAGCGGTAGTCGACGAAGTGCTGCTCGACTTCCTGTTCCAGCTTTTGCAGCAGGCTGACGATCCAGCGGTCGGCGAAGCTGAATTTCAGCTTTTTCTCACCGTCGACCGTGCATGCGCCGCCGCGACCCTGTTCGTGTTCGAGCGCCAGGTCGTGGCCTTCGACGTTCATCAGCACGAAGCGGGTGGCGTTCCACAACTTGTTGCAGAAGTTGCGGTAGCCGTCGCAGCGGCCCAGATCGAACTTGATGTCGCGGCCGGGGCTGGCGAGCGAGGCGAAGGTGAAGCGCAGCGCATCGGTGCCGAAGGCCGGGATGCCGTCCGGAAATTCCTTGCGCGTCTTCTTGGCGATGCTCTCGGCCTGTTTCGGATTCATCAGGCCGAAGGTGCGCTTCTCGACCAATGCGTCGATGCCGATGCCGTCGATCAGGTCGATCGGATCGAGCACGTTGCCCTTGGACTTGGACATCTTCTGGCCTTCGCCATCGCGGATCAGGCCGTGCACATAGACGTGCTTGAACGGAATCTTGCCGGTGATGTGCTTGGTCATCATCACCATCCGGGCGACCCAGAAGAAGATGATGTCGAAGCCGGTGACCAGCACCGACGACGGCAGGTATTGCTGCAACATCTGGTTGGCGGCGTCTTCGGCCTCGTTGCCGGTCCAGTCGAGCGTCGAGAACGGCCACAGCGCGGACGAATACCAGGTGTCGAGGACGTCGGCATCGCGGTTGAGTCCTTGTGCTCTTAGTGACTCAATCGAATCGCGATTGTTTTGTATCTGCCTGTCCGCCGCAGGATCTTGCTGCGCTACGTTTTCAAGTGCCGCTAGGCGGCTATCCATTTTTTGGTTGAAGTTGGCAAGAGCCTCTTCTTCATCGTGAGCAACAAAACAGCTGCCGTCCGCTGCATACCAGGCCGGAATTTGATGTCCCCACCACAGTTGTCGGGAGATGCACCAGTCCTGGATGTTGTTCAGCCACTGGTTGTAGGTATTGACCCAGTTTTCCGGGTAGAACTTGATCTCGCCGGAACGCACGACTTCGAGCGCCTTTTCGGTGATCGACTTGCAGTCCGAATTTGGCCCACTCGCTGGCTTGGACATGGCGACGAACCACTGATCGGTGAGCATCGGTTCGATCACGACGCCAGTGCGGTCGCCGCGCGGCACCTTGAGTTTGTGCTTGTCGACTTTGATCAGGAGGCCGGTGGTTTCGAGGTCGGCAACAATCGCTTTGCGCGCGTCGAAGCGATCCATCCCTTGATATTCTTCAGGAACCAAGCGATTGACTAGATCGTGGAGCGGTAGCTGTCGCCATAGGCAGAGCTGATCGTACAAATCAGCTTGCATTCCATTTTCATGACCGAGAGCGTCACGTGTCCAAAGGTCAACAATTACATCGTCCCAGCGTTTGATTTCAGACAGCATGGTTCCATCAAGGGCCATCACAACCAAGGCGGGTAGATTGTGGCGATGTGCAACTTGATAGTCATTGGGATCGTGCGCCGGCGTGACCTTGACGCAGCCGGTGCCGAATTCACGGTCGACGTAGGCGTCGGCGATGATCGGGATTTCGCGGCCGGTCAGCGGCAGCTTCACCATCTTGCCGATCATGTGCTGGTAACGCTCGTCTTCCGGATGGACCATCACGGCGGTGTCGCCGAGCATGGTTTCCGGCCGCGTCGTGGCGACGACCAGGCTATCCGAGCCATCGGCCAGCGGATAGCGGATCTGCCACATGAAGCCGTCTTCTTCCTCCTGCACGACTTCGAGGTCGGAAACGGCGGTGTGCAGCTTCGGATCCCAGTTCACCAGGCGCTTGCCACGGTAGATCAGGCCTTCGTTGTAGAGGCGGACGAAGGTTTCGGTGACGACCTTGTTCAAGCCGGCGTCCATCGTGAAGCGCTCACGCGTCCAGTCCGGGCTGGTGCCCATGCGGCGCATCTGCTTGGTGATGGTGTTGCCCGAGTATTCCTTCCATTCCCAGACCTTTTCCAGGAACTTCTCGCGGCCAAGGTCGTGGCGGCTGATGCCCTGCGCGTCCAGCTGGCGTTCAACGACGATCTGCGTCGCGATGCCGGCGTGGTCGGTGCCCGGCTGCCACAGCGTGTTGTGACCCTTCATCCGGTAGTAGCGGGTCAGCGCGTCCATGATCGTCTGGTTGAAACCATGGCCCATGTGCAGGGTGCCGGTGACGTTGGGCGGCGGCAGCAGGATGCAGAAATTGTCCTGCTGGTTACGGTCGACGCCGGCGGCGAAGTAATTCTGGGCTTCCCACTCGGGGTACCAGCGACGTTCGATGTCGGCCGGCTCGAAGGCTTTGGCGAGTTCCATGGGCTGTGCGGGGAAATGGGGAAAACCGGCGATTATACCGGAGGCGGCCGGAGCGATCTCTTTCCGGCCGAGGAAGGGGCAAACTCAGTCGTCGAGAAGGTCGCGCGCGGCGGCGGGAGTGTCCTGTGCCGCCCGCTCCTGCAATAGTTCGTGCAGGGTCGCCTGGATCAGTTGCGGTAGCGCCTCGGCCAGGCGCAGCTCGACTCGCCGGCACAGCTCGCGCAGCAGCGGCTCCTCGCCGGCGGCAAGTGCTGCCTGCTCGCGATTGGCGAGGCTTGTATCGTTCGGGAGCGCATCGATCCGTTCCAGCGTCAGGTCGGGGGCGGTCAGGGCCGGGAGCGGTACTGCCGGGTCGAGCGTTGCGATTTCGGTCAGGAGCGGAATCTCTTCGCTGCCGGGTACGGCATCGGTGAGGACCGGGATTTCGTCGGCGTCGTCGTTGTTGCTGCGGTGCCGGTGCATCAACGCGTTGGCGCGGGCTAGGATGGGACTGGGCATGGCTTCAGCGCTGGCTAAGGTCGAAAAAACGCACGTCGCAGCCGGATTGCCGGTAAAACTGCACGCGCTCGCGGGCGATCTGGCGCTCTTCTTCTTCCTGGCCGACCACTTCGATCAGCCGGGCGTAGCGCTCGAAATTCGGTACGGCCTGGTGGCCGAGGTTCATCAGTCGTTCGCGCGGGCCGGCGGCGGCCAGGGCGGCGGCCGAGGCGGCAATCTGGATCGGGGTTTCCGCCGCCAGAGGCGAGTCTGCCGCGCAATGCGGCACAAAACTCAGTGCATTGTGCGTCCACAAGCTGCGATCCAGCATGGTCGCCAGCCCTGCTTCCGGGGCGTAGACCAGGACCGGTTTTTTCTGTGCGGCGGCGCCGCCGAGCAGCGCGCAGGCGGCGGCGATGCGGTCGGCGGCGCCGTGGTAGAAGAAGACTTCGGTCAATTCAGTTTCCCGGCGCGGCGCATCAGGTAATGCGTGAGCAGCGGCACCGGGCGACCAGTGGCGCCCTTGTCGGCCCCGGACTTCCAGGCGGTGCCGGCGATATCCAGGTGGGCCCAGGTGTACTCCTTGGTGAATCGGGCGAGGAAGCAGGCGGCGGTGATTGCGCCGCCCCAGCGTCCGCCGATGTTGGCCATGTCGGCGAAGGGGCTCTTCAGCAGGTCCTGGTAGTCGTCCCACAGTGGCATTTGCCAGGCGCGGTCGTCGGCTTCCTCACCGGCATCGAGCAGTTCGCGGGCGAGGTGCTCGTCGTTGGCAAAGAGGCCGCTGGCGACATGACCGAGGGCGACGACGCAGGCGCCGGTCAGGGTGGCGACGTCGATCACGGCTTCCGGCTCGAAGCGTTGGCTGTAAGTCAGCGCATCGCAGAGGATCAGGCGGCCTTCGGCGTCGGTGTTGAGGATCTCGATGGTCTGGCCGGAGAGCGAGGTGACGATGTCGCCTGGCCGGGCGGCATTGCCGTCGGGCATGTTCTCGGTGGCCGGGACGACGACGGTGAGATTGATCGGCAGCTGCATCCCGGCGACTGCGCGCAGGGTGCCGATGACGCTGGCGGCGCCGCACATGTCGTACTTCATCTCGTCCATCTCGGCGCCCGGTTTCAGCGAAATGCCGCCGGTGTCGAAGGTGATGCCCTTGCCGACCAGCACGACCGGCTTGTCGTTCGTCCGGCCGCCGCGATAATGCAGCACGATCAGCTTGGGCGGCTGTTGCGAACCGCGGGCGACGGCGAGCAACGAGTGCATGCCGAGGGCTTCCATCTCGGCGCGTTCGAGGATTTCGCAGTCGAGCTTGAATTCGTCGGCCAGTTGCCGGGCTTGTTCCGCCAGGTAGGTCGGGTGGCAGATATTCGGCGGCAGATTGCCGAGATCGCGTGCCAGGGCGCTACCGGCGGCAATCGCCTGGCCCTGCTGCAGTGCTTCTTCGGCGGCTGGCAATTCGTTGCGGCGGTCGACGATCAGGACCAGGCGACGCAGGCCGGGGCGGCCTTCGTCGGTCTTGCTCTTGAAACGGTCGAAGCGGTATGCGGTACTGCTGGCGACGATGGCCGCCTGGCGGATGCGCCAGGCGGTGTCGCGCTTCTTGACCGGCAATTCGCTGAGAAACAGGCTGGCATCGCTCAGGTTGGCGTCGTTGAGCGTCTTGACGGCAGCCCCGACGGCACGGTTGAACTCTTTTTCGCGGAAGGTCTTTTCCTTGCCCAGGCCGACCAGCAGGAGGCGCTCGCAGGCGGTGCCGGGCACCCGGTGCAGCATCAGGGTGCTGCCCGGCTTGCCGTCGAGGTCACCGCGCTTGATGATTTCCTGCAAGTAGCCGCCCGAGGCGTTGTCGAGCAATTCTGCCGCCAGGCTCAGTTTCCGGTTCTCATAGACGCCGGCAACAACGCAGGCCGTGCGCTGTTTTTCCGGGCTACCGCTTTTTATGCTAAATTCCACAGGCTGCTCCTGATCGGGGAAGTATCTGTAACCGTCGGATTATCCGCGCTTCTTTTTGCTTTCGTCAAAACATGATATTCGAGCGCGCCGCCCGGCGCGAGTTTGCCCAGGCGGCGGCCGGCATCAGCGTGGCGCTGTTGGCGATCCTGACTTCCACCCAATTGATCCGTTTGCTCAAGGATGCAGCCGGCGGGCGGATTGCGCCCGAGGCGGTCGCTTCCCTGCTCGGCTTTGCCGCGCTCAATTTCATGCCGGTGCTGTTGTCCCTCACCTTGTTCGTTGCGGTGCTGCTCAGCCTGTCGCGGGCCTACCGCGATTCCGAAATGGTGGTCTGGTTTTCCTGCGGTCAGCCGCTCACGGCCTGGGTCGTTCCGGTACTTCGCTTTGCCTTGCCATTGGTGATCGCCATTGCCGTACTGTCCGGCTTCCTCTCCCCATGGGCCAATTACAACACCGCCGATTACAAGCAGCGCCTGGCCGTGCGCAGCGAGCTGTCGCAGGTGTCGCCAGGTTCCTTCCGTGAGGTCAAGAGCGGCCAGCGGGTGTTTTTCGTCGAAGCCTTGGCCGACGATGCCAGTCGCGTCGGCAACGTTTTCGTGGCTTCGATCCAGGATGGGCGCCTTGGTGTGGTGATGGCCGATACCGGCACCCAGGAAACGACCGGGAACGGCGATCGCTTCGTCGTGCTCGAACAGGGGCGGCGTTACGAGGTCGAGCCGGGGACGCCGGAGTTCCGGATCATGGAATTCGAGCGTTACTGGGTGCGCACCCAGGACGGTGAGGCGACACCGGCCGAACGCCTGCCTAATCGCCAGCCGCTCGACGACTTGGTGCGCGATGCCGTCGCCGGGATCCAGGGGGCTCAGGGCGAGCTGGTGTGGCGGATCGGGATGCCGGTCTCGGCCCTGATCCTGGCCTTGCTGGCCATTCCCTTGTCGTACGTCAATCCGCGTGCCGGGCGTTCGGCCAACATGTTGATCGCAATCCTGATCTATGCCATCTACAGCAACCTGCTCTCGGTCAGTCAGGCCTGGGTGACGCAGGGCAAATTGTCTTTCTGGGTGGGTGTTTGGGTGGTTCACGCCCTGATGCTGCTACCGCTGCTGCTGTTGTTCTATCGGCGGGTGGCGATACGCATGCCCTGGCAGCGGAGGGGCGTCTGATGTTCGCCTTGAGTCTTTATCAGCGTTACCTGGTGCGCGAGGTGCTGGCTGCGGTTGCCTTGGTGCTGGCCGCTTTCCTGGCGCTGTTCGGTTTTTTCGATTTCATCGACGAGTTGCGCAATGTCGGCAAGGCCGATTACGGCGTTGCACAGGCCTTGCTCTTCGTTTCGCTGAGCATGCCGGGCCTGGTCTATGAATTGATTCCCATCGCAGCCCTGATCGGTACCCTCTATGCCTTGTCGACCCTGGCCCGGCATTCGGAAATCACCGTTTTGCGAGCCTCGGGCCTGGCAACCCGCGATTTGCTGCTGACCCTGTTCCGGGTGGCGGCCCTGCTTGCCCTGCTCACTTTGCTGGTTGGGGAGGCGCTGGTGCCGTGGACAGAACGGGTGGCGCAGGAGCTGAAGGCAAAAGCCTTGAGCCGCGTTATTGCGCAGCAAGGTTTCGGTAGTGGTCTCTGGGTCAAGGATGGTAAAAGTTTCATCAATATCCGCTCGGCCACGCCCGATGCACGGCTGGAACGCTTGCGCATCTATCGTTTTGACGGCAGTAATGCCTTGCAGTCGGTGACCGATGCCGCGACGGCTGAGTACGACCTTCAGCGTGGCTGGCATCTGCAGGGGGTGGTGCGTACCTTGCTGGATGGAGACTCTGCACGGGTGGAACGTCTCGATACCGATTGGTGGCAGTCGGCGGTGACTCCGGACTTGCTGTCGGTGCTGATGGTGTCGCCTGAGCGCATGTCCCTGTTCGGCCTGGTTAATTACACCCGCCATCTTGCGGATAACCGGCAAAAAACCGGGCGCTACGAAATCGCAATCTGGAAAAAACTGGTCTATCCGCTGACGGCCCTGGTCATGGTTGCGCTGGCCCTGCCTTTCGGCTATTCGCACGATCGTGTCGGCGGCGTCAGCCTGAAGATTTTTGCCGGTGTAATGCTCGGGATCGTCTTCTATGCGCTCAATGGCCTGTTCTCGAACCTGGGGGTCATCAATGCCTGGCCGCCTTTTGCCAGTGCCGTTGCCCCCTCCGCCCTGTTCATCCTGGCGGCGGCAGGCATGCTGTGGTGGGTCGAACGGCGCTGAGCCGCTGAAGCCCGTATTGCCCTCTCGATTCAGCAGCTCTCCGGTCTCGCTCCGTGGTGAAAAATGCGAATATTCACGGTCGACCGTGAGCGAGGGCAAAAAAGAGTCTGAAAATCTTGTTCCGGCAAGGAAAAATCCCGTTTTGTCACTCGGAATCGATGCTTGAACTGTCGCTGGTCGAGCGGAAAAAAGAGCCTGGCGTTGCCTTGCCCGAGCAAAATCCCGAGCCTTGCAAAGAATGAAGGCAGGAGGCCTTATTCCGCTTTGGTCGGATGCCCGGAGCTATCAGTAGTTTTCTCCGGCAAGGTCTCCTGCACAATGCGGGTGCCGGCAATGCGGTCGTGAAGGAATTGCTTGTCCTTGTCGACCAGCGCCCAAACGATACCGATGCCGCCAAGAAGCAGGCTTGGCCAGGCTGCCAGGTAGCGGAGCAGGGCCTGGGTTGGCCGGAGGGCGCCACCGCCGCCGGCACTGACGATGCGCAGACGCCAGGTTTTCATTGGCAGGGTCTGACCGCCGTTGATCCAGAACCAGACGCAATAGAGCATGAGCAGCAGGAAGACGTGCAGCCAGAGCTGCCGGCTGCTGAAAATCATGCCGTTACCCGCCAGCACGGCTTGCGGCAGCCAGAAGCCGATCAGCAGGATGGCAAAGATCACCAGGCTTTCGTAAAGCAGACTGGCAAGACGGCGCCCCAATCCGGCGCTGGCTGAACGATGGCTTGTCACGGAGGACTCTGAAGGAAATCGGAAAAAAAGCCTCGCCAGGAAAGTGGCGATGGCGGGTCAGTTGCCGCGAACCGCTTCGGGAGCTGGCGCTTCGGCGGGCTCGGGCGGCAGGGCGGGGGGAGGGAGTTCCACCACCGGTGCCGGCGGTGGGGCGAGCAATTTTGCCGATCGGCCGCTTTCGCGGATTTTTTGCCGTTCCTCGCTTGGCAGGCTGGTGTAGGCCTCCCATTTCTGTTTGACGACTTGCTTCTGTTCGACCGGAAGTTGCTTGAAATCCTTGTAAGTGCCACGCACCTTGGCGCGCTGCTCCGGTGTCAGTGCAGCCCACTCGCGCATGCGCTCCTGCATCCGCTGTTGCTCTTCCGGCTTCATGCCAGGATAGCGCTCGACGATACCCAGCCACTTCCTGCGCTGAATATTGTCCAGCCCGTCCCAATCACGGGCCAGCGGCGCCAATACGGCCTTCTGCGGTGCGGTCAACTGGCTCCACCCCGGCTGTGGCGGTGTACCGATGACGGCCGTTGCCGGCACCTGGGCCTGCGCCGGCAGGCTGAGTGCCAGTAACAGCGTCAATCGTCCGAGGAATCGTCGGTTAACCATGAAAAGAAATCTTCATCAAGAAAAGCCTCGGGCGGCAGGTCGTCGGCAAGCAGGGCGCTATCGACCTCTTCGATCTCGCTGACATATTGGATGCTGTGCCAGTAAAAGGAAATCCACATCCCGAGCAGGAGAGCGACGATCGCCAGTATTTGCCGTGCGTGCGGGATCTCCCGCCAGACCTTCCCGCCCTGCTGGCCGACGGTGCCGAGTGCCAGCACGGCCACTTCCTGTTTTTGCCGGTTGAGCGCCAGGTGGCGGGCAGCCTCCAGCCGCCGCGAGGCGGCGGGCGGGATGTCCTTCAGTCCGTGGTTCAGCGCTTGCCGAATCCTTTGTGCGTAGCGTTCTTCCTTCATAGCTCTATACCTTTCGCCGACAGGGCGGCCGCGAGCGCGTGGGTGGCGCGCGAGCAATGGGTCTTGACGCTGCCTTCTGAGCAGCCCATCGCCGCTGCGGTTTCAGCGACGTCCATGTCCTCCCAGTAACGCATCAGGAAGGCTTCGCGTTGACGTGTCGGCAATTTTTTTATTTCGTCTTCGATCAGGTTCAGCGTTTGTGCCTGCAGCAGCTTGCTTTCCGGGGTCCTGGCCTCGCCCTTCTGGTCTTCGTCGGCGGCCAGGGTTTCCAGTGGGTCGTGGTCTTCGTCGTCGTCCTTGGAGAAGGCCGAGAGCAGCGTGGTCCACATCGAGCGCACCTTGCTGCGCCGGTAGTAGTCGCGAATCGTGTTCTGCAGGATGCGCTGGAAGAGCATCGGAAACTCTTCTTCCGGGCGGTCGCCATATTTTTCGGCGAGCTTCAGCATCGAGTCCTGAACGATGTCGAGCGCGGCTTCCTCGTCGTGCACGGCGAACATCGCTTGCTTGAAAGCGCGGCGTTCGATCGATTCGAGAAAGCTGGAAAGTTGGTGGGGTGAAGCCAGGGTCTTGTCTTCCGTTCTACGCGATGGCGGGCCAATTATATACGCACATGTTGCAAACCTTGACCGGAACTGGTCGGTCGATTAAGGTTATGCCCTTTTCGGGTAACAGCTTTTAGGCTCTAGCAATGATGATCAGCGGTGCGGAAATTGTAATCAGGTGCCTGCAGGAAGAAAAGGTCGATTGTGTGTTCGGTTACCCCGGCGGGTCCGTGCTGCATATCTACGATGCCCTTTTCAAACAGGATCAGGTCAAACATATTCTGGTTCGCCACGAACAGGCGGCCGTACATGCGGCGGATGCCTACTCGCGTTCCTCGCAAAAAGTCGGTGTCGCCCTGGTGACCTCCGGCCCTGGCGTCACCAATACGGTGACCGGCATTGCCACTGCTTATTGCGATTCGATCCCGATGGTCGTGCTGACCGGCCAGGTGCCGACCCAGTACATCGGCCAGGACGCCTTTCAGGAGTGCGACACGGTCGGGATCACCCGTCCCTGCGTCAAGCACAATTTCCTGGTCAAGGACGTCAAGGACCTCGCCGTTACCATCAAAAAAGCTTTTCACATCGCAGCGACCGGTCGCCCCGGCCCGGTCGTGGTCGATATCCCGAAGGACATCACCGCACAGATGTGCGAGTTCGAATATCCCAAGGCTGTCCAGATGCGCTCCTACAACCCGGTGGTCAAGGGGCATCTGGGGCAGATCAAGAAGGCCGTGCAACTGCTGCAGGAAGCCAAACGCCCGATCATCTACACCGGTGGCGGCGTGATTCTCTCCGATGCGGCCGACAAGCTGACCCAGTTGGCGCGCAAGCTGAACTTCCCGGTCACCAATACCCTGATGGGGCTCGGCGGCTACCCGGCAACCGACCGCCAGTGTGTCGGCATGCTCGGCATGCACGGTACCTTTGAAGCCAACATGGCGATGCATTACGCTGACGTGGTGCTGGCGATCGGTGCCCGTTTCGACGATCGCGTGATCGGCAATCCCGAGCATTTCAGCGAAGAAAAGCGCCGCGTGATCCATATCGACATCGATCCGTCGTCGATTTCGAAGCGCGTCAAGGTCGATGTCCCGATCGTCGGCAACGTCGCCGACGTGCTCGACGAAATCCTCAAGCTGATGGACGGTGGCTTCACTGCCGAGCCGGAAGTGGCCGACTGGTGGAAGCAGATCGACGAGTGGCGTGGTCGCGATTCGTTGCGCTATCGCCAGAGCGAGCACATCATGCCGCAGTTCGTAGTCGAGAAACTGTACGAAGTGACCGGCGGCGACGCCTTCGTCACCTCCGACGTCGGTCAGCACCAGATGTTCGCTGCGCAGTATTACAAGTTCGACAAGCCGCGCCGCTGGATCAATTCCGGCGGTCTGGGCACCATGGGCGTCGGCCTGCCTTACGGCATGGGCGTGCTGATGGCCAATCCCGATGCGCAGGTCGCCTGCGTCACCGGCGAAGGTTCGATCCAGATGTGTATCCAGGAACTGTCGACCTGCAAGCAGTACGGCCTGCCGATCAAGATCATCAACCTGAACAACGGGATGCTGGGCATGGTCCGCCAGTGGCAGGAAATGTTCTATTCCAAGCGCTACTCGCAGTCCTACGTCACCTCGCTGCCCGATTTCGTCAAGCTGGCCGAATCCTACGGCCACGTCGGCATGCGCATCGAGAAGCCGGAAGATGTAGAGCCGGCATTGCGCAAGGCATTCACCGAACACAAGAACGACCTGGTGTTCATGGACTTCATCATCGACCCGGCGGCCAACGTCTTCCCGATGGTGGCGGCAGGCAAGGGTCTGACCGAAATGATCCTCGCCGAAGACCTGTAAGCGAGGAAGGAAAAGACGATGCGACATATCATTTCCATCCTGATCGAGAACGAATCGGGCGCACTCTCTCGCGTTGCGGGCCTTTTTTCGGCGCGTGGCTACAATATCGAATCCCTGACCGTGGCACCGACGGAAGATCCCTCGCTGTCGCGGATGACCATCCTGACTTCCGGCTCCGACGAGGTACTGGAGCAGATCACGAAGCAGCTCAACAAGCTGGTCGACGTGGTGAAGGTGGTCGATCTCTCCGAGGCGGCACACGTCGAGCGCGAACTGATGTTGATCAAGGTGCGCGCAACCGGCAAGGACCGCGAAGAGATGAAGCGGATGGCCGACATTTTCCGCGGCCGTATCATCGATGTGACCGAGTCGACCTATGTCATCGAACTGACGGGTTCCAGCTCCAAGCTCGATTCCTTCATCGCCGCGCTCGATGCCGGCCTGATTCTCGAAACCGTGCGTACCGGGGTTTGCGGTATTGGTCGCGGTGACCGGATTCTGAAAGTTTAACTGTCTGTTTTGTAACGAGGATTTCATGAAAGTTTATTACGACAAGGACGCTGATCTCTCCCTGATCAAGGGCAAGAACGTCACCATCGTTGGCTACGGCTCGCAAGGCCACGCCCACGCCCAGAACCTGCGCGACTCCGGCGTCAATGTCACTGTCGGCCTGCGCAAGAGCGGTGCCTCCTGGGCCAAGGCCGAAGGCGCCGGCCTCAAGGTGGCCGAAGTCAAGGACGCCGTCGCCGCTGCCGACGTGGTCATGATCCTCCTGCCGGACGAGAACATCCCCGAGGTTTACAAGAACGACGTCGAGCCGAACATCAAGCAGGGCGCCACCCTGGCTTTCGCTCACGGTTTCAACGTGCATTACAACCAGGTTGTGCCGCGCGCCGACCTCGACGTGATCATGGTCGCCCCGAAGGGTCCGGGCCACACCGTGCGTTCCGAATACCTCAAGGGGGGTGGCGTGCCGTCCCTGATCGCCATTTACCAGGACAAGTCCGGCAAGGCCAAGGACGTCGCCCTCTCCTATGCGGCTGCCAACGGCGGTACCAAGGGGGGCGTGATCGAGACCAACTTCCGTGAAGAAACCGAAACCGACCTGTTCGGTGAGCAGGCCGTGCTTTGCGGCGGTGCCGTCGAGCTGGTCAAGATGGGCTTCGAGACCCTGGTCGAAGCCGGCTACGCCCCGGAAATGGCCTACTTCGAGTGTCTGCACGAACTGAAGTTGATCGTCGACCTGATGTACGAAGGCGGCATCGCCAACATGAACTACTCGATCTCGAACAACGCCGAGTACGGCGAGTACGTGACCGGTCCGGAAGTGATCAACGCCCAGTCGCGCGAAGCCATGCGCAACGCCCTGAAGCGCATTCAGACCGGCGAGTACGCCAAGATGTTCATCCTCGAAGGTCGTACCAACTACCCGAGCATGACCGCCCGTCGTCGTCTCAATGCCGTGCATCCGATCGAAACGGTTGGCGGCCAACTGCGCGACATGATGCCGTGGATCAAGAAGAACAAGCTGGTCGATCAATCCAAGAACTGATTGGATGGTCGCTGGCTCCACAGAGCGTTGTTGCTTGGGCTTGGCGTACTAACGTACTGCCTTTGTCCGCGCGCCTAGCCCCGTGTTCGCTTTGACCCTTTGGGCGGTGTAGGAAATCTGCACCGCCCAAATTGTTTGTGGGAAGGGTGTATCCTTGCACCGTTCCAGCTTTTCCTTGCTGCCCATGACCGAACTCAAACCCCGCAAAGCCCTGTTCAATCCTGAAGTCAAACGGCGCGGCATCTATCTGCTGCCCAACCTGTTCACCACGGCCGCGTTGTTTGCCGGCTTTTTTGCCATCGTCCAGGCGATGCAGGGGGATTTTGAACGGGCGGCGATGGCGATCTTCATCGCCATGGTGCTCGATGGTCTCGACGGCCGCGTTGCGCGCCTGACCAATACCCAGTCGGCGTTCGGCGCCGAATACGATTCCCTGTCCGACATGGTCAGCTTCGGCGCGGCGCCGGCGCTGGTGATGTACGAGTGGGCGCTGCAGGATCTCGGCCGCCTGGGCTGGATTTCCGCCTTCATTTACTGCGCTGGTGCGGCTTTGCGCCTGGCGCGCTTCAATACCACGCTGGAAGTTGTCGACAAACGCTTCTTCCAGGGCTTGCCGTCGCCGGCAGCGGCTGCGTTGGTGGCCGGCTTCGTCTGGGTGATGATCGTCTCCGGGATTGCTGGTGCCGACGTGCGCGGGATCGCCTGTGTGCTGACCATCTTCGCCGGCGTGACCATGGTCTCCAATATCCGCTATTACAGCTTCAAGGATGTCAATCTCAAGAAGAGCGTGCCCTTCTTTGTGATTGCCGCGATTGCCCTCGGTTTTGCATTGGTCGCCTACAGCCCCGAAATCGCCCTGTTCGGCTTTTTCGTGCTCTACGGCCTGTCCGGTTATGTCCTCGCCGCACTGGGCCTGTTCAAGCGTAAGGCCGCCTGATTTACGGAGTATTCGATGAAACAGCATCTCGTCATTTTTGACACCACCTTGCGCGACGGTGAGCAAAGCCCCGGCGCCTCGATGACCAAGGAAGAAAAGATCCGCGTCGCCCGTCAGCTGGAAAAGATGCGGGTGGACGTGATCGAGGCCGGTTTTGCCGCCGCTTCGCCTGGTGACTTCGACTCGATCCATTCGATTGCGCAAGCGATCAAGGATTCGACTGTGTGCTCGCTGGCGCGTGCCAACGAAAACGACATCCGCCGTGCCGGCGAAGCGATCAAGCCGGCCAAATCGGGGCGGATCCACACCTTCATCGCCACTTCGCCGATCCACATGGAAAAGAAGCTGCGGATGACGCCGGACCAGGTGGTCGAGCAGGCGGTCAAGGCCATCGGCTGGGCGCGGCAATACACCGACGATATCGAGTTCTCGGCCGAAGATGCCGGGCGTTCCGAGATCGATTTCCTGTGCCGCATCTTCGAGGAAGTGATCAAGGCCGGTGCGACCACGATCAACGTCCCCGATACCGTCGGCTACAACATTCCGCAGCAGTACGCCGACACCATTCGCCAGCTGATCGAGCGGGTGCCCAATTCCGATACGGTGGTGTGGTCGGTGCATTGCCACAATGACCTCGGGCTGGCTGTTGCCAACTCGCTGGCGGCGGTGATGGCCGGCGCCCGCCAGGTCGAATGCACGATCAACGGGCTGGGCGAGCGTGCCGGCAATGCCTCGCTCGAAGAAATCGTGATGGCGGTGCGCACGCGCAGCGACGTTTTCCCGGTCGAAACCCGGGTCGAGACGACGCAGATCGTGCCGGCTTCCAAGTTGGTCTCGCAGATCACCGGTTACCCGGTGCAGCCGAACAAGGCGGTGGTTGGTGCCAATGCCTTCGCGCACGAATCGGGCATTCATCAGGACGGCGTGCTCAAGCACCGCGAGACCTACGAAATCATGCGCGCGCAGGATGTGGGCTGGACCCAGAACAAGCTGGTGCTGGGCAAGCATTCCGGGCGTAACGCCTTCAAGACCCGTCTCTCCGAGCTCGGCATCGAACTCGACAGCGACGAGGCGCTCAATGCCGCCTTCGCCCGCTTCAAGGAACTCGCCGACAAGAAACACGAAATCTTCGACGAAGACCTGCACGCGCTGGTTTCCGACGAGGTGGTGACCCCGGATCAGGAGCACTACAAGCTGGTGTACTCGCAGGTCTGTTCGGAAACCGGCGAATTGCCGTTCGCCAAGGTCATCCTCAATGTCGGCGGTGTCGAGAAGAAGGGCGAGGCCGGCGGCGGTGGGCCGGTCGATGCGACCTTCAAGGCGATCGAAAGCATCGTCGGCAGCGGTGCCGAACTGCTGCTCTACTCGGTGAATGCGATCACCACCGGCACTGATGCCCAAGGCGAGGTGACCACCCGCCTGGCCAAGGGCGAACGCATCGTCAATGGCAACGGTGCCGATACCGACATCGTCATCGCTTCGGCGCGGTCCTACCTGAATGCGCTGAACAAGCTGCATTCCAGCCGCGACAAGGTCAAGGCTCAGGGCGACGTATAAGACACCGAGCTTCGGCCAGAAAAAAGGCGTTTTTCACGGTCGACCGTGAAAAACGCCTTTTTTGCTGGTGGCTGCGGGATTTACGCGGCGGCTGGTGGTGGGCGGGTGGCGCGCACGTAGAGGATGCAGGCAGCGAAGAGCAGACTGGCAAGCAGGGTTTCGCCGCCGGCCAGCCATTGGCTGGGGCCGTGTTCGCTGGTGGCGCGGGTGAGGCCTTCGAGCAGGTAGAACTGCACGAACAGCGACAGCCACTTGTAGGTGTAGCGCTTGCCACGCAGGATCCCGAATAGCGGGATGAGCAGGAAACAGCCCTTGAGGATCAGCCACGAGCCGCCGGGGCGGAGCGGGGCCAGCCAGCCTTCCCAGGCCAGGCATAGGGCGATCAGTGCGATCAGGCTGGTGCTGGCCAGCAACTGCCAGCGCGGGGCGGATGCGGAAGAGATATTCACGGTCAACTCAGTTTCAGGGCCAGTTTTGCCAGGCGCTTGCCTTGGGCCACGGCCAGGCGGATTTCCTCGTCGCTCAGGCGCGGGTCGCCGTTGGCGCCGGCAACATGGCTGGCGCCGTAAGGCGTGCCGCCGCTGCGGCTATGGGCGAGGTCGGGTTCGGAGAAGGGCAGGCCGAGCAGCAGCATGCCGTGGTGCAGCAGCGGCAGCATCATCGAGAGCAGGGTGGCTTCGTTGCCGCCGTGCTGGCTGCCGCTGGAGGTGAATACGCAGGCCGGTTTGCCGGCCAGCGTGCCGTTCTGCCAGTCGGCGACGGTGCTGTCCCAGAAATACTTCATCGGCGCCGCCATGTTGCCGAAGCGGACCGCGCTACCCAGCGCCAGGCCGGCGCATTCGGTGAGGTCGCAGGCCTCGACGTAGGGGGCGCCTTGCTCGGGAACCGTCGGGGCGACGGCTTCGCAAGTGGCGGAGACACGGGGTACGGTGCGCAGCCGGGCGCTGGCGCCGGGCACCGAATCGATGCCCCGGGCGATGGCTTCGGCCAGCGCACGCACCGAGCCGCGGTGGCTGTAATAAAGGACGAGGATTTCACGCATGGTCGGCTATTATACGGCCCCATGCCGACTCCCCGCCGCCAACGCCCGCCGCCGTCCCGTGCCGGCACCGGCCGAGAAAACCCCGTGCGCTGGATCGTCAGCCGTTTTTTCGGCGAAAACATGATCCAGACCAGTGCCGCGCTGGCCTTCACCACCCTGTTGTCGATGGTCCCCTTGCTGACCGTGGTGTTGTCGCTGGCGCACTTGTTTCCTTATGCCGATCCGCTCCTGCTCAAGCTCGATGCCTTGCTCAAGGATGCCTTGCTGCCGCCGGGTGCGGCGGCGACCATCGTCGCCGGGCTGGTGCGCTTCACCGACAAGGCGCGGCAACTGACCTGGGCCGGCCTGGGCGTGCTGGCGGTCACCGCCTTCATGCTGCTGCATACCATCGAGCGGGCCTTCAATCATCTGTGGCAGGTCGAGCCACGGCCCTGGCTGGCGCGCCTCGGCTTGTATGCGCTGATGATGCTGGTCTGGCCGCTGCTGCTCGGCGGTATCGCGGTTGCGGTGTCGTTCGCGGTGAGCAGCTCGCTCGGCTGGTTCGGCGATCTCGGGCTGGCCGAGCACTGGGTGCTCAAAGGGAGCTCGCTGTTCCTGCTCGGGCTGTTTTTTTCCTTTCTTTACTACGCTGTCCCGAATGTTACGGTCGGGCGTGGCCGCGCCTTGCTCGGTGGTTTTTTTGCGGCGCTCGCCTTTGCCGGGATGCAGAAGGTGTTCGAGTATTACCTGGTTAGCTCGGCCTTGCTCAAAAGCATTTACGGCGCGTTTGCCGCCTTCCCGGTGTTCCTGCTCTGGCTGCACGTCTCCTGGGGGATCGTGCTGCTCGGCGGCTTGATCGCCGCTACGGGGAATGATCGGGTTCGACGCTGAAGATTTCGACGCTCGCGGTCTGCTCGTCGAGGCGGATGGGGCGCACTTCGCGGACGCAGAGATTCCCTTGTTCGACCAGCAGCAATAGCCGTTCCGGCTGGCCGGGCAGGCTGCCGGTGGGGACGATCAATCCGGCTTGCGGGCGTAGCGGCGGTTTTTCCGGCAATAGCAGCGCCGGGGTGCGCTGCGCCAGGCCGGCGATCTCCGCCGCCAGCATCTGCGGGGCAAGTACCTGCAGGCCAATCTCCAGGTGCTCGGGATTGTCCGAAACGACCCAGCGGATCAGGCAGGCTTGCCAGCCGGTAGCGCCTTGTTCCGGCTCGCGCTGGGCCTGGATCGCAACCACGTCGCCGACGCGAACCGCACTGCTGTCGCCGCTGACGTGCATCAGCGCATAACCGTCCGGGCTTTCGTTGATCACCATCCATTCGCTGCCGGCAGCTACTCGTTCGCCGTCGCGGGCCAGGCGGCGCAAGGGTTCGAGGCCGCTCAGCAGGCTGGCGCGGTAGGACTGGCGGCGGCGCGGGAAGCGGCGGCGAGCCGGTTCGCCCCAGAGCTGGTGCAGGCGGCGCAGGGTTGCAGCGAGCGAAAAAGCAGTGCTGCCCGGCGGCAGGCCGAGCTGTTCGCCGGAGGCGCCTTGCTGCAATTGTCGGCAGTGGTCGCCGATGTTCGCGGCGAGTGCCTGGCAGTCGAGGTAGAGGATCGCCGCCTCCGGTGGCGGGTTACGGCGGACCAGTGCCTGCGCCGGCAAATCCTTGTCCGGATCGATCCAGAAGGTGGTCGGCGGGTTGCCGGGGGCCGTATCAAGCGAGGGCAACGGCAGACACTGGGCGAGGTAATGGCCGATGAAGGCGATTTCGTCCGGGGTGAACGAAGTCGGTTGGGCGATGGCCGCCAGCACCAACTGCAGGTAAAGGGCTTCGATGCTCACCGTGCCGCGCGGCCCCGGCTGCCGGTGCGTGCCCTGCTGGCGGGCCAGGCGGTAGATCGCGTGGATCTGCAGCCAGGTGCCCGGTTCGCTGGGGGCGGCACTGCGCTGGTCGGTACGCAGTTGCCAGAGGCTGGCCTGCAGCGCCTGCCACAGGCTGCGGGCGCGGCTCTCGGCGGATTCTTCGGGGGCGTCGGCGCGACGGGCATAAGTCCGGGCGAGCAGGGCGAGCAGGCCGGCGGTCTGGCGGGTGCGCTGGCGCAGCGGGCGCGGTAGCGGCAACGCTTGTTGCGGCAGGCTGGCGGCCAGCGATTCGCCGAGGCGGAGCGCCTGGCTGTAGATCAGGTCGAGAAAACGCTGGCGCGGTTCCGGCGGTAGCGGTGCGCTGTCGAGCAATTGCAACAGGCGCAGCAACTCGCCGGGCTCGGCGGCGGTCGGACGGGGGCTGCTCAGCCAGGCCAGGATTTCGGCCGCGGCTTGCCCGGCCGGATCGTGGTATTCCAGAGGCGTGGTCATGGGTCGGGCGAGGATAGCAAAACCGCCGGAAATGTACAGGCGTCGTGCTTTTGCACTACGACGCCAGCCAATGGCCACCGGCATGCGCACACGCAGAGCCGGCGTCAGCGCCGGGTTTCACGGACGGGAAATTTTCGCGGTGGACGACCGTGGAAAATTCCTTTGTTATCGATGTCGGTCGAGGTTGTTGCTGCCGGCCGCATCAACTTTTCATCGCAAGACTAACTCCGGTTTGAAACCCCGCCCTTCAGGGCGGTGGGAGCCGACCTCGGCCTGAAGGCCGGGGTTTCAGGCGACCGTTTTGGGAGGGGATGCAAACCCCTTCCAAAACATGTTTGACCGACAGGCATGAATGCCTGTCGCTAATTTCTTGCTCCTTGCCGCCGTTGCGTCTGCTCAAGCGTCCGCCGCCCTGTCGAAGTGGCTTTCGGCCATGGTCAGGGCTGCCTGCCAGAGTTGTGGGGCGCCGGCTTCTATCGGGGGCTGGCAGCGAGTCTTGATCTGTTCCAGGGTCGTGGCGCATTCGATCCAGGTGCCGCCGCCGGTGGCGGCGTTGTGCAGCATCGGCTGGAAGCGGTCGAGCGCTTTGGCGAATTGCGCGTCGGCACTCGCGGCGGCTTCGAATTCGTCCCACAGGGCGTGGAATTCGGCCGCCTGTTCGGCGGGCAGCAGGCCGAACAGGCGGGCGGCGGCGGCTTGTTCGCGCTCGGCCTGGCCGACGTGGGTTTCCAGCAGATGGAAGGGCACGTCGCCGGCATCGATTTCGACAATATCGTGGATCAGCAGCATTTTGACCACCCGTCCTAGGTCGACCGTGGCAGCGGCGTAGTCGCTCAGAACCAGCGCGTAGAGTGCCAGGTGCCAGGAGTGCTCGGCACTGTTTTCGCGGCGTGAGCGGTCGAGCAGCGGCGAGAGCCGGATGACGTTTTTGAGACGGTCGATCTCCCGCAGGAAGGCGAGTTGCTGGGCAAGGGCGGGGGGAATCATCGGCGGGAGCGGCTGAAAAAGGGGAGGGGCAGTGTAGCAGAAGCATTCGTGGCACCCGGTGCCCTCTTGGACGGGAGACAGCAGGTTTATATTGATGAGAATGATTCCCGTAATCGTGTTGCTTTGTTACAATTTCTTACTTTCCCTGTCATGTATTTTTCCAGCCAGCCACCGTCCTGCGGGACACAGCCAGCCAGCGACCGTTTTTTTCCGGAGATCCGCTCATGGCCGATGCTGTGCCGAATACCGAGTTTGCCCCGCCATCTTTTTCCTTTTCCCTGAAGCCACTGGCTTTGGCGCTATCCTTGGCGCTTTTTTCCGGCCATCTCCTGGCGCAACAGAAGGAGAAACAGCTGGGATCGGTGGTTGTCAGTGCTGCCGGCTTCGAGCAGGAAATTACCCAGGCACCCGCCAGCATCAGCGTCGTCACACGCGAGCAGTTGAAGGAAAAGGCAGTGACTGGCGTGGCCGAGGCCGTCAATGACGTTGCCGGCGTCGATGCCGAGGACCGCAGCTCGAGTGGGAACAAAACCGGCAACCGCAGCATCAGCATGCGCGGTTTGCCCAGTACCTACACCCTGATCATGATTGACGGACGTCGCCAGAACGTGGCCGGCGACGTGACGCCGAACTCATTCGGCGATTCCGCCAGTCTCTTTGTTCCACCGGTATCCGCCATTGACCGGATCGAAGTCATTCGCGGGCCGATGTCCACTCTGTATGGATCGGATGCCCTGGGAGGCGTGGTCAACATCATTACCCGCAAGCCGGGCAAGCAATGGACCGGGGAGCTGAGCCTGGAGGCGACCGTGCAGGGCAATCGCGATTTCGGCGATTCGCGGGCTGCGAGCCTCTTCCTGAGCGGGCCGATCAAACAGGACCTGCTCGGCTTGCAGTTCTACAGCAAGGCTTACGATCGCGACGACTCGTCGCTGCAGTGGCCGGGGCAGCGAACGACGCCGGGCGACATCCTGACCATGGGCCAGAATCCGGTCAAGGCACAGACCCAGACGCATGGGGTCAAATTTCTCCTGACCCCTGACAAGGACCACGATATTTCTCTCAGCATCGATCAGGCGCGCCAGGAATACGACAACAAGAACGGCGAGATCGGTACCCTCAATGCCGCCAACGGTGCCGTTGCCGGTTATGCACAAGAGATGAAGTTCAACCGGGACCAGTACGCCCTGGCCCACACTTGGCGTTTTGCCTCCGGCTTCCTCGAGAGCAGCCTGATGCAGAACACTACCGAAACCATCGGGCGCCTGATTCCCACACGCCGGGTCGGCGGCAGCTATGTTTCCGCTGTGCCGGGCAAGGCCGCCGGCAGCCCCCGCCAACTGGAAACCGAAAGCCTGGTTTTCGACAGCAAACTGGTACGCCAGCTTGGGCGGCATACCCTGTCGCTTGGCGGACAATGGATCGATGCCAGGATGATGGACGGTGTGGCCAGCAAGACCATGACCTACACTCAGTCCGGTCTCTTCGTCGAGGATGAATGGCGCTTTGTCGATGATTTTGCCCTTACCCTCGGCGCCCGTCACAACAACCACAGTATTTTCGGCAGCAATCTCAGCCCGCGAGCCTATCTGGTGTGGAATGCCTCGGCAGCCTGGACGCTCAAGGGCGGCGTTGCCCGGGGCTTCCGCGCGCCTTCGCTCGACCAGATTTCCGACGGCCAGGTCACCGGCTTCGGAGCCCAGGGGGCCTTGCAGTTCATCGGCAACGGCAAGCTCGACCCGGAGACCAGTACCTCGCAGGAGCTTTCCGCGACCTACGATAACCTGAACAACTTCCGTTCGACCGTCACCGTCTTCAACACCGATTTCCGCAACAAGATTTCGCTGGGACAGGAAGTTCTGGTTGGTGGCCAGCGCCAGCGCCAGTGGATGAACGTGGAGAGCGCCGAGATGCGTGGCATCGAGCTGGAAGCGCGCTGGGCAATCGCCCGGGACTGGAGTCTGCAGGGTAATTACACCTACACGCAAAGCGAACACCAGTCCGGCGACCAGTACACCCGGGGAACGCCGCTGGTAAATACGCCAGAGCACATGTTTGCCTCGACCCTGCGCTGGCAGGCAAGCGAAAAACTCGGCACCTGGCTACGCGGCGAGTATCGCGGCGAACGCTTCCGCACGGCAGCCAGCGCCAGCGGCGTGGCAGACCGCAATCTGCTCGGGGATTACAAGGCCTATACCCTGGTGGATCTGGGTGCCAGCTACAAACTGAGCCGGAACATGACCCTGAATGCGGCGATTTACAACCTCTTCGACAAGAACTTCGTCGATTACCAGCTAACCAGCGTAGCCAACACCTACAGCAACCGTTACCACCAGGCAATGGAAGGGCGGCGCCTGTGGCTTTCGCTTAACCTCGGCTTCTGATTCAAAACCGGGTTTCCGTCGATTTGGGCCCGATTCACGGTCGACCGTGAATCGAGCCCAAATTCTGCCCCTGGCCGTCAAGCCTCTTTCCAAGGTGTTGCAGAGGCGATTTTTTGTTGAAGTGATACTGCACAATCGATTTATTGAGACTTTTTTTGCAATTAATGTTCGCCTAGCCAGCCACATGAAAGACAGCCAGCCCGGTGTTTGTAGATATTTAACAGGCTGAATTTCTAATGAAAACTCCGCATTCTGCACCTTTGGGTGCGTTGTCGCTTCGCTTGAAGCTGATTCCCCTTGTCGTCTGCAATGCCTTTGCCGTACCTCTGCTCAGCGCGGCAGAGCAAACACTGGGTGAGGTCGAGGTTCGCTCGGGGGCTTCCGGCAGTTTTACCAGCCCATCGGTGCAGGTCGGAACCTTCCGCGATCAGGCTCCGGTCGATGTGCCGATGACCAATAATGTGGTGACACGCGAGACCCTTGATGCGCAGGGCCAGCGGACTTTGTTCGGCGCCTTGCGCAATACCGCCGGGGTTACCCGCTCACAGCTTTCCGGCTCGACTTACGACAATATCGCCATTCGCGGCATCTTGGTCGAAAATCGCGGCAACTACCGCCTCAATGGCTCGTTGCCGATCATCAATCTGATCGACATTCCCCTGGAGAACAAGGACCGGGTCGAAGTGCTCAAAGGCGCTTCGTCAATGTACTACGGCTTCGTGCCACCCTCCGGGATCGTCAATTTGGTGACCAAGCGGCCGGCCGCTGAACCGCTGACTTCCGTTGCCACGTCGATCAATCAACACGGTGCGGCCGACGTCCATCTTGATCTTTCGAGGCGCTACGGCGAGCAAAGCCAGCTTGGCATCCGGGTGAATGTTGCGACCGGCAAGGAAGCCATCGGGATCGATCGTTATAGCGGTGACCGCCAGCTGGTTTCAGCGGCCTTCGACCTAAAGGCATCCACCAATCTCAGCTTCAAGCTTGATCTCGAGCATTACCGCAAAGAGGTCAGCGAGCAGGCGGCAATCGCTTTACCGGCGGCGCTTGGGGGGCGTATTACCTTGCCCGGTGTGCCGAACAACAAGATCAACCTGGCTGGTGAATGGCAGAAATATACGGCGGATGCAACCAACCTCCTGTTTCGTACCGACTACCTGATCAACGAGGACTGGTCCGCGCTGTTTGAAATCGGTCGAGCCGAGGCAAACCGTGACCGTCGCTATTCCAATTTCCGTAACTACAACCTGGCAACCGGCGCCGGTCAGCTTGAAATCTGGTTCCAGGATGGGCAGAAATTTACCAACCAGAACTGGCGTAGTGAACTCAATGGTCGGGTTCGGGTGCTGGGGGCTGTCCACGAATTGACGTTCGGTGTGACCGGTAACGAACGCGAGCAGGATTCGCGCAATTCAGACATATTGAGCGTTGCCCAGAATATCTATAACCCGGTCGAGATCGTCCAGCGGAACCGCAGTAATGGCAGTCAGGCCAATCCTTCGTCAATTCGCGATCAGGGCGTCTATCTGCAGGACCGTATTCTTCTTGGCGAGCAGTGGCAGGTACTCGTGGGGATCCGCGAGAGCAATTATCGCAGCAAGACCCGGGCAACCCTCTACAGCGCCAAGGAAACCGGCCTCAACGGTGCGCTGATTTTCAAGCCAAGCGCTGCGACCTCAATCTACGCAAGCTACCTCGAAGGTCTTGAGGAAACCGGCCAGGCGCCGGCCAATCGAGCCAATGCCGGCGAGATTCTGGCGCCCTCGGTAAACAAGCAGTACGAACTCGGCGTCAAGGCGATGCTGGCCAGGAACACCTTGGTCCAGGCTGCGCTCTTCCGTATCGAGCGCCCGTTTACCACGGTCAACGCGGCCAATGTATTCAGTATTGGCGGCGAGGCTGAATATACCGGTCTCGAACTGGCGGCTTCCGGCGAAATCACCCCAAATCTCGGCGTTGTCGCCTCTGCCGTATTGATGAACCCGGAAATCGTTAAGACGACCAATGCCGCTGAGTTGGGCAAAGCGCCGGAAAATACCGCCAAGCGTACGGCCAGCCTGTTTGCCGAATACCGTATTCCCGGTCTGGCCGGCCTCAGCGTCAATGGCGGCTGGTTCTACACCGGTGAGCGGGCGGTGAATAATGCCAACCAGGCGTACATTCCCGGGTATAGCACCTTCTCTCTCGGGGCACGGTATTTCACCCGAATCGCCGGCAAGAAAACGACTTGGCAAGTGAACGTCGATAACGTTGCCGACAAGGATTACTGGAGCTCTGCCGGTAACGGCTTGCTCGGTGTTGGCACACCGCGTACGGTCCGCCTCGGGATGCGCGTGGAGCTTTAATTGCTGCGCTTTTTCCATCGTCTGCACCGTATTGCCGGGCTGCTCTTCCTGGTTCCCGTATTGCTGACTGCAATTTCGGGTACTGTACTGACGGTCTTCGATTGGTCGGCGCCGCCACAACTTTCAGGGAGGGCATCGATTGTTCCGGTGAGCGAATCGACCTTGCTGGAGCTGGCTTTCGATGATGCCTGGAAGCGGTACGGTGCATCTGCTCGCTACCTGCTGCGCCCTCCCCGGCGAGGTGGTGAGGTTGTGGTGGTGGTTGTCTCCGCGCCGACGTGGCGCGGGCAACTCCATTACCACCCGGCAAGTGGTGACTTTCTCGGGTATGTCAATCATGCGCATGACCCTGCTCATCTGCTTGCCGAACTACACGGCAATCTCCTGCTCGGTGATGCGGGAAAGGTAATTCTGCTGCTCAGTACCATGGGTTGCATCGTACTGAGCGCTACTGGTCTCTACCTCTGGTTGTCTACCGTTTATCGGCGCCGGGATTTGTCGCTACGTCGCCAGCATCGATATGCTGGAATCTGGCTTGCGCTAAGCATTTTGCTGGCTTTTTCCAGCGGCGCATATATGGTCTGGCGTCCTCTATCCGCTGCAGTTAACTACATCGCAAACGTTGATCCCGTGGTTCCGCCGAAGAGGTTTTTTCCCGCAAGCAGCGACTCTCCCTCATTACGACAGATCGTCGATAACGCCGATGTAGAGATGCCCGGCGGAAGAATCGCGTACATCACGATTGCGGCTCATGGTCGGGAGGCAATACGGGTCCGTAAACGCTTCGACGACGACCCCCATCCAAACGGACTGTCGTCAATCTGGCTCGACCCCGCGACGGGAAATGTGATCCAGAGCGCACGCTGGGACGAGCTTGATCTTGGGAGTCGCTTGTTTGCTTGGGTTTATCCCTTTCATATCGGCCGGCTTGGGGGCATGCCGCAACGTTTGCTCTGGATTCTTACCGGGGTAGGCACCGTCTGGCTTTCGTGTACGGGGTTTTGTCTTTGGCGCCAGCGCAGGTTTGCTGGAAAACCATCTTTGCCGAGATCGCCTGTTGGCCCGCGATGAAATGGCTGTTAGCTTGCTTGAGGAAAACTGCCTTGCTTGCGGTCGACCGTGAATCGAGGCCAAATCCTTTTCCATGTCAAAAGCCGAAGCCAAAGGTCACTCCCAAGCCGAGTGCGCTGTTGTTGTGCATGCTGGCGCGCTGGACGTCGGGGGTGCCGGTTTCGAGTTGGGCGTCGCCGAGCAGGGTGTAGCTGAGGCCGGTGGTGATACGGATCCGTTCCAGTTGGTAGATTGCGGCCAGGCTCAGGCCGCGGCGGCCGTTGACCGGCGATAGCGGCGAATTGAATTCGCTGCCGCGTTCCTCGTAGTGTAGTGAGACGGCACCGCTCCAGCGCGAGGTAAAGCGGCGGGCAAGCCCCAGTGTCCAGCTGCGCGTGTCTCGCAGTTCGATCAGCCCTTCGCCGGTCAGGGCGGCGAAACGTTCGGGATCAACGCGGAATTCCGACCACTTGGCCCAGCGCAATTGTCCGAAGAGCAGGGTATCGTTGGCGATGCCGGTCTGGAAGTCGAGATTGACTGCTTGCGGCGTCCGCACGGTGGTCGTCGAACTACCGTTGAGCGGCGCCAGCGGTGCGCTTTCGCGGGTTTCCAGGCGGTGTTCGATGGCGCTGTGGAAGCTTGCGGCGATGCGCAGCGCGGCCTCCGGGATTTCGTAGGCCAGGCCGGCGACGGTACCGTGCGCGGTGTCGTTGTGCAGGCGCACATCGTAGCCATTGACCGGGCCGTAGGCCAGGCCCTGGAGGCGGACGTGGGCTTGTGCGCTTTGCGTTCGCCAGCCGCCGTGGATGCTGAAACGCTCGTTGAATCGCCAGCGGGCGAGCCCGAGCAGGGCATTGGCTCGCACGTCGACCAGGGTGCCGCCGAGCAGCCGCGAGCTGTCGGCGTAGCGGATATCGGCACCGTAGGTCTGTTCGGCGACCAGCGCCAGTGAGAGCTTTTCGCTTGCTGCCAGCTTGAGGCTGATGCCCGGTAGTTGGTAATCGCCGGTGGTATCGCCGGTCGGGCCGCCAAGCAGATCGCTGCCACGGGCGCTTGGCATCGCCTGTTTGAAGGAAATCTCGAGGTAGTGGCCGGGCTCGAAAAGCGCGCCGAGGGTCTGGCCGGAACGGTCGATGCCGCCCGCCGAGGCCGGTGGGGCGAGCGCGGCGAGAAGGCCGGCAAGAATGAGCGGCAGAGTGCCTGGCGCTTGAGCCGGCAGCAAGCGCCGACAGCGGAAGAAGGGATCGAAGCGGCGCTGGCGATTGGCGGCGACGGGAGTCCGGTTCATGATTTCAGTGCGAGCAAGTTGGGTGGCCGGGGCCGGAGGCCGATTCCAGATGCCCGCGGCCGCTGTTCTTGGCTGCATAGAGCGCATGGTCGGCCTCGCGCATGCAGTCTTCCAGCGTTTGCCCGGCCCGGTGCATGGCCAGGCCGCTGCTGAAGTTGATAGGAAAACCCAGTTCCACGGCGAGTTGCGGCAAGGCAGTGCGCAGGCGGGCGTCGATCTGTTGTGCGGAGGCGGCGTGGCTGCCGGAGAGCAGCAGGCAGAATTCCTCGCCACCGATGCGTGCAGCCACGTCGCTGGCACGGCGGTTGGCGAGCAGCAGGCCGCCCAGCGCCTGCAAGGCCCGGTCGCCGGCTTCATGGCCGTGGGTGTCGTTGATTTGCTTGAAGAAATCGATGTCGAGCATCAGCAGCGCCATCGGCTGCGCCGTCCGGTTGGAGTTGGCGATTAGCAGCTTGCCCGCCTGCAGCCAGCCGCGCCGGTTGAGCAGTCCGGTCAGTTCGTCGGTAATGGCTTGCTGCTGCAGCGCCGCTTCGGCATCTTCGTGCCAGCCGCCGAGCATGGCGAAATTGACCATCAGCGGTAGCAGGTTGGTCATCAGCATCGCTGCCACGTTCCAGGGGTGCGGAGCGAGGAAACTGGGGTAGAGATCGGTGAAGGCGCCCAGAATGCCTCGACCCAGGGTCAGTACCGCGATCCAGAGCAGCCCCAGCGCCACCACCAGCCGCCATTTGCCGCGCAGTGTGCTCAGTGGCTTGAAGCAGGCTCCGGCCACCAGCAGCAACTGCAGCGCCAGCAGGCCGTTTGCCCAGCTGACGCGCAGGGCATAGCTACTAAAGAGCAGGACATACCCCAGGGGAATCGCGCTGCCAAGCCCCATACCGCCCGGCGGAAGCGGCGTTTGCCCAGCCAGTGGCGCAGCGCCTCGAAGAGCAGGCCGTTGGAGGCCGCAAAGCCGCCCACGGCCAATGTCGATAGCAGGCGGTCGGCCAGTGTTTCGGGCCAGAAATTGGAGGCGATCATGCAGACCCAGCTCGCGGCGTGCACTCCCAGGCTCCAGCGTACCGCCCTTGCCGCCGGGTCCAGGCGCTGACCCATGACCGCAGGCGACACCGCCGCCAAGGCCAGGATGTTGGCAACGGTCACGACCAGCAGGGTATTGATGTCGAGCGGCATGCTGCCATTTTTTCATTTTTCGCAAACTTGCTGTAGTTTTTTTGCCCTCGATTGCGGCCTGAATGCAGGCTCGTTGCCCACCGTGCCGCCGGCAAGGCCACGATGGCGCGGTGCAAGATCATGGTCGGGTCGGTGCTGGCCGAATTGCAGCGCAAAGGGTAGAGTGCCGCCTTTTGCCGAAGCAGCAGGAAAACGCATGAAATCCGCCAAACGCAGAACGACCTACCCCGCCATTTCCCTCCCCGCCGGCCTCGATGCCATTGTCGACGCCGAAGTCCAGGACAAGGGCTACAGCAACCATCCGGAAGCGATGAAGGAATTCAGCGCCTACCTGCGCCGCGCCGTCGCCTTCGAGCAGCGACAGCGTTTCGGGCGCTGAGGCGGCGAGCTTCGAGCGGCGAGAAAATTCTTCCACTTCAGGCGTCTTCCCCGGTTTTCGGTAGCCAGCATTCGAGCGCGGCTTTCAAGTGCTGCCAGTTGAGCGGTTTGACCAGGTAGTCGTTCATGCCGCAGGCCAGGCAGCGTTCGCGGTCGCCCTGCATGGCGTTGGCGGTGAGGGCGATGATCGGGATTCGCGCCTGGCGCAGGCCTCGGCGGATTTTTTCCGTGGCCTCGAAGCCGTCCATCACCGGCATCTGGCAATCCATCAGGATCAGGTCGTAGCGATGTTCGGCGAGGGCGGCGAGGGCTTCGGCACCGTTGGTGGCGATATCCACTTCCAGTCCGAGCTTGCGCAGAAGTGCCAGGGCAACCTTCTGGTTGGTGGGATTGTCTTCGACCAGGAGTAGGCGGCCCCGGTGCGGCGGGGTGGGCGCGGTTTGTGCCGCCGGTGCCGGTTCGTCTTGCGCCGGGTCTGCCATGGGCGGCAGGGACGGCGGAATCTTGAGCGCGGCAGAGGGGGCGGGCAGGGGGGAGGATACGTGGACAGCCTGGCCGGGGATGCCCGTGGCCGGTGTTGTCGCCGCTTCCTCGGCGGCAATCGGGCAGGGCAGGGTGAACCAGAAAGTCGAACCCCGTCCGGGGGTGCTGCTGGCGCCGATTTCTCCGCCCATCATTTCGACCAGGCGCTTGCAGATCGACAGGCCAAGCCCGGTGCCGCCGTAGTTGCGAGTGGTCGAGCTATCCGCCTGGACAAAGGGTGAAAACAGTTCCGCGAGTTGTTGCGGGGCGATGCCGATACCCGAGTCGCGGATTTCAAAACGCAGCAGCCAGGCGCCGTGGCGTCCGGGGTGACCGCCGATGCGCAGCAGCACCTTGCCGCGAGCGGTGAATTTGATGGCGTTGCCGAGCAGGTTGATCAGCACCTGGCGCAGGCGGCCGGGGTCGCCGTAGAGTTGCCGGGGAATTTCCGGCGCCAGCTCGCAGGCGAGTTCGAGCTGTTTTTCATTGGCACGAATCGCCATCAGTCCACACAAGGCTTCGACCAGGGGGCCGAGATCGAAGCGGATGTTTTCGATATCCAGCTTGCCGGCTTCGATCTTGGAAAAATCCAGGATGTCGTTGATCACCGTCATCAGCGCCTCGCCGCTGCTTTCAATGAGCTGGATGCATTCGGCCTGTTCGGTGTTGAGCGGGGTTTCGCGCAGGAGGTGGATCATGCCGATCACGCCGTTGAGCGGGGTGCGGATTTCGTGGCTCATGTTGGCGAGAAATTCGCTCTTGGCTCGGCTGGCGGCTTCGGCGGCGGCGCGCGCGTGCTGGATGCGTTCTTCGGCCAGGCGGAAGCGGCGAGTGATGTAGGTCGAGGTGGCCAGGAGCAGGGTGGCGACCAGACTGCCGATGGCGAGCAGTTGCAGGTAGAGCGGCCGCAACTCGCGGTCGATGTCATCCTGATAGGCGCTGGCGCCAATAATCCAGCCCCAGGGCTCGAAGCGTGAATGTACGAGGATTTTTTCCCGTGGCTGATGTTCTCCCAGCGCAACGTTCTTCCAGGCGTAACGCAGGGTGCCATTGCCCGCGGCCAGTATTTTTTCGGCGATCTGGCGGGTATCGGGATTGTCCAGTTCCAGGAGCTGCAGCGTATCGCCAGCAGGATGCACGATCGGGCGACCGGGCTGGAAACGCTCATCAATGGCAAAGACGTAGCCGCTGTCGCCGATGCGCAAGGCCAGCATGCGCTCCCGCAGGGCGCTCAGGCCCTCGGTGAAATCGATGCCGATATAGGCGACGGCGACGAGTTTGCCCCGGCGGTCGAGCAGCGGCCGGTAGTGGGTCATGAATTGCCGCCCGAAGAGCAGGGCCGGGCCGGTGTAGGATTCGCCGCGTATCAGGGCGGCATAGCCGGGATGATCGCGTCCGAGCGGTGTCCCCAGCGCGCGGCTGTCGCCCTGCGAGCGAACGGTGGTGGCGATGCGGTAAAAATCGTCGCCGGCCCGCACGAACAAGGTGGCGGTGGCCTTGGTGGCTGCCGAGAAATTGTCGACGCGGACAATGTCGTTGTTCAGCAACTGGCCTCGCATGCGCAGACTGGGTAATTTGCGTGTCTCGCTGAGTACCGGCTCGTTCTCGTTACGTTCAAGCTGCTCGAACTGCCGGGAAAAATCGGCACCCAGTGTCTGTGCCGACTGCTCCAGCACCTTGGCGTAGGCGCTGACCATGTCGTTGACCTGGCGGTTGGCACGGGTCAGCTCGACGATCTTTTGCCCGGTAACGTAACGCTCCAGCCACTGGCTGGACAGCAGGCCGCCGCCACCGAGAATGAGCAGGATGGCACCGTTCAGGATGCGACCGCTCCAGAGCGAGCTGGCAAAGCGGTTTTCCTGGGGCAACGAGGGCGGATCGGTTCTGAGTGCGGGCATTCTCACCTCCTGTCCGTCCAGTATACCCCTGCCGCCGGGCTGGCTTTTGCACCGCCCCGAGCGGGGATAGAATGGCCGCTCGACCATCAGGAGGGAAAAACAATGCGACATGCGATCTGGCTGGCGGCCTTCTGGCTCGCAAGCGGCGTCGGCGCGCAGGAGGCAGCGATCGGCTACGTCAAGAACCTCAGCGGCGAAGCCTCGGTGACGACGGCCGGCAAGACCGCCAAGGCGGCAGTCGGGACCCCGGTGCAGCAGGGCAGCGTCCTGCGCACTGGCCCCAAGAGCAGCCTCGGCGTCGTCTTCAAGGACGAAACGGTGATGTCCTTCGGTCCCGATACCGAGCTCAGCGTCGACGAATACCTGTATCAGCCCGGCCAGGGCAAGCTCAAGCTCGGCAGCAAGCTGGCCAAGGGCAGCCTCAACTACGTTTCCGGGGTGATCGCCAAGCTGCAGCCGGAAGCGGTGTCGGTGGCGACGCCGGCCGGGATCATCGGCGTGCGCGGCACGCATTTCGCCGTGCGGGTCGAGGAGGAGTAAGCGATGCGTTTTTCGTCTTTTTGCACAGTCGACCGTAAACAGCTCGGTCGCGGCCTCGTTGCCGGACTGCTGGCGCTCGCCCTGAGCGCCTGCGGCGGCAAATCCTACGTGGTGCTGCTGGAAAACCCGGACGGCAGCACCGGCAAGATCCAGGTCAAGGGCGCCAAGGGCGAGCAGAGCGTCAGCGTCGCCGGCCAAGGCGTGCCCAATGACGGCTCGGCACCGCCGGCGGCGATTCCCCAGGCGCAGATCGAACGCGATTTCGGTGCTGCGCTGGCGGCCCAGCCGAAACTGCCGGTGCGCTTCCTGCTCTACTTCCAGAGTGCCGGCGTGGCGCTGACCGCCGAATCGCAGGCGCTGCTGCCGCAGATTCTCGACGAAGTCCGGCAGCGGCCGGCGCCGGATGTTTCGGTGATTGGCCATACCGATACCGTCGGCAAGGCCGAGATGAACGAGGCGCTGGCGCTGAAGCGCGCCGAGTCGATGGCCGCGCTGCTCAAGGACAAGGGACTCAAGGTACATGCGCTGAGCGTCGAGTCGCACGGCGAACGCAACCTGCTGGTGCCGACCCCGGACGAAACCGCCGAACCGAAGAACCGGCGGGTCGAAATCTCGGTCCGCTGAAGCGGTTCCGCAGCGTAAAAAACCGGAGCCGTCGTGCTCCGGTTTTTTACGCCATTTTTGCCGGTTTTCACGGTCGACCGTGGCAAACGGCAAAAATCCCGTTCTACTTGGTCTGCATCACCAGCAGATCGCCGCTTTCGCCGGCCCGTAAACGCTGCCAGTGCAGGCGGACCAGCGGGTCGTCCGGCCATTGTGCGATCAGGCGGGTGAACAGGGTGAGTGCTTGCTCACGGTCGGCGACCGGGGCGCTCAGCAGGGCATGGGCGGCAGTGTACTCGGTGCTGGGCGCGTAGCCGGCGGGAAGCTCCGATGGCAGCGGCTCGAATACCGCCAAGGCCTCGCTTTTGCCCTTGAGCACCAGCCGTCCGACCGGGCGGGCGGCGGCTTCCGGGCAGTCGGCCAGGGTCGTCGCCGAAACGCAGAGGCGGGTGCCGAGCTGCTTGTTGACGCTTTCCAGACGGGCGGCGGTGTTGACCGGGTCACCGAGCGCGCGGTAATCGAAGATGTGCTTGCCGCCGAAGTTGCCGACGATCACCTCGCCGCTGTGGATGCCGATCCGGGTGTGGCCGAAGGCGATGCCGCGGGCTTGCTGCTCGCTGGCGTAGCGTTCGGCGAAAACCGCCATGTCTTGCGCACAGGCAAGCGCGCGGGCGGCGTGGTCGGGCTGCACCAGCGGCGCCGAGAACATGATCGCCACCGCATCGCCGACGATGCGGTCGAGCGTGCCTTCGTGGCGGAAGGCGATCGCGATCATCTCGTCGAGGTAGGCGTTGAGCAGCTCGACCGCCTGCGCCGGGTCGATTTTTTCCATCAGCGTGGTGAAGCCGGCAAGGTCGGTGAACACGAAGCTGCACTGGCGGCGTTCGCCGCCGAGGCGCAGCGCGTCGGGGTGGGCGAGCAGGTGCGCGACGCGGTTGGGCGAGACGTAGCGGGCGAAGGCGGTGCGCACCCGGCGCTGTTCGCGTTCGCTCTGGCGGTGGTGCACCAGGCTGCCGACGGCAAAGGCGGCGAGCGCGGTCAGCGCCGGCAAGGCGGCGTCGAGCAGCAAGCCGCCGCGGCTGAAGGCCAGCCAGCCGCCGGCGAACAGCGCGCCGGCCAGGCCCAGGCTCAGGGCGGCGGCGAACAAGGCCTTGCGGCGCAGACCGAGCAGTCCGGCGAGCAGGCCGGCGGCGAGCAGGGTCAGGGCTTCGCCCGCGGCAGCCCAGGCCGGGCGTTGCAGGAACTGGCTGGCGAGGATCTGTTCCAGCGCCTGGGCGTGGATGTCGATGCCGGGGACGATTTGCCCGAGCGGGGTGAAGCGCAGGTCCATCAAACCACTGGCCGAGGTGCCGATCAACACGATGTGGCCGGCGAGCAGCGCCGGGTCGACCTCGCCGGCCAGCACCTGCCAGGCCGGCAGCCGGCGTTCGGCGGCCGGCGCCGCGTAGTGGAGCCACAGTTCGCCGCTCGGCGTGGTCGGGATGCTCTGGTCGCCGATGCGGATTTCGCGCAACAGGCCGCCTTCGGCGCGCAGGATCAGGTTGCGGGTTTCCAGCGCGCTGCGCAGGGTTTCGCTGACCAAAGTCGGGCGCAGTTCGCCGGCGACCCGCAGTGCCAGCGGAACGCGGCGGACGACGCCGTCGCGGTCGGGGATGAAGGCTAGCCCGCCGTGGCCGCCGGCGGTAGCGGCCAGCGCTGGGATCGGCGCGATGGCGCTGGCAAAGGCGGGCAGGCGGGCGCTGGCGCCCTCGCCGGCCTCGATGAAGCGGGCCGGCGAGGGGGGCGGCGGCGGATACACGGTCGACGCCGGGGAAGCGGCATTTTCCGGCTGGCCGACGGCGAAGCCGAGAATCGCCCCGCTCTGGCTCAGGCGTTTGCCCAACACTGCGTCGTGGTCGGGCAGGCTGGCCAGCTGGCGCTTGAGTTCCGGCGTCAGTGGCCACTCACTGCTGGCGGCCAGCGGCGAGCTCCGATCGGCTTCGGCAAAGACCACGTCGAAGCCGATGCAGGCGGCGCCGGCCACCTGCAGCCGGGCCAGCAGCTCGGCGATCCGGGTGCGCGGCCACGGCCACTGGCCGAGGCGGGCCAGGCTGGCGTCGTCGATATCGACGACCCGTACCGGCACCTCGCTGACGGCTCGCGGCTGCCAGCGCTGGTACTGGTCGAACAGCGCATGGCGCAGGCTTTGCAGCGGCACCGGGTCGAACACCAGCAGCAACAGCCCGAGCGCGATCGGCAACAGCGGCAGCAGTTGGGGGGCGTGTGAACGAAGGCGGTGGAGAGTCGATTTCATCGTAAGACTAACTCCGGTTTGAACCCCCGCCCTTCAGGGCGGTGGGAGCCGACCCCGGCCTGGAGGCCGGGGTTTCAGGCGACCGTTGGGAGGGGATGCAAACCCCTTCCAAAACATGTTTGACCGACAGGCATGAATGCCGGTCGCTAATTTCTTGCTCCTGACGGCGAGGGTAAAGGTATCGATGGTGGCGAAAGGTCGGGAAGGGCCGACCGCCTGGCTGTGGATTTCAGCTGCATTATCCTGAAAAACCTGATTTCGGCCTTGAAAAAGCCGCGTTAACAGATGAAGCGGATAGGTCGTGGATCGCGCTGATTTTTCACCGTTTGCGGTGTGCGCGGGTGCTCACCCGGCAGTCCCTGCGGAAAGACAGGGATCAGGCTGCGGAAAATCGCTGCGTATCGACGAAATTCGCGCCTGAGCCGGGCTTTCTCGGTTCGGACGCGGGCTGCTAGACTGCGCCCCCTGATTCCTGGAAAACACGGATGGCGCGCTTGCCAGGGACGATCTGGCTGGAAGGAGAAGAGGAATTGCAGAAGCTCGATGTTCGAGGGGGTGAGGCAGACCATGTCGGCCTGGTGCCGCGTACCGTCGGCGCGCTGGCTGTCGTGTCCCGGGAGGTGCCGGCGTGCCGCGCGTAGCGATTATCGGTGCCGGGCCGTCCGGTTTGATGGCTGCCGAGCGCTTATCCACGGTCGACGGGCTGGAAATCGATATTTTCGACGCCATGCCCTCGCCCGGGCGCAAGTTCCTGATGGCCGGCAAAGGGGGGATGAACATCAGCCACAGCGAGCCTCTCCCCGCTTTCGTAGCGCGTTACGGCTGCGCCGCCGGGCGTATCGCACCGCTGCTCGATGCCTTCGGGCCGGAGGATTTGCGGGCTTGGATGCGCGGCCTGGGCATCGATTCCTTTGTCGGCAGCTCGGGCCGGGTCTTTCCCACCGGGATGAAAGCGGCCCCGCTCCTGCGCGCCTGGCTGCATCGCCTGCGCACACGCGGAGTCCGCCTGCATGCGCGTCATCGCTGGCTGGGCTGGCGCGACGCGGGGCCGGCGATACACGGCCTGCGCCTGGCGACGCCGGCCGGAGAAATTGCGGTCGATGCCGATGCCGTATTGCTCGCCCTGGGCGGCGGTAGCTGGGCGCGCCTGGGTTCGGATGGCGCCTGGCTGCCTTGGCTGCGGGCGCGGGGAATTCCGGTGGCCGCGCTGAAGCCGGCGAATTGTGGTTTCGATCTGGCGTGGAGCAGTCATTTTCGCGAGCGTTTCGCCGGCGAGCCGGTCAAGGCGGTGGTCGGCAGCGTGGCCGGTGTGCAGCGCCAGGGGGAATTCAACATCACCGCCCATGGCGTCGAAGGTGGCCTGATCTATGCGCTTTCCGCCCCCCTGCGCGATGCCTTGGCCGCGCAAGCCCCGGTGAGTTTGACGCTCGACCTGGCCCCCGGTCGCAGTCTGGAGCGGCTGACCGCCGACCTGGCGCGGCCGCGCGGCCGCGATACGCTGGCAAAGCATTTGCGCCGGCAGGCCGGGATCGAAGGGGTGAAAGCCGGCCTCTTGCGCGAATTCTGCACCCCCGAGCAGTTGACCGTGGCGGCCACCGCTGCCGGAGCAATCAAGTCGCTGTCCTTGCCGCTACAGGCGGCGCGCCCGCTCGACGAAGCCATTAGCAGCGCCGGCGGCGTCGAGTTCGCGGCGCTGGACGAGCGATTGATGCTGAGCACCCATCCCGGCCTGTTTTGTGCCGGGGAAATGCTCGACTGGGAGGCGCCGACCGGCGGCTATCTGCTGACCGCCTGTCTGGCCAGCGGCTTTGTCGCCGGCGAGGGGATCGCCGGCTGGTTGTGTCGCTGAGCCGGGTAGCGGTGTCGCCGGCTCATGAGAAAAAGCCGCTGACTCTTGCCTGTCGCAGGCGCGTCGTTCCCGCCACTGGGCGGGGTCGGGATGCTCAGAGATTGCTGCGGGTGTAGGAAATCATGGCGTCGGGGACGCGGTCGAGCGGCATCACCTGGTCGGCCGCGCCGAGCTTGATCGCTTCCTTGGGCATGCCGAAAACCACGCACGAGGCTTCGTCCTGGGCGATGGTCTTGGCGCCGGCATCCTTCATCTCGCGGAGACCGCGGGCACCGTCGTCGCCCATGCCGGTCATGATGATGCCCAGTGCATTGGCGCCGACGAACTTGGCGACCGAGCGGAAAAGCACGTCGACCGAGGGTTTGTGGCGGTTGACCAGCGGCCCGTCGACGACATCGACGATATATTGGGCGCCGCTGCGCTTGACCATCATGTGCTTGCCGCCGGGGGCGATCAGCGCCCGGCCGGGCATGACGCGGTCGCCGTTCCTGGCCTCGCGGACCTCGATTTCGCAGAGGCCGTTGAGGCGTTCGGCGAACATCGCGGTGAATTTTTCCGGCATGTGCTGGACGATGACGATGCCCAGGCAGGTCGACGGCAGCCGGGTCAGTACCGCTTCCAGCGCCTGGGTGCCGCCGGTCGAGGTACCGATCGCGATCAGCTGGTCGGTGGTGCGCGCCATCGCGGTCGGGCTGCCGCCCGGGGGCAGCATCACGTCGGCGGAAATCTTCGGCCGGTTGATCAGTGCGGCGGCGGCGCTGGTGGTCGATGCGCTGCTGCGGGTCAGTGCGCGCAGGTTGGCGCGGGCGGCAGCGCGCACCGCTTGGGCAATGTCGTTGGAAGCGTCCTCGAGGAAGGCCTTGAGGCCGGCCTTGGGCTTGGTGATGATGCTCACCGCGCCCGCTGCCATGGCATCGAAGGTGGCTTGTGCGCCTTTTTCCGCCAGCGACGAGCAGATGATCACCGGCGTCGGCCGCTCGGCCATGATTTTCTTGAGGAAGGAAATGCCGTCCATGCGCGGCATTTCGATATCGAGGACGATCACGTCCGGCCACAGGGTTTTCAGCTTGTCGAGCGCGAACACCGGGTCGGAGGCAGTGGCCACGACTTCGATGCCTGGCTCCTTGGCCAGGGCTTGCGAAACGACTTGCCGCACCAGCGCGGAGTCATCGACGATCATGACTTTGATCTTGTCTGCCATGGATTATGCTTTCTGGTAAATGGTCGGGCGCAGGGCGTTGAGGCCGTCGCTGATGCCATTGAGGGTTTCGGAGTGGCCTATGATCAGGTATCCGTCCGGCGCCAGCAAGGGTAGGAGGTTATCGACCACCTTGCGCTTGGTGTCGGTATCGAAATAGATCATCACATTGCGCAGGAAAATCACCTCGAAGAGACCGAGATCCTGGCGTACCGGCAGGGTCAGGTTGAGATGATGGAAGCTGACGCGCTGGCGCAGTTCCGAACTGATCAGGAAGCTGCCTTCCTGCGAGCGCACGCCTTTCAGGCAGTATTTGCTCAGGTAGGCGGGCGGAATGCCTTCGTTGCGTTCCAGCGGGTAGTGGCCGCGCCGGGCTTTTTCCAGCACCTGGGTGCTGATGTCGGTGCCCACGACTTCCCAGGGTGCATTCCTGAGATTTTCGGCGAGGACCATGGCCATGGTGTAGGCCTCCTCGCCGGTCGAACTGGCCGCGCTGAGGATGCGGAAGCTGCCCGCGCTGCGGCGTTTGCGCAGGATTTCCTCGACCAGGAAATCGAAGTGCTTGGGCTCGCGGAAAAAATAGGTCTCGTTGGTCGTCAGCAGGTCGACCATGATCTGCAGTTCTTCAGGGTGCTGGCCGCTGGCGAGCATCCGGTAGTACTGCGTGAACGTGTCCAGTTCGTGGTGGCGCAGGCGCTTCTGCAGGCGACCGACGAGCAGTACCTTCTTGCTGTCGGCAAGATTGATACCGGCGATCTTGTAGATCAGTCGCCGGAACAGGCCGAATTCCTGGTCGGTGATGGCAGGTGCTTGCATCAGAACAATTCGATTTTCTTGGAGATGGTCGAGGTTTCCTGCTTGAGCAGGGAGGCGGCGTAGGCTTCCTGCTCGCGGCGCAGGGATTCGGCCTTGATCAGGCTGGAGGTTACACGTTTGCAGTAGGCATCGCCATTGGCCGGAACGAGTAGTACCTTGCGCGACCAGGGGCCGAGAAAGTCTGTGGCGATCAGCGGAATGCCCTCGCGTTCAAGCCAGTCGCGAGTGAAATCGGAGTTTTTCTTGCCGATCGACAGTGAATTCGGCAGGTTGGCGTCAATGACCGTACCGCCGCCAAAAGCCTTGGCGCGTATCCGGTGGCGGGCCGCACCCTGGGTCAGCATCGCATTGAGCAAGGCTTCCATGCAGGCATCGCCGGCCAACAGCACGTCTTCGTCGGCATGGGCGCTTTTTTTCATCTGCGGCAGCATGAAATGATTCATCCCGGCAATCGGTGCGGCCGTGTCGTAAAGGCAAACGGCGACGCAGGAACCGAGCAGCGTCGAAATCGGCCGGTGGCGTTCGATGGCCCATTCCCCCGGTCCGATGCTGCGGGACAGGCGCTCGATTTCGCGCGAGGGGAGAGTCGTGTAGTCAATCATGCGTCAGAAGTCTGCCAGCCGGAGAGCCAGACCGTTGCCGGTTGGCTGTCTGGAAGAATGGATGATACTGGCGTATGCTTTCCAAGTCACGCCTTGCGGGTACGAAGAAGCATGACGGGAGAGCAGGTCGACGCTTGGCGAAACCCCTTTGCTGGAAGGGAAAGGACTCGATTCCCTTGGCGCATGCCCCAGTCGTTTTGCAATAACGGGTAAAACCGCTTTTCAAGGGTGAAAAAATGCCGGTTTTCACGGTCGACCGTGAAAACCGGCATTTTTCGCTCCATGACCGGGGTCAGCCGGCAGAATCCGGGTCGCTGTCGGCGAACTGGGTAAGGAGGGCGAATTCCTCGACGGAGAGGACGCGGCCGATGTCGAGGATGATGACGAACTTGCCGCCGACCTTGCCCATGCCGGAGATGAAGTCGGCGCGGATGCGGGCGCCGAAGGCGGGCGGGGGTTCGATCTCGGCGGCGGCGATTTCGAGGACTTCGGAGACGGCATCGACCATGACGCCGATGTCGTGCTTCTGATCGCCCTCGACCAGTTCGACGATGATGATGCAGGTGCGGCGGGCGACCTGGGTCGGCTGGCCGCCGAAGCGGCAGGCGAGGTCGATGACCGGGACGACGGCGCCGCGCAGGTTGATCACGCCGCGGATGAAGGTGGGCATCATCGGGATTTCGGTGACGGTGCCGAACTCGATGATTTCCTTGACGTTGAGGATGGCGACGGCAAACATTTCGCCGCCGAGGGTGAAGGTCAGGTACTGCTGCGGCGTACCGCCGGCAGAGTTGGCTGCCGGACGGCCATTGGCGCCCTGTGGAGCGGGGTGTCCCATCGGGTGGCTCCTGCTCAGAATTTCTCGAAGTCGGACTCGTCGAAGGC
>NZ_JAKLLH010000032.1 GCF_023150235.1 Azonexus sp.
GTTCATCGGCTCGCAGATTACGATCCACGCTTCCTCCCCACGCTCGGTCACCCTCACGCAGTTGCGCTTCACTTCGTTCGCTGTGATCAACTTGCGGCGGGACTTGCACCCGCAGGAGTGCGCCCATGCTGGGCGCACATAACTAAAAAGCCCCTTATTAGGGGCTTTTTTACATGTCTTTTTGAGCTTTGATTTCTAGCTCACCCATAAAGCAAGCTTAGGCCGGATTTCTGGTTGGGTTCAGCACTTCACCCTATGCCACCACAGAAAACGGCTCACAATTGATTTGAAGCCATTTTCGGCCACATTCACATCTTGGTCTTGGTAAAAGTGCTATCCGAAGAGTTGATAGACATGCTCTGCTCCAGACTGGACTTCCGAATCACAGCAACGACCTGCCAACAACGGAAAGCCCACCAGTTTTTTTCAAGCAAACCTTTGGTTGCCTTCTTCTGGGCCCTGTTCAACTTGTCAGGGGACTGGGCTATTTCTGTTTTTGAGTGCTGTCTGGCCATGCCGGATAAATACTTGGCCAGCTCATAGATAGACACCTTCACCCTGTTACCAATCTTCTCAACTGGAATAGGGAACTTACCCTCGCTCCGAAGGTTGGCCTGCTGGCCTACCGATATGCCGATCACCGTAGCCAGGTCGGCAGGGTCCAACAGCACTTTTGGACCAAACTGACTCCGAAGGTCAGCAAGAATTGTGTCGAACATAGAAACACACTAGAAACACAGAGCCCGCCTGATTCGGCCTGATTTCAACTGATTGTTGTAAAAATGCAACTTTAAAAACACCAATGAAATCAACAACTTAATCCACTAGACGCAACTCAAAAGCTATGCTATGGTGATCACACAGGTCGCCCATTTGGAATGTCCGGCCATGCTGACCCTTTCAATAACAATGCGGTAAAAGCTAACCCTTTATTTTAGCGCGAAAGGCGGGTGCGGCGAACCGCCGGCCGCAGGACAGGTCTCAGGACTATCTGCACTCCGGAGTTTGGCCATGAGCACCTGCACCCTCGGCGACCGTCACTGCCAAGCCTGCGAAGGCGGCATCGCGCCCCTGAGCGCCGCTGCCGTCCGCGACCAGCTGGCCAACCTGCCCGGCTGGGAAGTCGACGGTAACGGCATCGGCAAAACCTTCGTTTTCGCCAACCATTACCAGGCACTGGCCTTCGTCAATGCCCTGGCCTGGATTTCGCACCGCGAAGACCACCACCCGGAGACTCGCGTCGGTTACCGCGAGGTGCGCGTGCACTACTCGACGCACGCGATTGACGGACTCTCGGACAACGACCTGATCTGTGCCGCCAAGGTCGAGAAGTTGATGAATCTGTAGCCTGGGCCAAGCGGGGAAATTCGCGCTTTTACACGGTCGACCGTGCAAAAGCACCAAAACCGATGAAGCTTTCTGCGTTGCCGTCCGTGCCCGACTCAGGCGCCGCCGGAACCGGCGGCGGCGCGGCGCAGGCGGTCGGCGACGGCGGCCCACTCGGCGCCTGTCGGCAGCGACTCGACGACGATCAGGTCGACGCCGGCGTGGTCCATGTCGCGCAATGCGGCGTAAAGGTCATGCGCGTAGCCGACCGGATCGGCCGGCAGCAGCCGCCAGACGTGCGGCATCCCGGCCTGCGGCGGCTGATTGGGGCTGATCACCGCGCACTTGCCGCCGCGATGACGCTGGGCATTGAGAAAGTCGAGCAGGCGCTCGCCGGCGACCAGGCGCAACGGCGTCAGCGGCGCGTAGTGGGCCTCGAGCGAGCCGGAAACCCGCGGTGCGCCGTGGCTGATTTCGATGGCCGGCACGCGGCCGAGCACCGCTTCCAGATGTTGCGGCGAAATGTGGCCGGGGCGCAGCACCACCGGTTCGCCGCGCGAGCAGTCGATGATCGTCGATTCGATGCCGACCGCGCAGGCGCCGCCGTCGAGAATCAACGGCACGGCGTCGCCCAGCTCCTCGGCGACGTGCGCCGCCGTGGTCGGGCTGATCCGGCCGAAACGGTTGGCCGACGGCGCGGCGATGCCGGCGGCGGCCCCGGGACGGGCGGCGGCAAAGCGGCGCAGCAATTCGAGCGCAACCGGATGTCCCGGCACACGCAGGCCGACGGTCTCCTGGCCGCCGGTGACGGCGTCCGGCACCCAGGCCTGTTTCTTCAGGATCAAGGTCAGCGGGCCGGGCCAGAAGGTTTCCATCAATTCCCAGGCGACCGCCGGCACCTGCTCGGCCCATTGGTCGACGGCATCGTGGCCGGCGACATGAACGATCAGCGGATGGTCGGCCGGGCGGCCCTTGGCGGCGAAGATTTTGGCCACCGCCGCCGGATTGGCGGCATCGGCGCCCAGGCCATAGACCGTCTCGGTCGGCAGGCCGACCAGTTCGCCGGCGAGCAGCAACTCGACGGCGCGGGCGAAATCGGCGGCGCTCGGAACCATCAGTCCTTGATACCGATGGCGGCACGGGCGGCGAGCGCAGCCTGCTGCACCTGCGCCGGATCGTTGCCGATCACGGTGAAGTGGCCCATCTTGCGGCCGGGGCGGGCGTGGTGCTTGCCGTACAGATGTAGTTTCAGGTTCGGAAGCGCGTGCAGCTTGGCCCAATCCGGCTCGCGGTAAGTATCGCCGTCGTACCACAGGTCGCCGAGCAGATTGACCATCACCGACGCCGAATGCGCACGCGCTTCGCCCAGCGGCAGGCCGCACAGGGCGCGCACCTGCTGCTCGAACTGGTCGGTGACGCAGGCATCGATGGTGTAGTGGCCGCTGTTGTGCGGGCGCGGCGCCATTTCGTTGACCAGCAGCTGGCCCCGACTGACGAAGAACTCGACGCCCATGGTGCCGATGTAGCCGAGCTTTTCGGCAATCCGGGCAGCGATGTCCTCGGCGTCGCTCATCACGCAGCCGCTGGCGCGTGCCGGCACGATCGAGACATCGAGGATGCCACGGGTGTGCTGGTTCTCGCCGGTCGGGAAGCAGGCGACCCGGCCGTTTTCATCGCGCGCCAGCACCACCGAAACTTCGTAGTCGAGCGGCAGGCGCTGTTCGAGCACGCATTGCTCGCCCTTGAAATGACCGAAAGCGAGCAGGGCTTCCTCGACGTTGTTAACTGTCGCTTGCCCCTTGCCGTCGTAGCCGAAGCGGGCGACCTTGAGGATCGCCGGGAAGAGGCTGGCCGGCGCTGCTTTCAGGTCGTTTTCGTTGTTGACCGTGAGGAAGGGGCCATGCGGGAAACCGTTGTCGCGCAGGAAGCTCTTTTCGCTGACCCGATGCTGGCAAATCGCGACGGCACCGGCGTGCGGACGCACCGGCACGAATTTGGCCAGGTAGTCGAGGGTGCCGGCCGGCACGTTCTCGAACTCGGTGGTGATCGCCGCGCAACCGGCGGCGAATTCGTCGAGTGCCGCGTAGTCGTCGTAAGCGACGCAGAAATGCCGCTCGGCGATCTGCGCCGCCGGGCTGTTTTTATCCGGGTCAAGGACCCAGACCTGGTAGCCCAATTCATGGGCGGCGGCAACGAAGAAGCGGCCGAGCTGGCCGCCACCGAGCATGCCCAGCGTCGCGGGCGGAAGAATCGTCATTTTTAATCCTCGGAATCGCGGATGAAGCCAATCTGGCGAGAAGGCGAAACCGGCGGCGTTGCCATCTGCCGGATGGTCGCCACCAAGGTGGACAAGGTGTTATCGTGCCGGGCAACGTGCGCCTCAAGTTCGTCAAGTCGCTCCGCCAGATCCTGATGCTCAACCAGCAATTGACGCAAGCGCACGAAAGCCCGCACCACAAATACGCTCATTTCAACGGCACGGGGGCTGTTTAACACACTGGCGACCATGATGGCTCCATGCTCCGTAAACACACGGGGCAGATGCGGTGAGTATTTGAGCCTGGCGAGGTGATCACAATTTGTGATGACCTCTTGCTTCTCCTCTTTGGTCAGCACAAACGAAAAATCCACGGGAAAACGTTCGAGATTCCGTTTCACTGCTTGATTGAGTGCTCTCGCTTCTACGCCGTACAACTCAGCCAGATCGCTGTCGATCATGACACGCTCACCTCGCAGCACCAAAATACGCTGCTGCATCGCGTCACCATCAAAACGCATGGCCGCCTCTGTCATGAATCACACTTCCGGCAGCTTCATGCCCAGCACCTTGTCGGTCTGAGCCTGACGGAAAGCCTGCAGCTTGGCGTTGAGCGCGGCATCACTGTTGGCCAGCATCGCCACCGCGAACAGCGCGGCGTTGGCGGCGCCGGCTTCGCCAATCGCGAAGGTGGCGACCGGGATGCCCTTGGGCATCTGCACGATGCTGTGCAGCGAATCGACCCCGGACAACGCCCGCGACTGCACCGGCACGCCGAGCACCGGCACCGTCGTTTTGGCGGCGAGCATGCCCGGCAGGTGGGCGGCACCGCCGGCGCCGGCGATGATCGCCTGCAAGCCGCGCGGCCCGGCCTGCTCGGCGTATTCAAAGAGCAGGTCGGGGGTACGGTGAGCGGAAACGACGCGGGCTTCAAAAGCGACGCCGAAATCCTTGAGGATCACGGCGGCGGCCTGCATCGTCGGCCAGTCGGAGTCGGAACCCATGACGATGCCGACGGAAATTTTCCGGGTTTGCGCCCTATCGCTCATTTGCGCGCACCTGCCTCAACGGCTGCCTTGCGCTCGGCCGCTTCGATGGTGTTGGCCAGCAGCATGGTGATGGTCATCGGGCCGACACCGCCCGGCACCGGCGTGATCTGGCCGGCGACATTCAGACAGTCTTCGTAATCGACGTCGCCGCACAGCTTGCCCGCATCTGGCCCTTCTTGCAGACGATTGATGCCGACGTCGATGACCACGGCGCCCGGCTTGAGCATGTCGCCCTTGACGAACTTCGGCTTGCCGACGGCAGCGACGACGATGTCGGCGCGCCGGGTATGGAAGTTCAGATCGCGGGTCTTGGAGTGGCAGACCGTCACGGTGGCACCGGCGTTGATCAGCAGCATCGCCATGGGTTTACCCACGATGTTGGAACGGCCGATGACCACGGCTTCCTGGCCGGTCAGATCGACATTGCCCTTCTCGAACATCTTCATCACGCCGTACGGGGTACAGGGGATGAAGCGCGGCGCGCCTTGCGACAGGGCCCCGACGTTCTCGGCGTGGAAGCCATCGACGTCCTTCTCGGCGGAAATGGCTTCGAGCACTTTCTCTTCGTCGAAGTGCCTGGGCAGCGGCAGCTGCACCAGGATGCCGTGGATGGACGGATCGGCGTTGAGTTCGGCGATCTTGTCGAGCACCACCTGCTGATCGACGTCTTTGTCGTACACGATCTTTTCGGAATGCATGCCGATGGCCAGGCAGCCATTGACCTTGTTCTTCACATAGACCTGGGAGGCCGGGTCTTCGCCGACCAGAATGACCACCAGCCCGGGCTGGTGCCCCTGGGCAGTCAGCGTTTCCACACGGGCCTTGAAGCTCTGGCGCAGTTCTTCCGCCAGCGCCTTGCCATCGATAATTTGTGCCGTCATCGTCGCATCCAAGCAAAAAGAAAAAGGGGAAAGGCCGGGCCTTTCCCTTTGAACTTTCAGGATTTTACCAGAGACCGGCAGCTTGGTCGCCGCCGGCGCAGCCGGTTGGCGACTGCAGCGACGACCGGGAATGCCGGTCACCCCGAATACGCTCAGGCAGCGGAGGCGGCATCCGAGACGGCGGCACGCCCCGCCTCGAATGCACGGCGGTTGAGCTCGACCAGCTTTTCGCCCTTGCGCTGAAAACGCCGCAGCACGCAGGCGAGCAGATCGTCGGCCGGGAACGGCAGGTGGTCGGCGATGGCGCCGAGCATCACGGTATTGCCGAGGCGAATTTCGCCGAGTTCGAGCGCAATCGAAGTTGCGTCGAAGGCAACCACGTCGGTACCGGCAGCACGGATCGCGGCAATCGGATCTTCCGGATAATCGAAGAGACCGAGTTCGACCACCGGCGGCACCAGCCGCGAGTTGTTGGCCAGTGCAATGGCGCCCGGCCGCAGCATGTGCCGCCAGCGCAGGGCTTCGGCCGCCTCGAAGGCAAGCAGGACATCGGCCTCGCCCGGAGCAATCTGCGGCGACTGGACCTTGGGCCCGAAGCGCAGGTGCGACGAAACCACACCGCCACGTTGCGCCATGCCGGCGACCTCGGTTTTCTTGGCGTCGTGGCCGAGCGCGATCGCGGCCTCGGCGAGAATCTCGGTGGCGGTCATCACCCCCTGACCGCCGATGCCGACGACGAGGATATTGCTGGTCGTGCTCATACCGCGCAGCCTCCCTTGGTCATCAACTTGATCGGCGATACCGGCACATAATGCTGGATCGCATCCGGCGCGCAAGGTTGCAGGCAGAGGCCGCAGCCGGTGCACACCGACGACTCGATGCGCACGAAGGCGAGATCGACCTCGCGCCCGGAAGCCTTGGTCTGCTTGCCGCGGCGGGTGACATGGATGGCCGGGCAGCCGACGTCAAGGCAGTTGCCGCAACCGGTGCACTTGTCGTCATGCACTTCGTAAGGCTTGAGCTTGTGGTAGTCCTTGATCAGCACGCAGGGCTGGTCGGTGATGATCACCGACACGTCCGGCACCTTGACTTCGTCGCGAACGGTCTTGAACAAAACCGGCAATTCGTAGGGGTTGACCGTGTGAATGCGCTCCTGCTTGACCCCGAGAGCGGCGCAGAGCTTGGCGAAGTCGACCCGTGGCGCATCCTCGCCGTAGATGTCGCGGCCGTTGCCAGGATTGTCCTGGCCGCCGGTCATGCCGACCGCGCGGTTGTCGAGCAGCAGCACGGTGACGTTGGCCTTGTTGTAGACCATGTCGAGCAGGCCCTGCATGCCCATGTGCAGGAAGGTCGAGTCGCCGATCACCGCAACGATGCGCTTGTCCTTGTCGCTCTCGCCACGGCCTTTGTCCATGCCCAGCGCGATGCCCATCGAGGCGCCCATCGAGACACAGGTATCCATCGCCTGCCAAGGGTGGCCGGCACCGAGGGTATAGCAGCCGATGTCGCCGGAGATGTTGAGATTGCGCACCTGCGACAAGGTGTAATAGACGCCCAGGTGCGGACAGGCGACACACATCGTCGGTGGCCGCGGGAAGACCTTGGCCGGTGCGGGCGGAATATCCGGGACCGGTTCGCCCAGCAGACGGGCAATCGCCGGCTTCAGCACATTCGGCGACAGTTCGCCCTGCAAAGGCAGGATTTCCTTGCCGACAACGGCAATCCCGCGCGCCTTCAACTCGGTTTCGACCAGCGGCTCGACTTCCTCGACCACCACCACCTGCTCGACCAGCGCCGCCAGTTCGCGGCACTTGTCGAAAGGCAGCGGGCAGGAGAAGCCCAGCTTCAGCACCGGTGCCTCGGGAAAGGCTTCGCGCACGTGCTCGAAAGCCGGACCGGAAGTGATGAAACCAACCCGGCGGTCGCTGCCGGCAACGATGTAATTGAGCGGCGACTGTTCGGCCGCGCTGCGCAATTCACCGTCGCGCTTGAACATCAGCGGAATACGTCGCCCGGCATTGCCGGGAACCATGACGAAACGCGCCGGATCCTTTTTGAAGCCGGCACCGGCGCGCGATGCGCGCTCACCGACGACGACCAGGCCCTTGACGTGATTGATGCGAGTGGTCATGCGCAGGATCACCGGCACCTGGAACTGCTCGGAGAGCTCGTAGGCCGCCAGGGTCATGGCATAGGCTTCCTGCGAATCGGCCGGCTCGAAGACCGGCACATGCGCGAAACGCCCCCAGAAGCGTGAATCCTGCTCATTCTGCGACGACGACAACCCGACATCGTCGGCAATCGCAATCACCAGACCGCCGACCACGCCGGTCAAGGTCAGGGTCATCAGCGCATCCGAGGCGACGTTCATCCCGACATGCTTCATGCAGCAGAAAGCGCGCGAGCCGGCGTAAGCGGCGCCGATTGCCACTTCCAGCGAAACCTTTTCGTTGACCGACCACTCGGCATAGATATCAGGATAGGTCGAGAGGACTTCAAGCATCTCGGTCGCCGGCGTGCCCGGATAAGCGGCGGCGACCCGAGTGCCGGCCTCCCAAACAGCGCGGGCAACGGCTTCGTTACCGGACAAAAAGAGCCGGCTGGCAGCCGGTGCGGGCATGACTGCGGCCATGTAACCCCCAGAAAAAGTGGAAAAACCGCGATTCTAGGAAGGACTTGCCTGCCCCCGGTTGATGTAACTCAATCAACAGCCAATTGAAGCCATTTCCTGTATCGCTTTCAACCGAACATGCGGAATACGAAAAAAATCACTCGACCGTATTGCGCAATGCGAATTCAGTTTTTACAATGCGGAAAATCATTCTTGGACAAAGGGAGTACCCGGATACCCCGGTGACTCCCGAAAGCGTTAGAGTTGTCGCGCCCACCCGGCACGACATAAGAGCAACCACCGTAGGAGACGAACCATGGCCGACCAGCCGAATGCACTGCCCGACCCGCAGGATGTCGACCCCCAGGAAACGCGCGAATGGATTGAAGCACTCGAAGGGGTAATCACCCAGGAAGGTGCGGCGCGTGCCCACTACCTGATCGAGAAGCTGATCGGCCAAGCCCGCGAAGACGGCATCGATATCCCGTATTCCGCCAATACCGAATACATCAACACCATCCCCGCCGACCAGCAGCCGAAATACCCCGGCAACCCGGACCTGGAGATCAAGATTCACTCCTACATCCGCTGGAACGCGATGGCGATGGTCGTCCGCGCCAACAAGCACACCAACGTCGGCGGCCACATTGCCTCCTTCGCCTCGGCCGCCGCCCTCTACGACGTCGGCTTTTCGCATTTCTGGAAGAGCATCGACCATGACACCGGTGGCGACCTGATCTTTTTCCAGGGCCACTCCGTCCCCGGCGTCTATTCCCGCGCCTTCATGCTCGGCCGTCTGACCGAGTCGCAGATGGACAACTTCCGCCAGGAAACCGACGGCAAGGGCATCTCTTCCTACCCGCATCCGTGGCTGATGCCGGACTTCTGGCAGTTCCCGACTGTTTCCATGGGCCTCGGCCCGATCCAGGCCATCTACCAGGCCCGCTTCATGAAGTATCTGGCGTCGCGCGGCCTGATCGATGCCGCCAAGGCCGAACAGCGCAAGGTCTGGGCCTTCCTCGGCGACGGCGAGACCGACGAAGTTGAGTCGCTCGGCGCCATCGGCATGGCCGGCCGTGAAAAGCTCGACAACCTGATCTTCGTCATCAACTGCAACCTGCAGCGTCTGGACGGTCCGGTGCGCGGCAACGGCAAGATCATCCAGGAACTCGAATCCGAATTCCGCGGGGCCGGCTGGAACGTCATCAAGCTGATCTGGGGCACCCACTGGGATGCACTGTTTACCCGCGACAAGAAGGGCATCCTCAAGAAGCGGATGATGGAACTCTGCGACGGCGAGTACCAGACCTTCAAGGCCAAGAACGGCGCCTACGTCCGCGAGTATTTCTTCAACACCCCGGAACTCAAGGAACTGGTCGCCGACTGGACCGACGACGAAATCTGGAACCTGAACCGCGGCGGCCACGACATCTTCAAGATCTTCACCGCCTACAACGCCGCCGTCACCCACAAGGGCGCGCCGACCCTGATCCTGGCCAAGACCATCAAGGGCTTCGGCATGGGTCAGGCCGGCGAAGCGATGAACATTTCCCATCAGCAGAAGAAGATGGACAAGGAGCAGATCGGCCGCTTCCGCGACCGCTTCAACCTGCCGGTGCCGGACGACAAGCTGGAAGAGCTGCCCTACCTGAAGTTTGCCGAGGACAGCCCGGAATACCAGTACATGCGCGAACGCCGCATGGCGCTCGGCGGCTTCCTGCCGCAGCGTCGGCAGAAGGCCGATCCGCTGGCGATCCCTGGCCTCGACAAGTTCGATGCGCTGCTCAAGGCGTCCGGTGAAGGCCGCGAACTGTCCACGACCATGGCCATCGTCCGCATCATGAACATGCTGCTCAAGGACAAGCAGGTCGGTCGCAACGTCGTGCCCATCGTGCCGGACGAGTCCCGCACTTTCGGCATGGAAGGCATGTTCCGCGCGGTCGGCATCTGGAACCAGCAAGGCCAGAACTACGTCCCGGAAGACCATGACCAGCTGATGTTCTACAAGGAGTCCAAGGACGGCCAGGTGCTGCAGGAAGGGATCAACGAAGCCGGCGCGATGAGCGACTGGATCGCCGCCGCCACCGCCTACTCGGTGCACGGCGTACAGACCATCCCCTTCTACATCTGCTATTCGATGTTCGGCATGCAGCGCGTGCTCGACCTCTGCTGGGCGGCCGGCGACCAACGTGCCCGCGGCTTCCTGATCGGCGGCACCGCCGGTCGCACCACGCTGAACGGTGAAGGCCTGCAGCACGAGGACGGCCACAGCCTGATCCTCTCCAACCTGATCCCGAACTGCGTTTCCTACGACCCGACCTTCCAGTACGAAGTCGCGGTCATCACGCAGGACGGCCTGCGCCGCATGCACGTCGAGCAGGAAGACGTGTTCTATTACCTGACGGTGATGAACGAGAACTACGAGCACCCGGAAATGCCGGCCGGTGCCGAGGCCGACATCATCAAGGGGATGTACGCGTTCAAGAAGGGCGGCGCCGGCGACCTGCGCGTGCAGTTGCTCGGCTCGGGCACCATCTTCCGCGAAGTCATCGCCGCCGCCGACCTGCTCAAGAACGACTGGGGCGTCGAAGCCGACATCTGGGGCTGCCCGTCGTTCAACGAACTGGCCCGCGATGGCCAGGACACCGCCCGCTGGAACCTGCTCCACCCGCTGGAAGCGCCGAAGCTGTCGCACGTCGAGCAGAAGCTCGCCGGCAGCACTGGTCCGGTGGTGGCTGCGACCGACTACATCAAGCTCTTCGCCGAGCAGATCCGTCCCTTCGTCAAGAGCACCTACGTGACGCTGGGCACCGACGGTTTCGGCCGCTCCGACACCCGCGAGAAGCTGCGTCACCATTTCGAGGTTGACCGTCACTGGGTGACGCTGGCCGCCCTCAAGGCGCTGGCCGACGAAGGCAAGATCGACCGCGAGAAGGTTGCCGCCGCACTGGTCAAGTACAACCTGGATCCGGCCAAGCCGAATCCGATGTCGGTTTAAGCGAGGGAGAGACAACATGAGCCAAATCATCGAAGTCAAAGTCCCCGATATCGGCGATTTCGACGAAGTGCCGGTCATCGACCTGTTCGTCAAGGTCGGCGACACAATCAAGATCGACGACGCGATTGCCACGCTGGAATCCGACAAGGCGACGATGGACGTGCCTTCCACGGTCAACGGCGTGATCAAGGAAGTTCTCGTCCAGGTCGGCTCCAAGGTCAGCGAAGGTTCGCTGCTGATCAAGGTCGATAGCAGCGCCGCTACGGCCGCTCCGGCCCCGCAGGCGGCCGCTCCGACGCCGGCCGCAACGCCGGCGGCTGCTCCCGCCGCTGCCCCGGCAGCCGGCGGCAGCGTGGTCGAAGTCACGGTGCCGGATATCGGCGACTTCACCGACGTGCCGGTGATCGACCTGTTCGTCAAGGTCGGCGACACGATCAAGGTCGACGACGCGATTGCCACGCTGGAGTCCGACAAGGCGACCATGGATGTGCCTTCCACGGTCGACGGCGTGGTCAAGGAAGTTCTCGTCCAGCTCGGCTCCAAGGTCAGCCAGGGTACGCTGCTGATCAAGGTCGCCACTGGTGCCGCCACGGCGGTTGCGGCCACCGCACCGGTCGCCGCAGCACCGGCGGCAGCTCCGGCGGCGGCGGTTTCCGCCCCGGCCGCAGCGCCGACCGTGGCCGCCGCGCCGGTCGCCTTGGCCCCGGCCCTGCCGATCGGTGCCAAGATCCACGCCTCACCGTCGATCCGCGCCTATGCCCGCGAACTCGGCGTCGACCTGGGCAAGGTCGCGGCGACCGGTCCCAAGGGCCGCATCCTCAAGGAAGACCTGACCAAGTACGTCAAGGGCGTGCTCTCCGGTGCCATTTCCGGCCCAGTCGCAGCCGCCACCGGCGGCGTCACCGGCGGTGGCGTGCTCGACCTGCTGCCCTGGCCGAAGGTCGATTTCGCCAAGTTCGGCGAAATCGAGGTTAAGCCGCTGTCGCGGATCAAGAAGATTTCCGGCCAGAACCTGTCGCGCAACTGGGTGATGATCCCGGCCGTGACCTATCACGAAGACGCCGACATCACCGACCTCGAAGCCTTCCGCGTCCAGCTGAACAAGGAAAACGAAAAGGGTGGCGGCGCCAAGCTGACCATGCTCGCCTTCCTGGTCAAGGCTTGCGTCAAGGCCCTGCAGAAGTTCCCCGAGTTCAACGCCTCGCTCGACGGCGACAACCTGGTGCTGAAGAAGTACTTCAACATCGGCTTCGCCGCCGACACCCCGAACGGTCTGGTCGTGCCGGTGATCAAGAACGCCGACAAGAAGTCGGTCTTCGAAATCGCCCAGGAATCCGGCGACCTGGCCAAGCAAGCGCGTGACGGCAAGCTCAAGCCGGCCGACATGTCCGGCGCCTGCTTCACCATTTCCAGTCTCGGCGGCATCGGCGGCACCTACTTCGCACCGATTGTGAACGCGCCGGAAGTGGCGATCCTCGGCGTCAACAAGTCGACCCTGAAGCCGGTGTGGGACGGCAAGCAATTCGTGCCGCGCCTGACCCTGCCGATGTCGCTGACTGCCGACCACCGCGTCATCGACGGCGCGCTGGCGACCCGCTTCAACGTCTATGTCGCACAGCTGCTGGCCGACTTCCGTCGCGTCGCGCTGTAAGGGGAGAGCACCATGAGCAATCTGGTTGAAGTCAAAGTCCCGGACATCGGCGATTTCGATAACGTCCCGGTGATCGACCTGTTCGTCAAGGTCGGCGACACGATCAAGATCGACGACGCCATCGCCACCCTCGAATCCGACAAGGCGACGATGGACGTGCCATCCACGGTCAACGGCGTGGTCAAGGAAGTTTTGGTCCAGGTGGGTTCGCGCGTCAGCGAAGGCGCCTTGCTGATCAAGGTCGAGGCCGGCGCGGGTGCCGCTGCTGCGCCTGCCGCCCCGGCGGCGGCGCCGGCCCCGGTCGCTGCACCGGCAGCCGGCAGCCATGCCGGCGGTGCCGACATCGAGTGCGACATGCTCGTCCTCGGTGCCGGCCCCGGCGGTTACTCGGCGGCCTTCCGTTCCGCCGACCTCGGCATGAAGACGGTCATCGTCGAGCGTTACGCAACGCTCGGCGGCGTCTGCCTCAACGTCGGCTGCATCCCGTCCAAGGCCCTGCTGCACGTCGCCGAGATCATCGAGGAAGCCCAGCACGCCAATGACCTCGGCGTCACCTTCGCCGCGCCGCAAGTCGATATCGACAAGCTGCGCGCGCACAAGGAAAAGGTCGTCGGCAAGCTGACCGGCGGCCTGGCCGGCATGGCCAAGGGCCGCAAGGTCGAGGTCGTGCGCGGCTACGGTGCTTTCATTGATCCGCACCATATCGAGGTCGAGGAAACCACTGGCAGCAGCCAGGACAAAACCGGCGTCAAGAAGGTCGTCAAGTTCAAGCAGTGCATCATCGCCGCCGGTTCGGCGGCCGTGCATCTGCCCTTCATCCCGCGCGACCCGCGCATCGTCGACTCGACCGGCGCGCTCGAACTGCGCTTTGTCCCGGGGAAGATGCTGGTCATCGGCGGCGGCATCATCGGCCTGGAAATGGCCACCGTCTATTCCACCCTCGGTGCTCGTGTCGATGTGGTCGAAATGGCCGACGGCCTGATGCAAGGCCCCGACCGCGACGCGGTCAAGGTCTGGGAAAAGCAGAACGCCAGCCGTTTCGACAAGATCATGCTCAAGACCAAGACGGTCGCGGTCGACGCCAAGGACGACGGACTTTACGTCAAGTTCGAAGGCGAAGGCGCACCGAGCGAAGCGGTCAAGTACGACATGATCCTGCAAGCCGCCGGTCGCGCCCCGAACGGCAAGAAGATCGGCGCCGACAAGGCGGGCGTGATCGTCACCGACCGTGGCTTCATCCCGGTCGATGCCCAGATGCGGACCAATGTCCCGCACATCTTCGCCATCGGCGACCTGGTCGGCCAGCCCATGCTCGCCCACAAGGCGGTGCATGAAGCCCACGTCGCCGCCGAAGTCGCTGCCGGCCACAAGGCGGCCTTCGATGCCCAAGTGATTCCGGGCGTCGCCTACACCCATCCGGAAGTAGCCTGGGTCGGCTATACCGAGGAACAGGCGAAGAAGGAAGGGCGCAAGGTCGAGACCGCCAAGTTCCCGTGGGCCGCCTCCGGTCGCGCCATCGCCAACGGTGCCGACTACGGCTTCACCAAGCTGATCTTCGACGCCGAGACGCATCGCGTGATCGGCGGCGCCATCGTCGGCCCGTCGGCCGGCGACATGATCGGCGAAGTCTGCCTGGCGATCGAAATGGGCTGCGATGCGGTCGATATCGGCAAGACCATTCACCCGCACCCGACGCTGGGCGAAACCGTCGGCATGGCGGCCGAAGTCGCACACGGTACCTGTACCGACGTGCCGCCGCCGCGCAAGAAGTAAGTTTCAAGAACCTCTGCGGTACGCCAAGGCCCCCTTGGCGTTCGGTTTGGGCGACGGCTAATCCCCGTCGCCTTTTTTTGTCCACGCCGGCAGTGGAAGCGGTGCACGGTCAGCAAGTTGCGGCGTCGCCTACCGGTGCTAATGCCGCGCCGGCAATCCAGGCGGCGCTCGCCTAGCCTCGTCCGTCCTTGTCGCCGGTCTCGCGTGCCAACGCCAGTTCGCGCATCTTGGCGTACTTGATGAAGCTGTTGAAGCAGCCGATGGCGATGTGGATCAGGCCGGGCAAACCGTCGCGGAAGCCCTGGCGGACCAGGTAGAACTTGACGAAGCGGACCAGCGGGCTGAACAGCACGCGGCCGACGCCGGCGCGCTTGCCGGCGGCGACTGCCATTTCGGCGGCGAGGGAGGTATAGCGGTTCTGCTTGTTGAGGTAGCTGGCCAGGGTTTCGGCCGAGTCGTGCAGCAGGTCGCCGGACAAGGTGCCGACCGCGCCTTGGGCAATCACTTTTTCGTGCACCGCGTCGTCGGACCAGCGTGCCTGGCGGCGGTCGAACAGCCGCAGCGACCAGTCGGGATAGCCTTCGCCGTAGCGCAGGTAGCGGCCGAGAAAGCGGTTGCGGCGGGGAAAACGGTAGGCAGTCACGGTCGACGGCGATTTCAGTGCATTTTCCAGCGCTCCCCGCAGCGCCTCGCTGACCCGTTCGTCGGCATCGAGGCAGAGCACCCAGTCGTGGCGCGCAGCCTCGACGGCAAACTGCTTTTGCCGGCCGAAGCCGAGCCACGCCTGTTCGATCACCCGGGCGCCGGCGGCGAGCGCCAGTTCGCGGGTGCCGTCGGTGCTCCCCGAATCGACCACCACCACCTCGTCGGCGAAGTGCACGCTGGCCAGGCACTCGGCCAGCTGCGACGCAGCATTCAAGGTAATGATCACGACCGACAGCGGCTGGCGAGTGGCAGGCATTTATAATCCGGGCTTTTGCAAAACGCCCATTTTAGCCGCCGATGCGCCTCCTGATCGTCAAAACCTCGTCGCTCGGCGATGTCATTCACTACCTGCCGGCGCTCAGCGATATCCGCCGCCATTTTCCGCACGCCCGTATCGACTGGTGCGTCGAGGAAAGCTTCGCGGCGATTCCGCGCCTGCACCCGGCGGTGGATGAAATCATCCCGGTAGCGCTGCGCCGCTGGCGCAAGCAACTGCTGCAAGGGAGCACCTGGCAGGAACTCGGCGCCCTGCGCCAGTGCCTGCAGGCCGCCCGCTACGACCTGGTGATCGATAGCCAGGGGCTGCTCAAGAGCGCCCTGCTCGCCCGCCTGGTGCCAGCGGCCAAGGCCGGTTACGACGCCGCCAGTATCCGCGAACCGCTGGCCAGCCGTTTTTACGACCGGCGCTACCCGGTGTCGCGCGATCTGCACGCGGTAGTGCGCAATCGGCTGCTGACCGGCGCCGCACTCGGCTACAGCCCGGATACCGGTCCCGATTACGGCATCGCTGCCGCCGCGGCGGATTTCCCCTGGTTGCCGGCCGGCCCTTACGTGGTGCTGCTTTCGGCAACCAGCCGCGACGACAAGCTGTGGCCGGAGGCGCACTGGATCGAGTTGGGCCGGGACTTGCAAAGGCGGGGTCTGCGCGCGGTGCTGCCCGGCGGCAACCCGCGCGAACGCGAACGCGCGGCCCGGCTGGCGGCGGCGATTCCCGACGCGGTGGCGGTCCCGCCGCAAGGCATCGGCGAACTGGCCGCACTCCTGGCCAACGCCCACGCCGTGGTCGGCGTCGATACCGGCCTGACACATCTGGCGGTCGCGCTCGATACCCCGACGGTCGCTCTGTACACCGCCACCGATCCCGGCCTAACCGGAGTCTATGGCCGCGCCTACTGCCGTAACCTGGGCGGCAAGGACAAGATCCCGGCGGTCAACGCGGTGCTCGGCGCACTGGCCGAAGCCGGCACCGACTGAACAAAATCGATTTGGTTTTTGGGCGGCGGCCGGGCGAAGCGCCTTGGCCGCAGGCCCTCAGTCGTCCTTGTCGCCGCTGCCGGCCACGGCGCGAACACCGGCGGCCGTCACATCGACCGCAGTTTCGACCACCGTCGCACCGACCTTGACCGTCGTCGCCGCAACCGTCACTGCGGCATCGGCCACCGCGATTACGGAACAGCCGGAGAACAGCGGGAGCAGGGACAAGCCCAGCAGAAGCAGGCGTCGCGACATACGAGAGGATGAATGATGGGATATTCCAGGGTGGTTCCCGGAAGAAGGCGTGGTGCCCATGGGCAGGATCGAACTGCCGACCTCTCCCTTACCAAGGGAGTGCTCTACCACTGAGCCACATGGGCAACATGCAAAAACGACTCGCAACGCGAGTCGCTAGCAATTTGGCTCCTCGACCTGGGCTCGAACCAGGGACCTACGGATTAACAGTCCGGCGCTCTACCGACTGAGCTATCGAGGAACATTCACCAATTGTTTTTTCACGTTTGGCGTCGTGAGGAGCGCCATTATAGGGGAGTTTTAAAAAAAGGCAAGGGATTTTTTCAAACGCGAATTCTGCTCAGACACCGCGCCCACCACGCCTGCCCCAAGGCCAGTCCGCCGTCGTTGGCCGGCGCCGCCTGCGGCAAGCGCAGTTCACAACCCCGTACCGCCAGCCTAGCCGCCAGCAAGCCGACCAGCAGGGCATTCTGGGCACAGCCGCCGGCCAGATAGAAGACCGGCCGCGATCCCGAATTGCCGTCCGAATTGCCGTCCGTATCGCTTCCCGAACCCGGCCTCGCGGCATGCTCCGCGCCCACGACCGCTTTTTGCCGATATTCACGGTCGACCGCCAGCAGCAGCCATTTTTCCAGCGCCGCCGCCAAGGTGACGTGGAACAGGGCGGCGCCGGCGGCTTGCCGTGCCGGCGTGGCATCGGCGACCAATGCCGCAAGCAGCGGCAGCAGGTCGAGTTCGAGCCGCCCGGCGGCGTTCTCCGCCAGCCGGAAGCCGGTGGCGAGCGGCGCCGGCGTACCATGCGCGGCGATCCAGTGGCGGGCGAGCGCCTCAAGTTCCATCGCCGCCTGCCCTTCGTAAGCCGCGACGGCGCGCACGCCGAGCAACCCGGCGGCGGCATCGAACACCCGGCCGAGGCTGGAGGTCGGCGGGCAACGCAGGCCGCGGTCGAGCATTTGCAGCAGCGGCCCGAGAGGGTGCTCCGGCCAGGTTGCGGCGAGCCAGCCGGGGATCTCGTCGCCGCGCCCGAGCGCGTGCAGCGCCGCCACCGCCATCCGCCACGGCTCGCGCGCGGCGCGGTCGCCACCGGGCAGCGGCAGCGGACGCAGATGTCCGAGCCGGCGGCAGGCAGCCGCCGCCGCGACTTCAGGCCGCAGGTCGAGGGCAAGCAATTCGCCGCCCCACAAGCCGCCGTCGCTGCCCAGCCCGACGCCATCGAGCGCCAACCCGAGCAGCGGCCCGCGTTCGCCGCATTCGCCATACTCGGCCGCGACCGCCGCCAGGTGCGCGGCATGGTGCGGCACCGCCAGCGCCGGCACACCCCACGCGGCGGCCAGGCGCTGCGCCAGTTGCGTCGACGGGTAGTCGGGATGGGCGTCGTGGGCAATCCACTCCGGCCGGACGGCGAGGATCGCCAGCAGGTGTTCAACGCATTCGTCGAGGAAGGCCAGGGTCGCGGCGTTATCGAGACTGCCGACATGCTGCGAGAGGAAAGCCTGCTCGCCGCGCAGCACGCAAACGGTGTTTTTCAGATAGCCGCCAAGCGCCAGCCCGCCCCGCTCCGCTGCGCCGGCCGGCGGCACCGCCAGCGGCAGCGGCACGTAGCCGCGCGCCCGGCGTAAAAATTGCGGCCCTTGCGGCGTCGACCGTAGCAGGCTGTCGTCGCAGCGGACAACGATGTCCCGGTTGTGCACCAGGAAGGCGTCGGCGATCCCGGCCAGGCGCGTCAACGCCTCGGCGTTGTCGATCACCAGCGGCTCGCCGCCGGGATTGGCGCTGGTCATCACCAAGCGCAGCGGCGACGGCGCCGCCAGCCAGGCGACACCGGCCGGCCGCCCCGCGGCCTCGTGCCAGAGCAGCAGGTGCAGCGGCGTGCTCGGGCGCAACAGGCCAATCTCGGCCAGCCCGGGCGCGACCCCGGGCAACTCGCGCGCACCCTTGGCACAGAGCACGATCGGCGCCGCCGGTGCCGTCAGCAAGGCTTCGTCGGCTGCGGTCGGTTGCGCCAGGTCGGCCACCGACACCGCGTTCAAGGCCATCACCGCGAACGGCTTGGCGTCGCGTCCCTTGCGCCGGCGCAGCTCGGCCACCGCTGCCGGGTTGTCGGCATCGCAGGCGAGGTGGAAACCGCCCAGCCCCTTGAGCGCGACGATCCGCCCGGCGCGCAGCAAGGCCAGCGTCGCGGCAATCGGGTCTCCTGCAGCCACCGGATCGACAGGCGCAGCAGCAGCCAAACCGGGCTCGCCCTCGGCCTCGCCGTTTTTTGGCGAATATTCACGGTCGACCGTGAAAACCTCGCCATTTGCCTCCAGCAGTTGCAGGCGCGGGCCGCACTCCGGGCAACAGGTGGTCTCGGCGTGGAAGCGGCGGTCGGCCGGATCCGCGTACTCGGCGGCGCACGGGGGACACAGCGTGAACGGCGCCAGGCTGGTACGCGCCCGGTCGTAGGGAATGCCGGTGCTGACCGTGTAGCGGGGGCCGCAGTGGGTACAAGTGATGAAGGCATGGCGCCAGCGACGCCCGGCCGGGTCGCACAATTCGGCGATGCAGGCCGGGCAGATAGCGGCATCCGGGCCAATCGTGGTCGCCGCCGCACCGGCGCGGCTGGCAAGAATTGCAAAATCCCGACCCGGCGGCAGGTCGTCGGCAGCGGCAGGCAAGGCCTCGATAGCGTCGATCCGTGCCAGCGGCGGCAGTTCGGCGCACAAGCGGGCAAAGAGCGCATCGCCGGCATCGGCATCGGCCAAGGCCACCCTCACCCCGGCGGCGTCGTTGCACACCCAGCCCGCCAAACCCATTTCATTCGCCAGACGCCAGATGCAAGGGCGAAAACCCACCCCCTGCACCAGTCCGCGCACCCGCCACACGCGCATTACCCCACCCCTCATTCACGACATCAGGAGGCGAGCTTACGCGATTGCGTCGCGAAGGAAAAAGACCAGGAAAAGTACGGTTTTTTTCTCTTGAAAGAAACGACTCCCGCCCCCGCCCACGGCATGCGCTTGCTTAATATCAAGTCGAATCCGCGCTCCAGCGCCGGGTTTCTGTTCTCAAACCGTCTTTTGATTTCAGTCAAGGAGTAGGCGCAAGGCACGCGGAAATTGCGACCCCATCCGTTTTTTCCAAAAGGAGAGGGTTCAATGAAAGCAACACAAAAACGAGTAGCACACTGGCTGGCCTTCGGGCTGATGGCCTGGTCGGCATCGCAGGTCAGCGCCCAGGGCGGGGGCCACACCGATGCGCCGACCCAGGCCTACCAGGCCGCCGGCTCGCCGCTGGCACAGGTCGCGATGCACCAGGACATCAACCCGCTGGCGCCCAAAATGAGCGAGGCCGAGTTCGAGAAAGCCAAGCGCATCTTCTTCGAGCGCTGCGCCGGCTGCCACGGCGTACTGCGCAAGGGCGCCACGGGCAAGGCCCTGACCCCCGACCTGACCCTGGAAAAAGGCCTCGAATACCTGAAGGTCTTCATCAAGTACGGCTCGGCCGGCGGCATGCCGAACTGGGGCACCTCGGGCGTGTTGAGCGATGAGGAAGTCGACCTCATGGCTCGCTACATCCAGCAGACACCGCCGGCACCGCCCGAGTTCGGCCTGAAGGAAATGGAAGCTTCGTGGAAAGTCATCGTCCCGGTCGAGCAACGGCCGAAAAAGAAGATGAACAATCTCAAGCTGGAAAACCTCTTCTCGGTCACCCTGCGCGACGCCGGTGAAATTGCACTGATCGACGGCGACAGCAAGAAGATCGTCAGCATCCTGAATACTGGCTACGCCGTGCATATTTCGCGCATGTCGGCCTCCGGCCGCTACCTCTTCGTGATCGGCCGCGACGCCAAGATCAACCTGATCGACCTGTGGATGGAGAAGCCGGATACCGTCGCCGAAATCAAGGTCGGCATGGAAGCGCGCTCGGTCGAAAGCTCGAAAGCCAAGGGTTTTGAAGACAAGTACGCGATTGCCGGCACCTACTGGCCGCCGCAATTCGTGATCATGGACGGCGATACGCTCAAGCCGCGCAAGATCGTCGCCACCCGCGGCATGACCGTCGGCACCCAGGATTACCACCCCGAACCGCGCGTTGCCGCCATCGTCTCTTCGCACTACAACCCGGAGTTCTTCGTCAATGTGAAGGAAACCGGGATGGTCTACTCGGTCGACTACCGCGACCTGAACAATCTCAAGATCAAGATGATCGAGGCAGCGCCCTTCCTGCACGACGGCGGGTTTGAATCCTCGCACCGCTATTTCATGGATGCCGCCAACGCCTCGAACAAGATCGCGGTCATCGACACCAAGGAAGGCAAGCTGGAAAAGCTGGTCGAAGTCGGCAAGACGCCGCACCCCGGCCGCGGCGCCAACTTCGTCGATCCCAAGTTCGGCCCGGTGTGGGCGACCGGCCACCTCGGCGACGAGAGCATCACCCTGATCGGCACCGATCCGCAGAAACATCCGAACAACGCCTGGAAGGTGGTACGCACACTCAAGGGCCTAGGCGGCGGTTCGCTGTTCCTGAAGACGCATCCGAAGTCGAAGAACCTGTGGGTCGACACCACCCTCAACCCGGAAGCCGCCGTCAGCCAGTCGGTTGCCGTCTTCGACGTCAATAATCTGGAAAAAGGCTATGAGCTGATCCCGATCGGCGACTGGTCGGGGATCAAGGAAGGTCCGAAGCGCGTCGTCCAGCCCGAGTACAACAAGGCCGGCGACGAAGTCTGGTTCTCGGTCTGGAACGGCAAGGACCAGGAATCGGCGATCGTCGTCGTCGATGACAAGACGCGCAAGCTCAAGGCCGTCATCCGCGACAAGCGACTGGTCACACCGACCGGCAAGTTCAACGTCTTCAATACCCAGAACGACGTTTACTAATCGACCGACGGTCGATATCCCGGCAGCGGGGGGCTCAGGCCCCCCGTTTTTCATCTTAAGACTAACTCCGGTTTGAAACCCCGCCCTTCAGGGCGGTGGGAGCCGACCCCGGCCTGAAGGCCGGGGTTTCAGGCGACCGTTTTGGGAGGGGATGCAAACCCCTTCCAAAACATGTTTGACCGACAGGCATGAATGCGACAGGCATGAATGCCTGTCGCTAATTTCTTGCTGGCACATCCAGAAATACGACAATACGGTTTGGCATCCACGGACAGGGCCGCTATGATCCCGATCCGGAATGTTGGTTCCGCCGCCGGGGCAGATGAGTCGAAGGAGAGAAAGTGGCAGTCGCCGCCAAGGGTTCGCGTTGGGCCCAGCGCCAGGTACTGGCAAGCAACGCATTGTTTGCCGACCTATCGACGGATCGAATCGCTGCACTGGCCGAGGCCAGCCGTCTCGTCGATTACCCCGCGCGCAAGCCGCTCTACGAAGCCGGGCAGACGATCGAAGAGGCTTTTCTCCTGGTGCGAGGCACCGCGCGTCGCTTTGCCTCGGCCGAGAGCGATGACGGCAAGATGCTCGATATCGCCCAGGCCGGCCAGTTGCTCGGACTTGCGGAACTCTTCGCCGGCGAACGCTACCTCGTTTCCTGCCAGGCGATCAGCGACTGCCTGGTCCTGGTCATCGAGCAGCGCGCCTTGAAAACACTGGCCGGCAGCCATGCCAGCTTTGCTCACGCCCTCCTCGCGGCCCTGGCGCGCGCACACTGCGCTGTCGAACTCGACATCGCCGGTCGCCAGGCCGGTGCCACCGGCGCACAAAAGCTGCTCGACTACCTGGTCACGCTGGCCGGAGATGAAATCACGCCAGCCGGCGAAACCACCGTCCAGTTCAAGACCAGCAAGAAAATGGTGGCCGCCCGCCTGGGGATGACCCCGGAAACCTTTTCCCGCTGCCTGCGCCTGCTGACCGACAGCGGCGCGATTGCCGTCGACGGACGCAAGATCCATCTGCAGCATGCGGCGCTGATCGAGCGTTCCAACGACGCCAGCGCCCGCCGCCTCGCCTTTCCCCGCAAATCGCGCACCAACCCGGAATCGGGGCGACGTTCGCCCTCGTCGGGAGCGGTGATCAATCTCTGTGGGCGGCAACGCCTGCTCTCCCAACGCATGGCGCTGGCCTGGGCGATGGAAAAACAGCGGATTGCCTCGGTGCGTTCCTCCGTTCGCCTGCGCGAAGCCCGCGCCCAGTTCGAACGCAACCTGGCTCGGCTGCAAACCCTGGGGCCGAAGCGAGTACCGGCGGATCGCCTGGCGGAGGTTGGCGAGGAATGGCAATCCTTCCTCCACCTGCTCTTTGAAATCAACACGGATCTGCCGCAATCAGGCGAGGTATTTTCGGCCAGCGAAAAGCTGCTGGCCGCCTGCGACCACCTGACATCCGGCGCTGTGGTCCTGGCCGGCACCCCGGAAGCAAGCTACGTCAATCTCGCCGGACGCAACCGCCTGCTCTCCCAGAGAATCGTCAAAAGCATGCTCTTCGAGCCTTTGCTGCATGCGGACGACGCCACACCGGCCATTGCCCAGCAGGTACGCGGCCCATCGATCGACGAATTCGAGAAAAACATCACCACCCTGCGCGATGCCAGCCAGTCGATCCCGGAACTGCTGGCGCAACTCGACGAAGTCGAAGGCCAGTGGCGGCGACTCCTGGCCATTCTCAGCCCCGACCTGGCCTGTGTGCTGCAACGGCGCCAGCTGAGCGCGATCTCCAGCGAGGGAGAACGCCTGCTGCGCCACCTCGATACGGCGGTCAAGCTCTACGAGAGGCTGGCGCGCTGAGCCTGGCGCATGGGCAGACTCATAATTCGAGAAAATCGGCGACCGCCCCGGCCTGTGCCAAGGTATCGGCCCGCCCCAGCTCGATCAGACGCCGGGTATAAGCCTTTTCAAACAGCAGATAACTGGTCAGCGCCCCACCGCGCCGGTTCATCGCACCGATGCCGGTCAGCAAGGCCCGCACGGCCCGGGGCAGGTTGAGCGCATGCTCGGCGGCGATCAGATCGAGCCGCTGCGATGGCGCGATGACGAGGGTAGCCAACGGCCGCAGCGCCAGGCCGGCACTTTGGCGAACCTCTTCGGGAATGGCGGCCAGCGTACGGTTGATCCGCTGCATGCGCTCGATATCGACCGCCAGACTGTCGAGAAAAATGCTCGACAGGGCATGACCGGCGATCTGCGCCAGCGACGGATAGCCGTCGCTCTTGCCACGCGGCGCCGTTTCGCGACGCCGGCCAGCACCGACGATCAGGACTTTTTCCGCCCCCAGATGAATGGCGGGCGAAATGGGCGCCAGCTGCCGCATCGACCCATCGCCGAAGTACTCGCGATGGATGCGGACGGCGGGAAAAACAAAGGGAATGGCACTCGAAGCCAGCAGATGCTCGAGACCGATCTGTGTTCTTGCGCCGATGCGCTGGGCTCGCTGCCAATCGGCCACCCCGGCTTGCGCCTGGAAAAAACTGATGCTTTCACCGGAGTCATAGCCGGAAGCGGTAATACTCACCGCATGCAAGTGACCGCCGGCGATACCCCTTTCGATACCGGGAAAATCCATGTGGCGGGCGAGGAGTGCCCGCAAGGGAGAATTATCGAGCAGCGAGCGCGGAGCCCGGTGCGTCAGCCAGCCGATGGCTAGCGCCGACAGCCAGCGGGCTCCGGCAGCAGCGATTCCAGGCGCATCGGCCCGATAAATATCGCCGGCGTGCATGTTGCCCCAGACCCGGTTGAGGAGTGCGACCGCGTGGGTGAAATTATCGGCGGAACAAGCGATTCCGGCTGCATTGATCGCCCCGGCCGAGGTGCCGCAGACGATGGGAAAGGGGTTGCGGCACCCTTTGCCGGCAAGGTGGGCGATGGCCGAGAGGACACCGGCCTGGTAGGCCGCGCGAGCGCCGCCTCCCGTCAGGATCAGGGCAGTACGCGCGCGCACCATGCCATGACCTCCCCTCGCTCAGTCGAGCCTGGCGCGGTGCACGTCGGCCCAGCAGTTCGGCGTTTCGTAAAGACGCAACTGCGCCAGTTGCAGCGCGTTGCCATAGGTATCGCGATAAACGGCATCAAGCCGGTCGAAGGCGATGCGCGCCAGATTTTCCGCCGTTGGCACGCGGTCGAGAACGACCGTCTTGTGATCGGGCAGGGAGTTCAGGAAAGTCACAATCGCGGTATCGCCGGCATAGGCGAGAAAAGCGTGGTCCCATTCATCGACAAGGTGCGCCTTGGCCAGTGCCTTGACCTGCGAGAAATCCATCACCATGCCGTTGGCGGCATCGCCCGCTTTGTCGATGACCTGGCCGGACAAGGTGATTTCGATGACGTAGCGGTGACCGTGCAAATGGCGGCACTGACTTTTATGGTCGGGGATGCGGTGACCGGCATCGAACTCGAGGCGGCGCGTGATCAGCATGGAAATTCCGGGACGTTGGCTGGACGGCGATTATACAATGCCCCCATGCTCAGCACCGACAACCACCGCCGCGACAGCGCCGGCCTCCGCTATGTTTACCCCGTGATTTCACGCCGGGCCGGCGGCGTCTCGGTGGGGATCAACCTCAACCCGAACAATGCCTGCAATTGGGCCTGTCTTTACTGCCAGGTCGATAATCTGACGCGCGGCGGCCCTCCGCCGCTCGACCTGCCCTTGCTGCGCGAGGAACTCGATACTTTTCTCGACGCCGCCCTGCACGGCGACTTCATGACCCGTGCCGTGCCGGAATCGGCCCGGCGGCTTGTCGATGTCGCGTTTTCGGGCAATGGGGAACCGACCAGCGCACCGGAATTCGCCGCCGCCGTCGATGCCGTCATCGAAATCCTGGAAAGACACAAGCTACGCGGACGGGTCCTGTTGCGCCTGATCACCAACGGCAGCCTGCTGCACCGCCCCGCCGTGCAGCAGGGAATCGCCCGCCTGGGCGCCTGGGGTGGCGAAGTCTGGTTCAAGCTGGACCGTGGCGAAGCGGCTGCCATTGAGCTCGTCAACGGTTCCGAGTTGCAACCGGCGCGCGTGGCCGGGCAACTGGCACGCTGCGCCGAACTGGCGCCGACCTGGGTACAAACCTGCTGGTTCGCCCTTGACGGGCAAGCACCGGACATCGCGGCCGAAGACGCCTACTGCCACCTGTTGCAGCCACTGGCCGGACGCCTCGCCGGAGTGCATCTCTACGGCCTGGCCCGCCCCTCACGACAAGCGGCCGCGCCGCGCCTGAGCGCCCTGCCGGCCGAAGACCTGCAACGCCTTGCCGCAAAAATAGAAAAAGAAACGGGCCTCGGAGTCGTGGTTTCCCCCTGAGGCCCGCTTTCACGGTCAACCGCCGTAAAGGGCAAAAATGCCGCCCCTGGCGGCAGGCCGAATACTCAGGCCGAAGCCTTTCTTGCGTGTGCGCGCGCGGCTTTTTTCAAGGTTTTGAACATTTCGAGATCCTGGGACTTCAGGTACTCGATCACTTCCATGTCCTCACGCTTGACGTTCTTGATGTCGATCTGCTCGACATGCACCAGGCGCAGCAATTCGCGCACCGGCTTCGGCATGTTGCGGCCGCTTTCGTACCGGGAACCGCCGCTCTGGGTCACGCCCAGTTGCGACCAGAACTGTTGCTGGTTCAGGCCAAGCTTGCGACGAATTTCACGGGCGTCAATCTTGTCGATGGTCTTGATGCTGGTCATTTCTCTTCTCCACGATGATGGATCAATTGGGGTATCCTGACTGCCTAGAGGCATATGACTTAAGTCATATATCCAAGTGTATATCGCAATATGACAGAAAACAAGAGCCGCGCAACATAAAAATCATCTATCCCGAACAAGCCCGTGGCATCAAACCGCCAGCTTGCGATAGAGCGTCTGACGGCTGATGCCGAGGCGCCTCGCCGCCGCCGAGACATTGCCCCGACAGGCAGCCAGGGCATCGTCGATGGCACGCCGGGATATTTCCTGCAGGCAGGCCGCGGCATCGCGCACCGAAGACGCCGGGCGCCCGCCTCCGGCTTCGGCCCGCAGTTCCTCGACCAGATCGTCCGGCAGATGCAGCCAGTCAATCTCCGTCTCCCCCGGCAGGAGCATCGCCACGGCGGTACGCAAGGCGCTCGCCAGCTGGCGCAGATTGCCGGGCCAGGCGTAGGTGGAAAAAGCCGCCAGCACGGAAGGTGAAAGACACAGTTCCGTGGCAGCGTCGGCATCCTCGGGAAGGGAAGTACGCAGCAGCCGCGCAACCAGGGCCGACAGATCGCTCCGTTCGCGCAAGGCCGGCAGGTTGAGCGTCAGGCCATTGAGCCGGTAATAGAGATCGCTGCGGAAACGCCCTGCATCCGCCGCCTGGCGTAGCTGGCAATGGGTCGCCGAGATCAGGGCGAAATCGACGGCCACCGCCTTCCCGCCACCGAGCGGCATCACCTCTTTTTCTTGCAGAACCCGCAACAGGCGGGTCTGCATGCTCAGGGGCATGTCACCGATTTCGTCGAGGAAAAGCGTCCCGCCATGCGCCTCGCGCAGGCGGCCGATGCTGCCCTCTTTGCGCGCCCCGGTAAACGCCCCCGGAACATAGCCGAACAGCTCGGCCTCGATCAGGTTTTCCGGCAGGGCAGCACAGTTGATGGCCACGAACGGCCCTTGCCGCTGCGGCGAGGCCTCATGAACAGCTCGCGCAAACAGTTCTTTACCGACACCGGATTCGCCATGCAGCAACAGGGCAATGCCCTTGCCTGCAATCCGCCGCGCCTTCTCGGCCGCCAGCTGCCAACCCCGGTCGCCGGTATCGAGCCGGGCCAGCGCATCCCGCGGCATCGGCGGGCTTGCGGGCGCAGCCTGTACCGGGGCATGTGTCAGCGGAGGAGCCTCGGCGTGCACCAGGGCAAAAAGCGCCATGCCATCGTGCCTTCTCAAATGCACGACCTCCCCCGGGCGACGCCTGGCCCGATCGAGAATGGCGTGCAGCCGTAGATCGAGGAGGCGCTGTAAGGGGGTTGCACCGATATCCGCGACACCAAGTCCAAGCAGGGCCAGTCCCGCCCGGTTGGCCCCCACGATCCAGCCGTCGTCGGAAAGGGCGACAATTCCCTCGGCAACGCTGCCGATCCCTTCGGCGCGCGTGTGCAGGTGCAGGCGGATCTGCTTTTTGCAACTGGCAAGCACGATCCGGTTCTCGATCATCCGCGCCGCCGTATTGACCAGACTGAGCGTGTGCGGGTGACGTCCGCGCTGATCGCTGGAAATATCGAGCACCCCGAGCAGTTCACCGCTGGCGCCGGCAATTGCCGCAGCAGCGCAGGTGAGAAAGGCATTGCGCTCGAGAAAATGCTCCTCGCCGTGAATTTCGATACCGCCGCCTTCAGCCAGTGCCGTACCGATGGCATTGGTTCCCCGCCGCGCCTCGTGCCAGTTGGCGCCAGGCAACAGGGCAACCCGCTCGGCACGGGCAACGAAGCCGCCATCCCCCAGGCTTTCCATCAGAACGCCGTCGCGATCGGCAAGAATGACCATGCTGCCGCTATCGCGCACCTGCTCGAAGAGGTATTCCATGACCGGTCGCGAATGGCTGAGCAGATCGTGATTGCGCGCCAGCCGGCGCTGCAATTCGCTGGCGCTCAGGTATTCGTCGCGGCACTGGCGCTCCAGCGGCGTCAGTCCCGCCGAGAGGCTGCGCTGCCACGAACGGGCCAGGCGCTCGTCGATACTGTCGCCGAGCACCGGCTCACCGGACTCCAGCAGGCGACGGCGCGCCCGCCGCAATTGCGACGGCGACAAAGGGGAAAAAGCAGGCATTTCTTGTCTCCTCACCGGGTCGGCGCCCGGTTGGCGGCGAGTATAGAACCCATGACTCCGCGTGTACACCCATTCCCATCGCCTGCCGCGCAAGTGTTCCAATTTGTGACACCTGTACTGTCCGCAAGACAGGAAAGACCCGCCCGCACGAAAAGGGCCATATTCAGCAATCCTTTTCAAATCATGAAGTTAAAAAAACAGAAAACCTGGCACACGGTTTGCTAATTGGAGTTACCCACAAGGGAAACGTTTCATCAATCCGCAAATCAACAAAACCGCAGGAGACAAACATGATCTACGCAGCCCCTGGCACCGCCGGCGCCAAGATTGCCTACCAGGCAAAATACGACAACTTCATCAACGGCAAGTGGACGCCGCCGGTCAAGGGTGAGTACTTCGACGTGCTGACCCCGGTCAATGGCCAGGTGTATACCCAGGTCGCCCGCTCCACCGCCGAAGACATCGAGCTGGCGCTCGACGCCGCCCACGCCGCTTTCCCCAAGTGGGGCAAGACCGACGCGACCACCCGCTCCAACATCCTGCTCAAGATCGCCGACCGCCTCGAAGCCAACCTCGAACTGCTGGCCTATGCCGAGACCGTCGATAACGGCAAGCCGATCCGCGAAACCCTGAACGCCGACATCCCGCTCGCCGTCGACCACTTCCGCTACTTCGCCGGCTGCCTGCGCTCGCAAGAAGGCGGCATCTCGGAAATCGACGAGAACACCATGGCTTACCACATCCATGAGCCGCTCGGCGTCGTCGGCCAGATCATCCCCTGGAACTTCCCGATCCTGATGGCCGCCTGGAAGCTGGCTCCGGCCCTCGGCGCTGGCAACTGCGTGGTGCTGAAGCCTGCCGAATCGACCCCGATTTCGATCCTGATCCTGATGGAACTGATCGCCGACCTGCTGCCGCCGGGCGTGCTCAACATCGTCAATGGCCTCGGCCGCGAAGCCGGCATGCCGCTGGCGACTTCCAAGCGCATCGCCAAGATCGCCTTCACCGGCTCCACCGCCACCGGCCGCGTCATCGCGCAAGCCGCTGCCAACAACCTGATCCCGGCCACCCTGGAACTCGGCGGCAAGTCGCCCAACATCTTCTTTGCCGACGTGATGGACAAGGACGACGGCTTCCTCGACAAGGCCATCGAAGGCCTGGTGCTGTTCGCCTTCAACCAGGGCGAAGTGTGCACCTGCCCGAGCCGCGCGCTGATCCAGGAATCGATCTACGAGAAGTTCATGGAACGCTGCCTGGCTCGCGTTGCCGCGATCAAGCAAGGCTCGCCGCTGGATACCGAAACCATGATCGGCGCCCAGGCGTCGCAGCTGCAGATGGACAAGATCCAGGCCTACCTCGCGCTGGGCAAGGAAGAAGGCGCCCAGGTGCTGATCGGCGGCGAACGCGCCCAGCTCGACGGCGACCTGGCCGGCGGTTACTACATCCAGCCGACGCTGTTCAAGGGCCACAACAAGATGCGCATCTTCCAGGAAGAAATCTTCGGGCCGGTGCTCGCGGTGACCACCTTCAAGGACGAAGCCGAAGCCCTCGAAATCGCCAACGACACCCTCTACGGTCTCGGCGCTGGCGTCTGGAGCCGCAACGGCAACGTCGCCTACCGCATGGGCCGCGCCATCCAGGCCGGCCGCGTGTGGACCAACTGCTACCACGCCTACCCGGCGCACGCTGCCTTCGGCGGCTACAAGGAATCCGGGATCGGTCGCGAGACCCACAAGGTCATGCTCGACCACTATCAGCAGACCAAGAACCTGCTGGTTTCCTACACCGAAACCAAGCTCGGCTTCTTCTAACCACAAACTCGCTGCCGCCCGGCCAGCCGACGCGACCCGCAACGCGGCCACGCCGTGGCGGCGGGTCAGCGAGGACACAAATCGACATTCTTTTCACAAGGGAGACATAACACCATGGCAACCAGTACTTTCTTCATTCCTTCGGTCAATATGATGGGCGAAGGCTGTCTCGCCGACGCGACCCGCACGATCAAGGGCTTCGGTTTCAAGCATGCCCTGATCGTCACCGATACCTGGCTGAGCAAGAGCGGCGTTGCCACCAAGGTCGCCGGACTGCTCGCCGAGCAAGGCATCGATGCGAGCATCTTCGACGGCGCTCAACCCAACCCGACCATCGGCAATGTCGAAGCCGGCCTCAAGATGCTGCGTGAAGCAGGTGCCGATTGCGTGGTATCGCTCGGCGGCGGCTCGCCGCATGACTGCGCCAAGGGGATCGCCCTGGTGGCAACCAACGGTGGCGGCATCGCCGATTACGAAGGGGTGGATAAATCGGCCAAGCCGCAACTGCCACTGATCGCAATCAACACCACCGCCGGCACCGCCAGCGAAATGACCCGTTTCTGCATCATCACCGACGAGGCCCGCCACATCAAGATGGCGATTGTCGACCGTAACGTCACGCCGCTGCTTTCGGTCAACGATCCGCTGCTGATGCTGGCCAAGCCGGCAGCGCTGACCGCGGCCACCGGGATGGACGCCCTGACCCATGCCGTCGAGGCCTATGTCTCCACCGCCGCCACGCCGATTACCGATGCCTGCGCCCTGAAGGCGGTCTCGATGATTGGCGCCTTCCTTCGCCGGGCGGTGGCCGACGGCAAGGACGTGGAAGCCCGCGAAGCCATGGCCTATGCCCAGTTCCTCGCCGGCATGGCCTTCAACAATGCCTCACTGGGTTACGTTCATGCCATGGCCCACCAGTTGGGTGGTTTCTACAACCTGCCGCACGGGGTGTGCAATGCCATTCTGCTGCCGCATGTCGAAGCCTATAACGCCGGCGTGTCGGCCGAACGTCTTGCCGACGTGGCGCAGGCGCTTGGCGCGGCGGAAGCCGGTGCAAGCGTGGTGGTCAACGCCGAGCGCTGCCTGGCCGCAATCCGGACACTCTCGGCCGACATCGGCATTCCGTCCGGCCTGAGCGCACTGGGTGTCAAGGCCGACGATATTCCGACCCTGGCCAGCAACGCCCTCAAGGATGCCTGCGGCCTGACCAATCCACGCCAGGCGAATCAGGCGGATATCGAAGGCATTTTCCGCAACGCCCTTTGATCTCCGGATTTTTCTCGAGAGGGCGGATTCCGTGATCCCTCGCCCGCCCCCGCCGCCATTCCGAGACAGGTGGGCGGGAGGCGGACGGAACCGGGAGCAGGGAAAAAGGCCATCGCATCCGGAAGCCATGCTTCCGTTCCAGTTTTACTCTGCGGCAAGGACTAGTTTTACCTTGCGTGTTTTCCGGGGGGCCAGTCCCCCCGGCTTTTTTTGAAAAAACCACGGTCGACCGTGGTTTTTTGCCTTTTTGTCACCGATTCGTCGCCCTGGCGGCGACAACCTTCAGCGGCCCGCCTACAGCGCGCCCCAGCCGGCTTCGAGCGCGGGGAAGAGCTCGCGCTCCTCGAAATGGACGTGGGCACGTAACAATTCGCCCAGACGATGCAGGCTATCGACGTCATCCGGCGCCTCGAGCAAGGCGCTCAGGGCCAAATGCTCGCACAGCAGCCGCTCGCGCAGCAGGCTTTCCCCGCGGGCGGCCAGCTCGGCCAGCAATTCCTCTTCCTCGGCACGAAAGTGGCGCAGGAGATCGTCGCGTACGGCAAGTATCTGTCGGTGAACCTCGTCCAGCGAAGCTACGTCGCCGACGGCGCTGGCATGCCTGGCCAGGCGCAGGGCCAGATGATGCTCGCGTGAGAAGTGGATGAGACGGGAATGACGGCGCATGGCGAGGGCAGGAGAAGGAAGATCAAGGTTCGCCGACTATAAAAAGCACTGGCCCGCACGTCAATTGCACCGTCGACGATTGCCGGCAGTGCTTATACTGGCCGGATATTCGGTCGGATGCTGCAACGATATCCACTCGCCGATCCACCACGAGGAGCATGAAAATGAGCGGTTTCGAGAACTACGCGCGCGACACGGCGGAGATCGAGATGGAGATTGTACGCAAGGGCATCGCCTTGGGAATCGACTGGAACGATGAACTGGCGATGCGGCAGCTGGCGTGCGAGGCGCTTGATTTCTCGCCGGCTGCGGCGCATCTATCGGCCAGCGTGGCGCTGGATTACCGGCAGCTGGCCCGGATCGAGCTTTTCGGCCTTGCCGGCGTGATGCTCAAAACCATGGCCGAAAGCGCCGAGCAGGGACTGGAAACACACGGCGGCCCGGCATGGAAGGCTTTTTCGCATGCCCTGTGGGCCGAGGCCAGACAGCGTGGCCTGATAGCCTGACACCGGCGCTCAGCAACGCAGGAAACGCTCGACGATCCGGTTGAACTCATCGAGACCGAAGGGCTTGGTGAGGTAGGCGTCGAAGCCGGCCGCCAGGGCCTTGTCGATGTCGTGGGGTGCGGCATTGGCACTGACTGCCACCACCGGCAGATAATCGGCACCGTATTGCGCGCGTAATTCGCCGAGAACGCTGAAGCCATCGCGATCCGGCAGATTGAGGTCGAGAAGAAGCAGGTCGGGACGCCGGCGGGCAATCGCGGCCAGACCCTGCGCGGCGTCGACGGCCATCTCAAGCTGCGTGCCGGGACGAGGTGCCAGGATTTTTTGCACCAGTTTGCGGTTGGCCGGATTGTCTTCGATGTAGAGAATGCGTTGCCGTGGCCGGGAAACAAGCGCATCGCGGTGGCTTTTTTCGTTTTCCGGGGAGTCGACCGTGGCAGACGGCAAGGTAAACCAGAAAGTGCTGCCCTGCCCCGGCAGGCTCTCGACCCCGACCTGCCCGCCCATCGCCTCGCTCAGGCGCTTGACCAGCGCCAGGCCGATACCGCTCCCCTCGATGCCTTCATAGGCCGACTCCAGTCGCTCGAAGGGCTTGAACAGCCGTTCGGCGGTCTGGGCAGGTATTCCTCTGCCGCTGTCTTCGACGGCAATGCGCCAGAAATCGTCCCGGCGCTCGGCAAAAACCCGGATATGCCCATCGTCGCGGTTGTACTTGATCGCGTTCGAGAGAAGGTTGAGCAAAATCTGTTGCAGACGGAAGGGATCGGCGCGTACCGCCGCGCCGGCCGGCAGATCAAGCTCGAAACGCAATCTGCGCTTTTCGGCGAGGAAGCGCAGCTGGGTGTGGCTTTTTTCGACCTGCGGCCGCAGGAGCACCTTGTCGATAGCCAGTTCGAGGTGGCCGTCCTCGATCCGGCTGAGATCGAGGATTTCATCGACCTGCTCCTGCAGATGGCGCCCGGCACGCTCGATTTCCTCGATTTGATCGCGCTGTTGCGGGCTCAGCATTTCACTGCCGCGCGCGGCGGCAAGCAATTGGGAAAACCCGATGATCACATTCAGCGGCGTGCGCAGTTCGTGACTCATGCGCGAAAGAAAATCGGTCTTGGCGGTACTGGCCCGCTCGGCCTCGTCCTTTGCCGCCTGCAGCTCTCCGGTCCGCTCCCGCACCCGCAGCTCAAGCCGCTGCTGCTCGCGGTGCAGGGCATCGTCCCGGCTCTGCACCTCCTGCAGCATGCGGTTGAAATCGTCGACCAGCATTCCGATTTCATCTTCGCTGCTCTTGTCCGCCCGCCGGCGATAATCGCCGGTAAGCGAAATCTGGTGGCTGACGTAGGCCAGCCGGAGCAAGGGGCGAATGATCGTTGCCCGCAATTGCGCGCCAAAATAAAGCACTACCGAAGCCAGGGCCATGATCGCCAGCAACAGGTTCATCGCCACCTGTTCCAGCGTCCGCACCCAGATGCCGGTCAGCCGGACATCGATCTCGACCAGTCCGGCAGGGCGCTCGCCCTTTTCGGGAATGGGGGCAGCGAGCGTCACCCGCTGCATCAGCGGCAAATGCGCGACCAGGGCCGCGAAGGCGCCCACCTCGTCGTCACGAAGATATTCCTGGCGGGCAAACAGTTGTTGCTCGCGATCCAGGAGGCGACTTTCGACAATACTGTCGATCTCCTGCAGGGCGACCAGGGTCTGCCGCGCGCCATCGCTGTCGCCGAAAGAGAGCGCCGCCCGGCAATTCTCGCCGCTGACCCGGGCCAGCCCCAGTATCTGCCGCTCGAGATCGCGATAAGCGGTCACCCCGCCGTAAATCCCGAGCAGCAGGGAAATGAGCAGCGTCGCGATACCGATATGGACGGTCAGCAGGTAGCTCAGCTTGCTGCTGATCGGTAATTTGCGCCAGTCGATCATGGTCGGACCCTCGTTGCCAGCTTCAGCATCTGGCTGCTCAGCTTCAGCCCGGCCCGCTGGGCAGCCCCCAGGTTGATCTCGAACTGCAAGCGGCGTTCATCTTCGCGCAATTCAATATGTCCGCCCAACAGGGCGAAACCGGGAATATCGCCGACGGTGAGCACCGGCAGGCCAACCAGGCTGCGCACGGCCTGCGCTGCGCGTTCGCCGTCCTCCTGCGCGATGAAGAGCAAATCGCAGTGGCGCCAGCTGCTGCTGCCGGCCTGCAGCCTGACCTCGAGCTGGCGCTCGCCGATACGCCGCCCGTGCAGCAGGGCCAGCTGACCATCCAGGGCATTCCGGCCCAGGGCGCAAACCACCAGTTGCGGACCATCCTCGGACGGCCATTCGGTGTACTTGGCAAAGTTGTAGACGAAGCCGGCCTTCAGGCTGTTTTCGCTGGCCTGGTCGGCCCGTGGCGCCACGGCGGGCAGCAGGAAGAGAAAGGTGGCCAGTACCGGGAGGAAGGGACGGAAAACAGGCATCTCAGAAGCCAAGGCCGAGGGTGAAGAAGAGCGTTCTCCCATCCTGGCGGATGCGATCGAGCGGAGCGTTCGGCAAACCGGCCGGATCGTCGTGGCGGCGGTCAAAAAGATTGTGGATGCTCAGCGACCAGTCAAGCCGCGGCTGCAGGCGACCGGAGAGGGTCAGGCGAGCGAGCCAGGCACCGCCGACACGGGTGCCGGCATAGGTCAGGCGCGGGCCGACATACTGCAGGCCGACCCCGGCGTGAATGCCGCTGTGGTGGATCGGCTGACGCCAGTTGAGCTTGAACAGGTGGCGCGGTGAGTTTTCCGGCGTGCCGTGTTCGCGGTAGGTACTACGCTGCAGGGTGTAGGCCGTATCGAAGCGGCCATCGGCCAATGTCCGCTCATGGCGCAGTTCCAGGCCCTGGGTCAGCAGGCGCTGGCCGTTTTCCAGACGGTAAACGTCGTCCGGCGTACCGCGCACGCCGTCCTCGCCCGCATCTTGATAAACATTGCCGACCAGGGCGTCGACACGGTTCTCGAACAAGGTGGCTAGCCAGCGCTGGCGGCTGTCCGGACGATGCTCGATCTGCGCCTCCAGACTACGGATGGTTTCGGGGCGCAGGGCGGGATTGGGCCGCAGATTGTCGCCAATGTCGTAATACAGCTCGGAGACGTTGGGCGTGCGGAAGGCGCTGCCGTAGAGCAGCTTCAGGGTCATGTCCGGACGCCAGGCATGAATCAGCCCGAGGCGAGGGTTGAAACGTTCCCGCCCGTGGGTCGGACGGTCGTAGCGCAGGCCGAGGTCCAGGGTCAGGCCGCCGCCGAGCGCGATTTCATCGTGCAGATAGATGGCCCACGCCCGATCGCTGCGGCGGTCGTCGAGATAGGTTTCTCCCCCGACATCGGCGTTGTGCTGCCAGCGAGTCGGGCTGCGGCGATATTCGCCGCCGATCAGCCATTGGTGGCGATTGCCACGCGAGACGAACTTGAACTCTCCAGCCTGCCAGCGCCCCTGCGCCAGATCGCGATTGATGTAGCGCCCCTCCGGGCTTGCATAAAGATAGTCGCCGCGATAATCGTATTGGCCGTGATCGATCCTGGCCGAAAGCAGGCTGTCGGCATCAAGGCGACGGTTGTACTGCAAGGAGGCCAGGGTCTGGCGGTCGTCGGTGTGGTTGCGCGGATCGAAGAAGACCTGGCGATAGGGGGCATTCGGAATCCCCTTGGTACGCTCGTTGCGGGCCAGTTGCAAGGTCCAGCTGCCAAAACCGAGCTTGGCGAAGAACTTGCCCGCTTCCTCGTAATCGCCCCGGCGTGCCGTGTCGGCGAATTCGGGGATGTACCAGTCCTGACCGCGGATATCGAGACGGGAGGCGGAAAGAACGACATCCAGGCCATTGTCCAGCAACTTGCCGTAGCTGATCGTCTGCTTCTGCGCCCGCTGGCTACCAGCGCCCAGGGTCAGGCGGCTACCGTCGATCTGGCGACCGGTCCTGGTGACGACATTGACCACACCGAAGAAGGCATTGTTGCCGTAGAACATTGCCGCGGCCGGCCCGGCGACGTATTCCACGCGCTCGACCAGTTCCAGGTCGACGATGAAATCGTTGCCGATATAGGCGCCGTCATAGACGTTTTCATTGATCCGATGACCGTCGACGAGGAACAGGACACGGCTGTTCCAGTCGCCGACGATCCCGACGCCGCGATTTCCGAGGTAGCTGTAATTGCGGTCGTTGGTCACGTAAAGACCGGGCAGGGTCTGCAAAAGCTCGGCGAGATTGCGATAGCCGTGGCGCCGGATATCTTCGGCATCGACAATCTGCGCCGATGAAGCCGCCCCACTCAGCTTGCGTACATATTTCTCGACGCTGGCAATCTCGACATCGAGCAGCAATTCCAGCGACAAAGCTCGCGCTTCTTCGTCGGACAGGGTGCGCGCCACGCCCTGGCTGGCGCATGAAGCGAGTAGCGCACCGCAAAGCAAGCGCCGCAAACGCCGGAATGGCCGACAAGCGGGAGAGAGTGGCATGACGTGCTGACCTTTTGGAATTTTGGCCATTTTAGCCATTTCCAGCACATTCCCGCAGCCTCTCTCCGCCTGCATCCATCTCTACCCGCCTTACAGCAGCGGCGCCAGCCAGCGTTCGGCTTCCTTGAGCGGCATGCCCTTGCGCGCGGCCCAGTCTTCCAGCTGGTCGCGAGCGATTTTCGGGATCGCGAAATAGCTGGCCGCCGGGTGGCCGATATAGAAGCCGGAAACCGCCGCCGCCGGGATCATCGCGCAGGATTCGGTCAGTGCCATGCCAATCGCCGGGGCGTCGAGCAGCTGGAACAACTCGCGCTTGGCGGTGTGGTCCGGGCAGGCTGCGTAGCCGGGGGCCGGGCGGATGCCCTGATACTGCTCGGCGATCAGCGCGTCGTTGTCGAGCTGTTCATCCTTGGCGTAGCCCCAGAACTGGTTGCGCACCTGCTGGTGCAGCCATTCGGCAGCGGCTTCGGCGAGGCGGTCGGCCAGTGCCTTGAGCATGATCGCCGAGTAGTCGTCGTGCGCTGCCTCGAAGCGGGCGACGTGCGCGTCGATGCCGAGACCGGCGGTGACGGCGAAGGCGCCGGCGTAATCTTGCTCACCGACGTAATCGGCCAGCGCCACGTTAAAGCGACCCTGCGGCTGCTTGTGCTGCTGGCGCAGGCCGACCCAGCGGGCGGCCTCCTGGCTGCGCGACTCATCGGTGTACAACACGATGTCTTCGTTCTCGCCGCGTGCCGGGTAGAGCCCGAACACCGCTTTCACGGTCAACCAGTCTTCGGCAACGATTTTGCTCAGCATCGCCTGCGCGTCGGCAAACAGCTGGCGGGCGGTTTCGCCGACGGTTTCATTCTGCAGAATCGCCGGGTAGCGGCCGGCCAGGTCCCAGGTCTGGAAGAAGGGCGACCAGTCGATGTAGGGCAGCAGATCGGCGAGCGGGATGCTGAGTTCCTGGCGACCGAGCTGGGCCGGCTTGACCGGCGCATGGGCCGCAGTGAAACGGTTGGCGCGGGCCTCGGCCAGCGTCACCAGCGTTGCCCCCTTGCGCCCGGCGTGTTCGGCGCGCACGGCTTGGTATTCGGCGGCGACTTCGGCGACATAGCCGGCCTTCTGCTCGGTAGACAGCAGCTTGGTGGCAACGCCGACGGCGCGCGAGGCGTCCGGCACATAGACCACCGGGCTCTCGGTATTGGGGGCAATCTTGATTGCGGTGTGGGCACGGCTGGTGGTGGCGCCGCCGATCAGCAGCGGTTGCTTGAGGCCAAGGCGCTGCATTTCGCTGGCGACGTGGGCCATTTCTTCCAGCGACGGGGTGATCAGGCCGGAGAGGCCGATGATGTCCACCTGGTGTTCCTGCGCCGCCTTGAGGATGTTGTCGCAGGACACCATCACGCCGAGGTCGATCACGTCGTAACCGTTACAGCCCAACACCACGCCGACGATGTTCTTGCCGATGTCGTGCACGTCGCCCTTGACCGTGGCCATCAGGATCTTGCCCTTGGAGCCGAGGCCGGTGCGGCTCTTCTCGGCTTCGATGTAGGGCAGCAGATGGGCGACTGCCTGCTTCATCACGCGGGCTGACTTGACCACCTGCGGCAGGAACATCTTGCCGGCGCCGAAGAGGTCGCCGACGTGGTTCATGCCGGCCATCAGCGGACCTTCGATCACCGCCAGCGGCGGCTTGCCTTCGCTTTCCAGCTGGGCGCGCACTTCTTCGGTATCGGCGACGACGAAATCGGTGATGCCCTTGATCAGCGCGTGTTCCAGGCGCTTTTCCACCGGCTGCTCGCGCCAGCTGAGGTCAGGGCCGCTGTCCTTGCTCTTGCCCTCCTTCACCGTCTGCGCAAACTCGACTAGCGCCTCGCCAGCGCCGGGGTGCTTGTTCAACACCACGTCCTCGACCTTGGCCCGCAGGTCCGGCTCCAGGTCGTCGTACACGCCGAGCATGCCGGCATTGACGATGCCCATGGTCATGCCGTTCTGGATCGCGTGGTAGAGGAAAACGGTGTGGATCGCCTCGCGCACCGGGTCGTTGCCCCGGAAAGAGAAGGACACATTGGAAACGCCGCCGGAAATGTGCGCGTGTGGCAGCTTGTCCTTGATCCAGCGTACCGACTGGATGAAATCGACCGCGTAATTGTCGTGTTCCGGGATGCCGGTGGCGATGGCGAAAATGTTCGGGTCGAAGATGATGTCTTCGGCCGGGAAGCCTATCCCGGTGAGCAGTTCGTAGGCCTTGCCGCAAATCTCGATCTTGCGTGCGTAAGTGTCGGCCTGACCCTTTTCGTCAAAGGCCATCACGATCACGGCGGCGCCGTAGCGGCGGGCGAGCTTGGCCTGTTCCAGGAACTTGGCTTCGCCTTCCTTCATCGAGATCGAATTGACGATGCCTTTACCCTGTATGCACTTGAGGCCGGCTTCGATCACTTCCCATTTGGAGGAGTCGATCATGATCGGCACCCGCGAAATGTCGGGTTCCGAAGCGATCAGCTTCAAGAACTTGTCCATCGCGGCGAGCGAATCGAGCATCGCCTCGTCCATGTTGATGTCGATCACCTGTGCGCCGTTCTCGACCTGCTGGCGGGCGACGGCGAGCGCATCGTCGAAGCGGCCTTCGAGAATCATCCGCGCGAAGGCACGCGAGCCGGTGACGTTGGTACGTTCGCCGACGTTCACATACAGCGAGTCGCGGGTGACGTTGAACGGCTCCAGCCCGGAGAGGCGCAGCGCCGGCGCGATTTTTGGCACTTGACGCGGGTTGACCGTGGCAACGCGCTGCGCGATGGCGGCGATGTGCTCGGGCGAGGTGCCGCAGCAGCCGCCGACGATGTTTACGATGCCTGCCTTGGCCCAGCTTTCGATTTCATCGGCCAGCATCTCGGCGGTTTCGTCGTAGCCGCCAAAGGCGTTGGGCAGGCCGGCGTTGGGGTGGGCCGAAACGAAACAGTCGCAAACGCGGGAGAGTTCCTCGACGTACTGGCGCAGTTCGGTGGCGCCGAGCGCGCAGTTGAGACCGAAGGACAGCGGCTGCACATGGCGCAGCGAGTTCCAGAAGGCTTCGGCGGTCTGCCCGGACAGGGTGCGCCCGGAAGCATCGGTGATCGTGCCCGAGATCATCACCGGCCAGCGGCGGCCGGCAGCGTCGAAGAATTGCTCGATCGCAAACAGCGCCGCCTTGGCGTTGAGCGTGTCGAACACGGTTTCAACCAGCAGGATGTCGGCGCCGCCATCGACCAGGCCGCGAATCGCTTCCAGATAGTCGGTCACCAGCGCATCGAAAGTCACGTTGCGGTAGCCGGGGTCGTTCACATCCGGCGAAATCGACGCGGTACGGCTGGTCGGGCCAAGCACGCCGGCGACGAAACGCGGCTTGGCCGGGTTGGCGGCGGTGAATTCGTCGCACAGCGCGCGCGCCAGCGCCGCGCCTTCCTTGTTCAGCTCATAGACGATGGCTTCGAGCTTGTAATCGACCTGCGACACGGCGGTCGAGTTGAAGGTGCAGGTTTCGAGAATGTCGGCGCCGGCTGCCAGGTACTCGCGGTGGATGCCGCCGATCACGTCCGGGCGGGTCAGCACCAGCAGGTCGTTGTTGCCCTTGAGGTCGTGCGGGTGATCCTTGAAGCGCTCGCCGCGATAATCGGCCTCGCTCAGGCCGTGGCGCTGGATCATCGTCCCCATCGCGCCGTCGAGCACCAGCAAACGCTGGGCAAGCAGGGATTGGAGTTCGGCGGTTTTGTCGGAAATTCGGCGATCTGGCTGCATGGCGATGACCTCGGCAAGAGAACGGACCGGGAACGCGGGCGCCAGACAAAACAGAACGGCGTCGCAAACCGGCCGGTAAAAACAGGGTTTGCGAGCGCCGTTGATCGTTGCCGAGCCTGGCCTGAAACAAGTCAGGTCGCAGCGCTCCTCGGCAGAGTCGCGCAGTTTACCGCCTCGGCCCCCGCCTTGCCAAGCTTCAACTGCTTGTTTTTGTGTGAAAGTTGCGGGTTGACCGTGAATTTCGGGCTGGCTGGGGAGGCTTGGCGGAGTGGGCCTGGTCAGCGGGTTTCAGCTGTGTCGGTGCTGAAAAATATGGCATTTTCCCGAATAGCATCAGTACAATGGCAAGTTGTCTGGTTTCGGCCCCTGTTCCACATGCTGCAGCAATGCCTTTTTCGTCAAAGCACGCGGCTGGCAAGGCTTGTGGCTTGTCCTGTGGTCCAGCTTGTTGGACAGTTTTGTTATCTATTTCTAGCTAGCCTTTTATGCCCGGAATTATGTAGCAGATGCACAAACCAAAGACCACACAAAAAACAGGGTCAAAGTGTTGCTATTGCGCCATCGCCGCTACATCGGCCAGGTAGGGCTGTAAGGATTGTTCGGTAATCGTCTTCCACTGTACCGCCCGGGTTGTGGCCCATGCCTCCAAGCTAGGTGAAACATCAAAGCGATACTCCGCAATGCGCGATGGTGTCAGTTTGCGGCCGTAAGAGAAACGCCACTTTTCAAGCCGGATAATTGCTGCAGCTATAAATAGCATTGCCTCTGATATGCTTTTCTCCTTCTTCGGCAGAAGGATTAGGCAGTCATCATTCACTCCGCATGGTTCCGTCTGAACGAAGGACTCTCCAATGCTCCCTGTCTGGGCAACAGTAACAAATGCAGGCTTGATCAACGTTTTGAAGGTTAGCCAGCCATAGGTTCCGTTGTATTGTTCGGTGGGGGAAATAATCAAGCTCTCCCCAGGCGGAATCCCATCGCGGCTATGAAGTTCCTTTTGACCATAGAAAATATCGAAATACTCTCCGATGGTGCCGGGAATTGCAGGTAATTTCTTCGCGTTATCAAGGCGCTTCTTGCTCAAAAGATCCCGATAATTCTTGGGATTCAAATCGCCAGCCTCGACAAGCACCCTCTGCCTGACAATTTCATGGGCGTAGCGAGTATAGAATGACGCATGGCGTCGCATCAATTCGTCAATAGCCAGCTTTAGGTCGCCTTCTTCAATTCCGCCTGCAGGGATATAGGCTCCTGGGAACCACTCTGCTTGCGCAGCGACCACGGCCTTCCCGGCGAATCCTGGGATAACCTCTTTGTTAAGGACTGCAGCAACTGCAGCGTCTAGTTGGTTTTTGTCGTCTGATCGGGGAACGCGGACCCCTTTTTTCAATACAAGACCATCATATTGAATGCGTACAAAGCTCGTGGCATTTGTCCTTGAGTGGGGAATCCCTTTTTCAATCAGCAAAACGCAAGTGGTTGCGCTTGCGAAGGGTTGGAATGTTTCATCTGGCAGTTCAATAACTGCTCGCAGGGTATTTTTCGCTAAAACCGATTGACGCCATGCCCCAAAATTTTTCTTTACCACCATGCTGGAAGGGAGAATAACAGCCAGTTTTCCTCGGGTATCTAGGGCTTCCAGCGCCTTCTCAACAAATTGCTGGGGCGGAACATCAGTCGCCTTGTGAGGAAATGGCGGGTTCATCAAGGCGACGTTGCACTCTCCTGTCGGAAATTTGGATGCGTGGAACACATCCTCGTTAGCGATCCCTGATTTTCCATCTCCCCGCAGAATCATATTAGCTACGCATAGCGCGGCCGTTAGCGGTTCCGAGTCGTAACCCACGAGGTTGTGGCGGACCATTTCCACCACATCTTCGTACCTAGCATGTTCGACATCAAAGGCTCGCTGGATGACCGCCACCAAGAAGCCCCCTGTGCCACAAGCCGGATCAATAACCTTGTCCGTTTTGCTGACTTCACAAAGATCAACCATGAACCGCGTAATCTGGCGTGGCGTGAAATACTGGCCAATCGTGTTGCCACCCGTGTATCGGAAGAACGTTTCGTATAGCTGACCAAGATAGTCGTGGTCGAACACAGCAGTGACAACGTTAAGTTTTTCCAGGGTCGCCAATATTTCCCAGGAGGTAGCGGCTAATTTCTGATTAGCTTCGGGAAGTCGAAGAATTTTGCCTAACTCAGACTTTCCCGCTGTCGCAAATGCCTTTTGGCAGGCATCATTAATATCCCCCAGAATGTAATCTGGGTTTTTTCGAATATTTCCTTTGCTGTGCCACAAGGCTAACATCATTGCGCCGACAAATGCTGGGCGATATTCGTCCTTGATCGCAGCCTCGCGCAAAATTCTATTTATCAGGTCAGCCTTATCCGCCAAGACAGACGGGCTAGGGATAATGGGCAACAGGTCAAGAAGGTCAGACAGCGATAGTAAATTTGCAACGTCGCCGGGAGTAGGAATCCAGGAAATTGGATGGTTGTTATATGCAATGGTTTTCCACTGTCCATCTACGAGTTTGGCAACCTTGATTCCTACGGATGCCTGCTCTTGCCCAGCCACCCCTACAGCAATGGTGGAATGACCAGCCTCATGGCAAGCAGAAGCATACCAAATCGCTTCATCAAGAGCCTTATCAAGATCCTCCAGCTTGGCCTTGGCTTCTATTACCAGCAGGGGCAACAAAGACGCTGGATTTACCAGTAGAAAATCAGGGTAGGCGTCGCCGGCCCCTGTCTTACTTTTCCCTTTAAATACTTCGCCTAAGGCTGGAAAGTTTTTGTATTCGTTTTGCCGTATTAGCGACCCTTTGGGCACCCTCTCTGTCGCCCATCCTTGAATACGGAGCAAATCCAAGATGGTGTCTTCAGTACGAACTTCGGAAAGGTGCTTAGCCATAGATCCTGTCTTTTGCAATTCAGATGAAACTGTTTATTTGGGTAGCGGTAAATCGCCTTGCCTGCTCCCGCCAAACCGCCCCTTCATTGCGCCGCCACGAGGTTTACTAGCAGCGTACTCAATGCGCCCCAGCGTAGCCCGGAAATCCACGCCAGCCTCGGCCATATCTCCCATGAGCGCAGCAATGATGGCTAGGTGCGACGGCACCTCACCATCGGCAGCGTGATTGGTAATCGAGTTCGGTGTCTGCTTGATCAGCTCAGCAAAGTCCTTAACGGTCAGTCCCGCTTTTCCAACTTGCCGCCGAAATTCTTCGTAGGTCATAGATTAACTGTAGCACATACATGGTGAATCGCACAATTCAATATGCGCTTAACGCCACTAATAATTTGTTAAACGAATCAAAAATTGATTGTCACATGAGCTTCTTGCAAAACGCTGTGGAGAAGGATGCTGCGCCGCACCATTCGCTGTTTTCAAGCGATTTTTTGCTGCCGGCGCATAGAGAACGGGTTCCGGATTAGTTCTACTTTGTCAGATTCGGCATCAGTTTGATGCCCCGAGGGTTTTGGCCTGATTTTCGTAAGCAGATTGCATGGCTTCAAGTCGTCGTCGATGGCGTTCTGTGATCATCTCCGCCATATCGTCGTCGGTTTTG
>NZ_JAKLLH010000008.1 GCF_023150235.1 Azonexus sp.
CACGGCGGCTTCAAAGGCGGCGCGGGCCATGCCGATGCTCTGGGCGGCGATGCCGATGCGGCCAGCCTCCAGATTGGAGAGGGCGATCTTGTAGCCTTCGCCTTCCTTGCCGAGCAGCGCGGAAGCCGGGACGCGGCAGTTTTCGAGGATGATCTGCACGGTGTCGGAGGCGTGCTGACCCATCTTCTCTTCGGTGCGGCCGACGATGAAACCCGGGGTGTCGCAGGGCACCAGGAAGCAGGAAATGCCCTTCTTGCCGGCAGCCTTGTCGGTCACCGCGAAGACGATGGCCATCTGGGCGTGCTTGCCTGTGGTGATGAACTGCTTGACGCCGTTGAGCACGAAGAAGTCGCCATCCTTGTCGGCGCGGGTGGTGATCGCAGCGGCGTCGGAGCCGGTGTGCGGTTCGGTGAGGCAGAAGCAGCCGAGCTTTTCGCCCCGGGCGAGCGGCTTCAGCCATTCTTCCTTCTGCGCGTCGGTACCGTATTTCTGGGTGATGCCGCAGGCCAGCGAGTTCTGCACCGAGACGATGGTCGAGGTGGCGCCGTCGCCGGCGGCGATTTCTTCCAGGGTCAGGACCAGCGACATGTAATCCATGCCGGCGCCGTCCCATTCCTCGGGCACGACCATACCCAGCGCGCCGAGTTCGCCAAGTTCCTTCAGCGCTGCGGCCGGGAAGGTGTGGTTCTTGTCCCATTCGGCGGCGAAGGGGGCGAGGCGCTCCTGCGCGAAGGCGCGCATCGAGTCGCGGATCATTTCCTGTTCTTGGGTGAGGATCATGCTGTTCTCTCCGAAATGTGCGTAGTCAGCCAGACGCCGACGATGACCAGCAGGCCTCCGCCGAGCACGGCCGTTTCCAGGTGTTCGCCAAGCAGCAGCGCTGCCTGCAGCACGGCGAAGACCGGGACGAGATTGACGAATGCCGAGGCTTTGGCGGCGCCCAGTGCCTTGACGCCGGCGGCAAACCAGGTGAAACCGAGCGCAGTGCCGCCGATGGCCAGGAAAACGACGCTGGCCCACACCGTCGCCGACCAGTGCAGCGGCGAAGTGGCGCCCTGGATCAGCGCCGTGGTCCCGAGCAGCAGCGCGCCGATCAGGCTGGCCCACAGGGTAGACACCAGCGGTGTCAGGCTGCGCGTGGCGTGGCGGCCGATGAAGGTATACACCGTCCAGCACAGCACGCAGCCGACGATCAGCCATTCGCCGATGCCGACGGCGCCGTGCAGCAGGGCGAGCGGATCGCCGTTGCCGATCACGGTCAGGCAGCCGAGCAGCGCGATCCCGATGCCCGCGAGCTTGCTGCGGTTCATCCGCTCCTGTCCGAGGAACCAGGCGGCCAGGGCGGCAACCACCGGGTTGAGCGCCACGACCAGTGCGCCGCGCCCGGCGGTGATGTGCTTCAGTCCGTAGAAGAAGCACAGGGCGTAGATGAAGATGCCGGTAAGCGCCAGCCCGCTGACGCTGCCCCATTCGCGGCTATTGCCCGGCCGCGGTACGCGGCCCTCACTGAGCAGCGCGACGCCCGCCAGGACCAGTCCGGCGAGGAGAAAGCGGACCGCGGCCGCGGCCAGCGGTGCAGGCAGTTCCTGCGCCACGACGCGACCGGCAATCCAGGTGCCTCCCCACATGAACATGGCGCCTATGAGCTTGAGGTAGATCAGCGGACTGGCCAAGGCCATGCCTTAGAGCATCTCGACGGCGAGGGCAGTGGCTTCGCCGCCGCCGATGCACAGCGAGGCGATGCCGCGCTTGCCGCCACGCGCCTTGAGCGCACCGAGCAGGGTGACCAGGATGCGGGCGCCGGAAGCGCCGATCGGGTGGCCCAGCGCACAGGCGCCGCCGTTGACGTTGACCTTGGCCGGGTCGAGCTTGAGATCGTGCAGTGCGGCCATGGTGACCACGGCGAAGGCTTCGTTGATTTCCCACAGATCGACGTCGCCCACGGTCCACCCGGCCTTGGCCAGCATTTTCTGCATCGCGCCAACCGGTGCGGTCGGGAACAGCGCCGGGGTGTGGGCGTTGGTGGTGTGGCCGACGATCTTGGCGATCGGTTGCAGGCCCAGTGCGGCGGCCTTGGAGGCGCGCATCAGGACCAGCGCAGCGGCGCCATCGGAAATCGACGAGGAGTTGGCGGCGGTGACGGTGCCGTCCTTCTTGAACGCCGGCTTGAGGGTCGGGATCTTGTCGACATTGACGGCGAACGGGCCTTCGTCCTTGTCCACGACGACATCGCCCTTGCGTCCGGCGACGGTGACCGGAGCGATTTCCCAGGCGAAGGCGCCGTTGTTGGAGGCTTCGATGGCGCGGGTGGTCGAGCGGATCGCGTAGGCGTCCTGGTCTTCACGGGTGAAGCTGTAGGAGGCGGCACACTCCTCGGCGAAGGTGCCCATCAGGCGACCGCGGGTTTCCTTGGAATAGGCGTCTTCAAGGCCGTCGAAGAACATGTGGTCGAGCATCTGGCCGTGGCCGAGGCGGTAGCCGCCACGGGCCTTGGGCAGCAGGTAGGGGGCGTTGGTCATCGACTCCATGCCGCCGACCACGGCGACGTCGGACGAACCGGCGAGCAGGCCGTCGTGGCCGATCATGCTTGCCTTCATCCCGGAGCCGCAGACTTTGCTCACCATCGCGCAGCCGGCGGACAGCGGCATGCCGGCGAGCAGCGCGGCCTGGCGGACCGGGGCCTGGCCGAGGCCGGCGGGCAGCACGCAGCCCATCAGGACTTCATTCACCAGGTTGGCGTCGATTCCGGCGCGCTCGACGGCGGCCTTGATTGCGGCGGCGCCGAGTTGCGGCGTGGTCAGGCCGGCGAAGGCGCCCTGGAAGGCGCCCATCGGGGTGCGGGCGGCGGATACGATAACGATCGGGTCATTCATGCTGCTTTCTCCTTGACGGTTTGTTATGAGTAATCGGTTCAGACTTCGAGTGCCTTCAGGGCGGCGTCGTAGCGCGCCGGCAATTCCTGCGGGTTGTCGACGGTAATGCCCAGATCGTGCATGTGGCCGTCCTTGAGACCGTAGATCCAGCCGTGCACGGTCAGCTGCTGGCCGCGCGCCCAGGCATCCTGGACGATGGTGTTGTGGCAGACGTTGACCACCTGTTCGAGGACGTTGAGTTCGCACAGGCGGTCGTGCTGTTTTTCCACCGGCAGGCGGTCGACGCCGGCGAGGTGCTTGGTGTGCACATCGTGCACATGCCGCAGCCACAGATCGACGACGCCGACGCGGGCCCGGTTGAGCGCCGCCAGCACGCCGCCGCAGCCGTAGTGGCCGACGACCATGATGTGTTTGACCTTGAGCACATCGACCGCGTACTGGATCACCGACAGGCAGTTGAGGTCGGTATGGACGACGACGTTGGCGATATTGCGATGGACGAAGACCTCGCCCGGCAACAGGCCGACGATCTGGTTGGCCGGGACGCGCGAGTCGGAGCAGCCGATCCACAGGAACTCGGGCGATTGCAACTGCGCCAGGCGGTCGAAGTAGCCGGGGTCGGCATCCTGCATGCGGGCGGCCCAGGCGCGGTTGAAGTCGAAGAGGTGCGACAGGTTTTCGTCGCGCACGGTCTTTTCCGACCAGTTTTCCAGATTGAGGGCGAGGAACATCGTGCCTTCGACCGAGGTCTGGTAATAACCGGGGGCATCGCTGAAACCCAGCTCGCGATAGAGCTTGACCGCCATCCGCATGCTCGGCAGCGTGTCGATCATCAGGCGCTTGTAGCCGATTTCCTTGGCGGCCTTGATCGCGGCCAGTGCCAGCGCGCGCCCGACCGATTTGCCGCGAAATGCCGGCTCGACGTACAGGCGCTTCATCTCGCAGACACCATCGCTATCCGGCAGCGGGCGCACTCCGACGCAGCCGGCCGGCTGGCCGCCGTATTCGGCAAAGAACAGCCGGCCATTCGGTGCCGCATAACTACCCGGCAAGGAAGCCATTTCCTGGTCGAAACCCTGATACGACAGATCAACGCCGAGCCAGCCCGCGTAATTGCGGAAATACTGACGCACTTGCTCCAGGGCAGGTGTGTCCTGGGCAGTCAATGTACGAACCTCGATCATGCTGGCGCTCCTGTCATCGTTCAAAAGCTTCGATTTTAACGTCCAGGTTGTCGTCTTCCCCTCCGATTAGGCGAAGTGTTATTTCGTCTCGGCCATCAACTCGCGGCCGATCAGCATGCGGCGGATTTCGCTGGTGCCGGCACCGATTTCGTAGAGCTTGGCGTCGCGCCACAGGCGGCCGGTCGGGTACTCGTTGGTGTAGCCGACACCGCCCAGGGTCTGGATTGCCTCGCCAGCCATCCAGGTCGCCTTTTCGGCGGAATACAGAATGGCGCCGGCGGCATCCTTGCGCAGGGAGCGGGCGTGGTCGGCGGTGTCGCAGGCGCGGCCGACGGCATAGACGTAGGCGCGGGTGGCCTGCCAGGTCGAATACATGTCGGCGACCTTGCCTTGCATCAGCTGGAAGTCGCCAATCGCCTGGCCGAACTGCTTGCGTTCGTGCAGGTAGGGCACCACCACGTCCATGCAGGCGGCCATGATCCCGAGCGGCCCGCCGCAGAGCACGGCGCGCTCGTAGTCGAGGCCGGACATCAGCACCTTGGTGCCGTTGCCGACACCGCCGAGGACGTTTTCTTCCGGCACTTCGCAGTCGTCGAAGAACAGCGGGAAGGTGTTCGAGCCGCGCATGCCGAGCTTATCGAGATGGGTGCCGTGGGAAAAGCCTTTCATGCCCTTTTCGACGATGAAGGCGGTCATGCCCTTGGCGCCGGCTTCCATGTCGGTCTTGGCGTAAACCACCAGGGTGTCGGCGTCGCCGCCGTTGGTGATCCACATCTTGGCGCCGTTGAGCACGTAGCGGTCGCCCTTCTTGTCGGCGCGCAATTTCATCGATACCACGTCGGAACCGGCGTTCGGCTCGGACATCGCCAGTGCGCCGACGTGCTCGCCGGAGATCAGCTTGGGCAGGTATTTCTGTTTCTGCGCTTCGGTGCCGTTGCGGCGAATCTGGTTGACGCACAGATTGGAGTGGGCGCCGTAGGACAGGCCGACCGAAGCCGAGGCACGCGAGATTTCCTCCAGCGCGACGATGTGGGCGAGGTAGCCCAGGTTGGTGCCGCCGTATTCTTCCGGTGCGGTCATGCCGAGCAGGCCCATCTCGCCGAACTTCTGCCACAGATCGGCGGGGAACTCGTTGACGCGGTCGATCTCGGCAGCGCGCGGCGCGATTTCGGCGTCCGCAAAGGCTTTGACGGCATCGCGCAGGGCGGCGATATCTTCGCCGAGGCCAAAGTCGAGGCTGGGAATGTTCATGTTTGTCTCCGTGTTAGTTGTTAGTTGCCTAGTTGCCTAGGAGTTAGCGCGGTTTTACCAACAGCTCAAGCCCCCTAGGCAACTTGATCCTGAATCCTACTTTTCCGCCTTGACGGCGAAGACCTCGGCCTGGGTGACGATCAGCGTGTGGCCGGTGCGCCCGGCCTCGACCACCGGCAGCGTTGCCCGAATCAACGCCATCGCGTGCTGGCGGGCAAAGCTTGCGCGGACACGTTCGGCGAAGCGCGGATCGGCAATCATCATGGGACTCGTCCTTGCGGCAGGTGCGGATGAACGTATTGTATTGACGTTGACGTTAACGTCAACTTGATTTGCCAGCAATGTCGAAGAGGAAACAACAGGGGCCCCGTTGGCTGACGTTTGGGGTGCTGATGTCTGGAATATCTCAATCATCAATCCGGCAGCAAAGGAGCGAGTTGATTACGCGATCCAAAAACCAGAGCAATTACTACAGCGGATAATCGAACATTCATGCCATTCACCCGGTTGACCGTAAAACCACGGTCGACGGCCTGGAAACACTGAAAATCCGCCTGAAGAATTACGTCCTGCTGTCGCCGGAAGCGATCAATCTGGACGAGGCCAACCGCGCCAAGTTGCAAGCGGTGGCCAATGCCGAACCTTTGGCTTTGATCGAATACTGGGCGGTCGATCCCGATTACGACGGGCAGGTGTTCCGCTCGGTGTGGCAGGACTATCGCGGTAATGTCGATAACGACGGCGACCCGCTGCGCGTGGTGACGACAGCGGAATTCACCGTTCCCGCTAAGCCTGGTCCGCGCCGGGTCTGTGTGCGGGTGGTGGATGTGTTCGGCTTCGAGGCCGAGGCCAGCATGGTGGTGGAGGCGGCGTGAAAACGCCGGCCTACGCTGCCGGATGCGTCTTCAGCCATTCGCGCAGCGCATCGTTCATGCGCGTCTGCCAGCCTTTGCCGGTAGCTTTGAAGGCGGCGAGGATGTCGTCGTCCACGCGCAGGGCGATTTGCGTTTTCACCGAACCGATGGGACGCCCGCGCCGGCGGGCCAGATCGGCGGCGATGGCGGCGTCGAGTTCTTCCTTGGTCGCCGGGCGGTCGTCTTCGTCGATGCCGTCCCAGACGAACAACTCTTCCTCCGGGATGGCGCGCACGGCGGCAATCACCTCTTCCAGGGTCATGTCATTCACGTGTTGTTTCGAGCCAGTCATCGTATTTCCTCCATTCTTGCCAGTTGGCCCGACGAAAGCTGATGACGCGTGTCGCGTCACCGCGTCGGGTGTGAATCACGGTCAACACCGTCAGCAGCCCCATGACGTAAGAAATCGACTGAATGCGCAATTCGCCGCCGCGGATCTCATGCAAATCCAGCCGATAACGCGAATCCAGCACCGCATCCGCCTGCCGGAAATCCAGCCCATGCTTGGCGAGATTACTGCGGCGCTTTGCCTCGTCCCAGATCAGGTGTCTTTTCATGATTATTGTAGATGCAATAAATAAGGTTGCCAAGCATGACAAATAATTGCAATGGCATTTTACCTCTCGCCGAGGCGTTGACCGCAAAAACCCGGCAGCTCTGTGATGGGCTCGAAGATGGCGGCGCCAACCTCTACGATCTGGTGACGCCGACAACGGCGGAATTGCTGCGCTGGTGGTTTCTGGAAGACATCTGCCTGACCCGGCGTTGCAACTTTCATCCGGGGCAAAAGCAGGCCATTCTGAACAGCATCGTCGCGCATGAAGTACTGGCGGCGGGCAGCCTGCAGGCGCTTTATCAGGCGGTGGCGCCGGATGCTTTGCTGAGCGGCGGGCTGCTCCATGAAGTGGCGCAGGACAAGCATCGCCACCCCAAGTATTGCCTGAAGATGGCCACCGGCACCGGCAGGACCTGGGTGCTGCAGGCGCTGCTGGTCTGGCAATTGCTGAACGCCAACGCGGCACGGGCCAATGCTGCGGTCGACCCGCGTTTTACCCGTAATTTCCTTATCGTTGCACCGGGCTTGATTGTGTACGACCGCCTGCTCGACGCCTTCTGCGGCAAGGTACAAAACGGGCAGCGGGATTTTTCCACCTCGGACGTGGCGCGTTATGCCGAATTGTTCATCCCGGACGGGCAACGTGAAACCGTGTTTGGCTTCGTGCGCGGTAACGTCTGTGCCAAGGAGGAAATCGGCCTCAAGACGACCGGCAACGGCCTGTTGGCGATTACCAACTGGCATCTGCTGTCGGACACGGAAGAGGAGATTGCGCCGGAAGTCGAAACCCCGGGCGTCAGCCTGCCGCCGGAAAGGATCGTGGCTGACGTTTTGCCACTGGCGCCGGGCAAGAGCACAGGGAATGCGCTGGATGTCCTCGACCGGCGCTTTGCCCGCGGTGGCGTGCTTGACTACCTGGCTGGCTTGCCCGATCTGCTGGTGTTCAACGACGAGGCGCACCACATCCATGAGGTGAAGAAGGAAGGCGAGGTTACTGAAGTCGAATGGCAGAAGAGCCTGAGCCGGATTGCCGCCAGCAAGGGTCGGCGCTTCGTGCAGGTCGACTTTTCTGCGACGCCCTACAACGACGTGGGTGCCGGCAAGAAGAAGCGCAAGCTGTATTTTCCGCACATCATTGTGGATTTTGACTTGCAGGCGGCGATGTCGGCCGGGCTGGTCAAGTCGCTGGTGCTGGATCGGCGCAAGGAAATCGGTGCTTTGCCGCTGGAATTCAAGGCCGAGCGTGACGAGGACGACAATCCGACCTTGTCCGAAGGTCAGCGCGTCATGCTGCGCGCCGGGCTGTCCAAGTTGAAAAGGCTGGAAGTCGACTTTTCCACGGTCGACCCGGCCCGGCACCCCAAAATGCTCATCGTCTGCGAGGACACGACGGTGTCGCCCCTGGTGGCGAAGTTCTTTGTTGAGGATTGTGGCCTGGCCGACGACGAGATTCTGGCGGTCGACTCGGGGAAAAAAGCAGAATTGGGCGAAAAGGACTGGGCGCCGGTGCGCGAACGCCTGTTTGACGTGGATCGCCACGCCCGGCCGCGCATCATCGTCAGCGTGCTGATGCTGCGCGAGGGTTTTGACGTGAACAATATCTGCGTCATCGTGCCGCTGCGCTCCTCACAAGCACAAATCCTGCTGGAGCAGACCATCGGCCGCGGGCTGCGCCTGATGTGGCGCGATGCCGAATTTGACGACCTGAAGCGGGAAAACCGCGAGCGCATCAAAGCCGGTCAGGAGCCGCAAAGCCTGATCGACGTGCTGTCGATCATCGAGCATCCGGCCTTTCAGTCTTTCTATGACGAGTTGATGGCCGCTGGTCTGGTCGGCACCACCGGTGAGGACAGTAACAGCACCAGCACGGCCGGCGACCTGATTTCCGTCGGTTTGCGTGAAGGCTATGAAGCCTTCGATTTCGCCATTCCCTTCATCCTGCACGAAGCTGAGGAAGCACTTGCTCACCAGGCGCCCGCACCGGAATTGCTGCTGCCCTTCACCGCCATGGGCCGTGAGGAATTGAAGGCGATGCTGGGTAAGGGCGATGTGTTCGTGTCGCAGGATTTGCAGGCTGGTACCTTGTTTGGCGATTACCGGGTCGACGGCGCGGTGATGCGCGTTTCCGGTTACAACGAATTCCTGACCCGCCTGACGCGGCGCATCGGGCAAGCCTTGTCACAGCCTCTGCCCAAGGGCAACAAGGTAGCAACGCATCTGGCCACGCCTTATCTGCAGGTGCACACGGCAGAACTGGCTGGCTGGCTGGAGGATTACATCCGCGACACGCTGTTCGGCCCGGATTTTGAACCTTTGCACGATGAAAACTGGCGTTTGCTGCTGTTGCAACCCGTGTTGGATCACATCGTCAAAATCTTTGCTCATGCGCTGATCGTCAGCGAAGAACGGCTACTACATGGCGAGACGGAAGTTCGCCATCGTTGCTTGTCGGAAGTTACGAAACAGCCGATGCGTGAGGCCAATTCGCTACCCGTCAGCAAGTGCATCCATGAACGCCTGCCGTTCCCGGCGCGCAACGGTGGACTGGAAAAGGCCTTCATCCTCTGGGCGCAGGCTGATGCCAGCGTGCAGGCCTTCTGCAAGATCAGTGAGACCCGGCACGATTTCGTGCGCCTGCGTTATGTCAAGGAAGATGGTTTGCCGGCGTTTTACTCGCCGGATTTTCTGGTGCGCACGGTCGACCGTGTATTTCTCGTTGAAACCAAGGCCGAGGGACAGCTTTCCAACCCGAACGTGCAGCGCAAGTTGAAAGCTGCGCAGGCCTGGTGCGAACGGATCAATGTCTTGCCGGAAGCGTTGCGTTCCGGGGCGACGTGGCACTACGCGTTGGTCGGCGAGCGGCTGTTTGATGAATGGCGGGCGCAAGGCGCCAGTCTGGCGGAACTGCTCGATTTTGCCCGGATACGCCCGTTGACCGCAGCATCGGCGCAGACCTCATTCGTTTTCTGAACGGCGGGCCAGTTCTTCCCGGCATTGGCGCTCGAACTGGTCAATTTCTGTCAGTACTGCCTCGATGTCTTCCCGCTGCTGTTCAAGTGCTTCGCGCCGCTTGCTGATGACGCGCAGGCACTCGAGCAGTTGCGGTGTCTGATCTTCGGTCGAGGTGTACATGCCGATCAGGTCCTTGATTTCGGCCAGCGAGAGGCCAAGGCGCTTGCCACGCAGGGCCATTTTCAGGCGGGCGCGGTCGCGGCGTGTGAACACGCGCTTGCCGCCTTCGCGTTGCGGCGCCAGGATGCCCTGGTCTTCCCAGAAACGTATCGTGCGCGGGGTGATGTTGAATTCGCGGGCGAGGTCGGAAATTGCGAAGGTCGTGGCCGTCTGGCGCATCATGTCTCCTGAAACTGCCGCGAAGTTAATCAGAAGCAGGGGCTTTTTTCAATCCGCTACCGTATGGTAACGTGACTGTTCTTCATGTCCATCGCCTAGGGTAACCGTCCATGTCCTTGCACTACCCTCATGCCGAACCGCCGGCACCGGGCGAACTGATTGAAGTGGCACCCGGCATCTTCTGGCTGCGGATGCCGTTGCCGTTTCAGCTCGATCACATCAATCTCTGGCTGCTGCGCGACGATGCTGGCTGGACCCTGGTCGATACCGGTTTTGCCGACGATGGCGTGCGCGGGCTCTGGGAGGCGATCCTGGTGCGGCTCGACGGCCCGCTGACCCGGCTGATCGCCACCCATTTCCATCCCGATCATCTTGGTCTGGCAACCTGGCTGCAGGAAAAAACCGGTGCCGAGTTGTGGATGAGCACTGGCGAATTTCTCACCGCTCACGCGGTTTGGCACGAAGTTGGCGGGCATGGCGCCCGTTTCATGTGCGAGCAGTTCCGTCAGCACGGCCTGTGCGACGAGCGACTGGAGAAATTCTCGACTCGCGGTTCCGGTTATCGCCGGGCGGTGCCGGCCCTGCCCGAGCATTACCGGCGGCTGAAGGACGGCGACCGCTTGCGGATCGCTGGAAATCACTGGGAAACAATCGTCGGTTACGGTCATGCTCCCGAGCATGTCGCGCTTTACTGCGCCGAACTCGACGTGTTAATTTCAGGTGACATGCTTTTGCCAAGGATTTCGACCAATATCAGCGTTTTTGCCGCGACTCCGGAGGCCGACGCCCTGCGCTGGTATCTGGACTCGCTGACGCAGATGGCGCGGCGATTGCCGCCGGGAACGCTGGTCCTGCCTTCGCACGGTTTGCCCTTCACGGGGGTGCAGCCCCGCGTCGAGGCCTTGCGGCAACATCATGAAGAACGACTGCACGCATTGGAGGATAGCTGTAAGCAAGCGCCACAGAGCGCAGCCGGTTTGCTCGAAGTCCTGTTCAACCGGCCGCTGGATACACACCAAACCATGTTCGCGATGGGCGAGGCAATTGCCCATCTGAACTACCTTGAGCAAGCAGGTCGGTTGTCGCGTAGCGTCGACGCCGACGGGGTGATTCGTTATTCGCGGATGCAGCAACGGTCCGCTGGACACTGACAGAGGGAGTTTCGCACGTATGTCGCAGCAAACCGAACAACAGGGTGCCGTTCTGCCCAACCCGGCCGAGATGGCCAAGACTTATGCCGAAGTCGCCCAGCGCGCTTCGCGCATCATTACCCAGTTCATGGAAAAGAAGGCCAAGGAAGGTGTCAGCGCCCCGTCCGACGAGATGGGCGTGGCCAAGGCCTTCATGGATTTGTCTGCCCGCCTGATGGCCAATCCCTACAAGCTGGCCCAGGCACAGATGAACATGATGTGGGATTATTTCTCGCTGTGGCAGGGCTCGATGATGAAAATGATGGGCATGACGCATGCCCAGCCCGTTGCCGTGCCGCAAAAGGGTGACAAGCGTTTCAAGGACGAGGACTGGGAGCAGCATTTCCTGTTCGATTTCGTCAAGCAGTCCTACCTGATCGCCGCCCGTCACATCCATGACAGCGTTTGCTGTACCGAAGGACTGGACGAGACGACGCAGCAGAAGGTCAATTTCTTTACTCGCCAGTACATCGATGCCCTGTCGCCTTCCAATTTTGCGCTGACCAACCCGGAAGTCTTCCGCGAAACGGTCAAGAGCCATGGTCAGAATCTGATCAAGGGCCTCAACAACCTGCTTCACGACATGACCGACGATGGTCAGCTGCGCATCCGCATGACCGATACAACGGCCTTCGAGATGGGCAAGAACGTGGCGACCACGCCGGGCAAGGTGGTTTATCAGAACGAACTGTTCCAGCTGATTCAGTACGATCCGACGACTCCCGAACAGTACAAGAAGCCTTTCCTGATCGTGCCGCCGTGGATCAACAAGTATTACATCCTCGATCTCCGCGACAAGAACTCCTATGTCAAGTGGGCGACCGACCAGGGCCACACCACCTTCATCATTTCCTGGGTCAATCCGGACGAAAACATGGCCGATATCGGCTTCGAGGACTACATGCTCAAGGGCACCCTCGAAGCGATCACCCAGGTTTGCGCCCAGACCGGCGAGGATTCGGTCAACCTGGCGGCCTACTGCATCGGTGGCACGCTGACCATGTCCACGCTCGCCTACATGGCGGCCAAGAAGGACAAGCGCGCCAATTCCGCGACCTTCTTCACCACCATGCTCGATTTCTCCGATCCGGGCGAACTCTCGGTCTTCCTCGACGAAGGCACCATCGAGGGCCTCGAGAAGAAGATGGAGAAGCGCGGCTTCCTCGAAGGCTCGGAAATGGCCGGCACCTTCAACATGCTGCGCGCCAACGACCTGATCTGGTCCTTTGTGGTCAATAACTACCTGATGGGCAAGGATCCCTTCCCGTTCGACCTGCTCTACTGGAACTCCGACTCGACGCGCATGCCGAAGGCGATGCACAGCTTCTACCTGCGCAACATGTACCTCGAGAACAAGCTCAAGGACGCCGGCGGCGTGACCCTGGGCGGCGTCCCCATCGACATCCGCAAGGTCAAGACCCCGTGCTACTTCATCTCCACCGTCGAAGACCACATCGCACCGTGGAAGAGCACTTACATGGGTGCTCGCCTGCCGTCCGGCCCGACCAAGTTCGTGCTCGGCGGCTCCGGCCACATCGCCGGCATCGTTAATCCGCCGGCCGCGAACAAGTACGGTTTCTGGATCAACGATGCCAGCGACGGCAAGTTGCCGGAAAGCCCGGACGACTTCCTGGCCGGCGCGACCCAGAATCCCGGTTCGTGGTGGACGCACTGGCAGCAGTGGGTGACCGGCCTGCCCGGCGGCGATGCCAAGGTGCCGGCACGCGACCCGGCCCAGGGCAAGCTGCCGGTGGTCGAGGCAGCCCCGGGTTCTTACGTCAAGTTCCGTCTCGACGCCGAGAAAAAGGACTGATCGCGTCCCGCGTACAAGCAGATGGACGGGAGGCCGCGGCCTCCCGTTTTTTGTGAACTTCGCGCTGGTCGGCTTGCCCAAGCTTGGCGGTCTGTCGGCGTTGATTCATGCCGCGATCCAGTAAACCCGACAGGCCGCCAGGGCGGCCGGCCTCGCTCCGGCCATTGTTCCTGCGCCAAACAGCCGAGGAGAGCGATCATGTTGTTGAGCGAATATCCCGTATTGTCGGTGCACATCCCCCCGATCCTGACCGCCCTGACCGGCGGTCGCGCTGAAGTCACCGCCAGCGGTGAAACGGTGGGCGAAGTCCTGCAGGCGGTCGGTCGCGTGTGGCCTGCGTTTTCCAGCCGCGTCTTGTGCGGCGACGGCTCGCTGGCCAGCGGCTTGTGCGTCTACCTGGGCGGCACGCTGCCGGCACAGGGGCTGGCGACACCGGTCGCGGCGGAGGAGGTGTTGAGCTTGGTCGCGACCGGCGAACCGGCTTGCGCGGTGGCGCCGCTGGCCGACGTGGTCAGCCGTCGCGACGAGGCGGCCCCGATTTCGCTCGGCGAATGAAAAACGGGGAATTTCACGGTCGACCGTGAAATTCCCCGTTTTTGCCCGGGCGGCAGGTTTTTCAGCGGTGCGGCAGGGGCAGTTTGGGGAAGGCCGGCAGTTTCGGCCACTCGACCGCGTCGAGCAGATTCTTGACCAGCAGGCCGAGTTCGGTGTCGCCGGTGATTTCCAGTTCGCGGTTGAAGAACAGGGTGTCCGGATCTTCCTGGCGCGAGAGCAATTGCAGGTAGGCCGAGAGATGAGCGGCAAAGGCCAGGTCGGGCTCGCCCTTGCTGCTGAACAGCGGCCGGAAGAGACCGTCGCGATAGGTGAAACTGGCGATGCCGCCGGTATCGTGCACGCTGACGCGGAAGTGCTTGCCTTCCAGCGCGACCAGGTCGTCGGCCGGTAGTAGCTTCATTTTCAGCACGGCGTTGAGGCCGGCAACCAAGGCCAGTCCGTGCGGCCATTGCGGCAGCTTGCGGCCGATGGCGGCGACAAAGCCGGGCAGGCGAAATTTGGGGATGGTGAAATGCTGTTCCATGCTCAGGCTCCGATTTTTTCGAGGGCTTGCAGGTGGTGTTGGGCGATGCCGGCATCGCCGAACCAGTAACCGTCGACGAGACCGCATTCTGCCCAGTTTTCACGGTCGACCGTGAATTTTTCACCTTTTCGCGCTGCGTCGAAGGCAGCGATGATTTCCGGCAGGGCGGCTTTTTGCGGACTGATACGGATTGCATCGATCCCCTGCGCCAGCAACTCGGGCATCTGGTCGAGCAGGCAGTAGGTCTGGGCCGACATCGTCTGGATGCCGTTGATGCACAGGAATTCCTGGCCTTCGCGGGTTTTCAGCGTCAGCCCCTCGGCATGGTCGAGGCACTTGAACTGGCAGTCGTCCTTGTTCAATTCGTAGTGGCGGGCGGTGAAACAGCGGGCCGAGAAGGCCAGCGCCAGCTTGCCGAAGGCGAAAACCTCGGTCTCGACGCCGGCCGGCCGCGTGGCGTGCAACTGGCCGATCAGCTCGCGGCTGGCTTCGAGCGGCGGCACCCAGCGCTTCATCCCGAAACGGGCATAGGTCGCCAGCGTCGCCTCGTTGTAGATGTTGAGGTGCGGGCCGGCGACGAAATCGTGGCCGGCGACCAGGTTGATCGCGCCGAGATCGTTGGCTTCGATCTTGCAATTGGCTTCGTCGATCAGTCGGCGCAGCGCCTTGAGATCGCTTTCGGATTCGAGCAGCGCCTGCGCCGAGACCACGACTTCCTTGCCGGTGTCGGCCAGGTCGCGGGCCAGGCCGATCCAGTCGGCGGTGCGCAGTTGCTGGCGGCGCGAGCAGACGACTTCGCCGAGGTAAATGGTGTCGAGCGCGGGGTTTTCCGCCATTTCGGCGTAAAACTCCATCACTTCGGCCTTGGGCCAGAAGAAGAGCAGGGGGCCAAGCGCGAGTTTCATGGATTCTGTCGGGGGCGAGGAGTGAGGGGATTAACGCCAGGGGCGGTTGTAGGCGCCGAGGGTCGCCTGGCTGCCTTCGGAAACCTTGGCCAGTTCGGCCTGCCAGGCCGGCTTGACGTGGTAGCGGTCGTTGCCGTCGCGCAGGCTGTCGAGCGCGGCGCGCAGCGTGCGCGTCACCTGGGTGACGTAGGCCGGGCTGCGCTGGCGGCCTTCGACCTTGATCGCGGCGACGCCGATCTTGATGATCTCGGGCAGCAGTTCGAGCACGTTGAGGCTGGTCGGCTCTTCCAGTGCGTAATAGGTTTCACCCTGGACCTCGAAACGGCCCTTGCACAGCGTTGGATAGCCGGCCGGCTCGTCGTCGTTGAAGCGGTCGATCAGGATGCCGTTGAGGCGGGTATCCATCCGCCCCGGCTGCTTGTCCCATTTCACGTACTTGGCCGGCGAGCAGGCGCCGACGGTGTTCGGCGACTCGCCGCAGGCGTAGGACGAAAGCCAGCAGCGGCCTTCGTTCATCACGCACAGGCTGCCGAAGCCGAAGACCTCGATTTCGACCGTGGTGTGCTTGATCACGTGTTCGACCTGGGCCAGCGTCAACACCCGCGGCAGCACCGCGCGGCGGATGCCGAACTCGCGCTGGCAGAAATTGATCGCCTCGTAGCTGGTTGCCGAGCCTTGTACCGAGAGGTGCAGGCGTTGCTGCGGGTGCTTGTGGCTGGCGTAGTCGAGCAGGCCGACGTCGGCGAGGATGATCGCATCGACGCCGAGGTCGACCGCGGCATCGACCGTGTACTGCCAGTCGCCGACGCGCCCGGGCTGCGGGAAAGTGTTGATCGCCAGCAGGATTTCGCGGCCCTTGTCGTGGGCGTAGCGGATGCCTTCGCGCATGGCCTTGGGGTCGAAATTCAGCCCGGCGAAGTTGCGCGCATTGGTGTCGTTCTTGAAGCCGAGGTAGACGGCATCGGCGCCGTGGTCAACCGCCGCCTTCAGGGCGGGCAGGCTGCCGGCAGGGCAGACCAGATCGGGTAATTTGCTGCTCATGGTGCGGGTTCCAGATTGATCGGGCGAGTATAGCCAAGGGTTGAAAACTGCCATTGATCCTCGTCAAGCACGCCTAAATACCGGAAAAATCACGAAATTTATCAGCGAATGACAATCGTTGGCCGGGCGCCGAGGGTGTGGGCGATACGTTCGGCGATGCGGTCGGCGTCGCTACGGCTGGCGTAGGGGCCGAGTTGCAATCGATGCAGGCCACCGCCGCTGACGATGCGCAGTGGCTCGGCCAGCCAGTCGAGATCGCGGGCGAGATGGTTCTTCAAGTTCTCGGCATTGTCGGCGCTGGCGAAGGCGCCGAGCTGTAGCCAGACGCTGCCCCGGGCCGCGTAGTCGCCGCTGCCCCCGGTCTGGCTGATGGTTTGCACCGGCCTTTCTTCCTGCGCCATGCGTTGCGCCAGTTTCTCGATTTCGTCGCCGTCAAGCGGGTGACGTGCCGTACCGGCGGTGGTGGTAACGACGGCGCCGCCGGGTAGCGGGGCAGTCGCTTTGGTGGCGGCGGGGGCGCCGACCTGGGCGTAGGTGGCGGTGCCGTATTCGCCGGGGAGGATGGCTTCGACTTCGACCTCGCCGCTGCCGCCGTTGATCAGGCCGAGCTTGTAGGCGGCGGTGTAGGAAAGGTCGATGACCCGGCCGGCATGGAAGGGGCCGCGGTCGGTGACACGGACGATCACGCTCTGGCCGCTGCTCTGGCTGGTCACCCGGACGTAGGACGGCAGTGCCAGCGTCGGGTGGGCGGCGGTCATCGCGAACATGTCGTAAGGCTCGCCGATCGAGGTTTTCTGGCCGTGGAACTTCTTGCCGTACCAGCTGGCGATGCCGCGTGCCTTGTAGGCCTGCAGGCCGGTATGGGGGATGTATTCCTTGCCGAGCACGACGTAGGGCTTGAGCGCCGGCTTGTGTAGCGGCTCCCATCTCGGCACCGCATCGGGGATGTCGTCGAGACCGTCGGGAATCTCGTCGCCGGGGCCGTCGTCCTTGTAGAAACCGCCGCCACGCTTGAGTACGGCACCCGGTTTCCGGGTCGGGGTTTTGGAAATTGCCGGTTTGGGCCGGTCGACCGTGGATGTCGTCGTTTCCGGGACGCTTGGCGCACTGCCGCAAGCAGCGAGCAGGCTCAGTGTGCCGGTAGCGAGGAGAAGGCGGGCCGCAGTGCTCATTTCTTCACCAGCATGCGGTGGGTGTTGATCGACATCAGGATGCCGATGGCGGTGAAGAGGGTGACCAGCGCCGTACCGCCGTAACTCATGAAGGGGAGCGGTACGCCGACCACCGGCAGAATGCCCGAAACCATGCCCATGTTGATGAAGGCGTAGGTGAAGAAACCGAGGGTGATGGCCCCGGCGAGCAAGCGGGCAAACAGCGTCGATGCCGCCGAGGCGATCAGCAGACCGCGCCCGATCAGCAAGGTGTAGAGCGTGACCAGGAGGAGATTGCCGAGCAGGCCCCACTCTTCCGAATAGACGGCGAAAATGAAGTCGGTGTGCTTTTCGGGGATGAACTCGAGATGGGTCTGGGTGCCGGAGAGATAACCCTTGCCGAAGACGCCACCCGAGCCGATGGCGATGGTGGACTGGATGATGTGGTAACCGGAGCCGAGCGGATCGGTCGTTGGATCGAGCAGGGTCAGGATGCGCTTCTTCTGGTAATCGTGCAGCATGGTCCACAGAAAGGGCGCAGCGGAAACGCCGGCGGCGATCAAGCCAAAAATGACCTTCCAGGGTAGTCCGGCGAAGAAAATCACATAAAACCCGGCTGAACCGATCAGCAGGGCGGTACCGAGGTCGGGCTGCTTGGCGACCAGCGCGAACGGTACCAGCAGCAGGGCGGCGGCGATCAGGTAATGACGGAACTTCAGGGTGGCTTCGTACTTCTGGAAATACCAGGCCAGCATCAGGGGCATCGCGATTTTCATGATCTCGGATGGCTGGATGCGGGTGATTCCGATCGACAGCCAGCGTCGCGAGCCATTGACCTTGATCCCGAAGAGGAAGACGGCGATCAGCAACAGCACCCCGACGACGTACAAGGGCACGGCAAAACGCATCAATTTTTGTGGCGGCACGCGCGAAACCAGCCACATCACGACCAGCGCGATGCAGAGGTTGCCGGTCTGGGCGAGCATGCGGTGCGAGGTGTCGATGGTTGCCGAATTGACCGTCGCAATGCCGATCCCCATGATCCCGAGGACGATGAACAGCAGCGGGAAGTCGATGTGGGCCGTGACATTCAGCCAGCCGCGGCGCAGGCTCCCGACCAGGTCGATCATTCCTCGGCCTCCACGGCGGCATCGTCTTCGTTGGCGGCGCCCTGCGGCAGCTTGCCGAGCAGGTAGTAGTCGAGCACCATGCGGGCGATCGGCGCCGCCGACTGGGCGCCGAAGCCGCCGTTTTCAACCAGCACGGCGAGCGCGATCCGGGGTTTGTCGATGGGCGCGTAGGCGATGTACAGCGCGTGGTCGCGCAATTCCTTCTTCACCGAGTGTTCCTTGTATTGCGCCCCCTTCAGCGAGAAGACCTGGGCCGTACCGGTTTTGCCGCCGGCGACGTACTGGGCACCGGCAAAAGCTCGGGCACCGGTGCCTTCGGTATTGACCCCGGCCATTGCCCGATGCAGCACGTCCAGGTTCTTCTGCTTCCATCCCAGGTCGCGGATCGGTTTGGGTTCTACCGCCCGCTTCTCGCCGCTGCGGGCATCGACGATGTGCCGTACCAGGTGCGGACGAAACATGACGCCGTTGTTGGCCAGTGTTGCCGTCGCCTGCGCCAGCTGAATCGGGGTATAGGCGTTGTAGCCCTGTCCGATGCCGATTGAAATGGTCTCGCCGGCATACCACTTTTGCTGCTCGGGGCGCTTGAAACGTTGCTTTTTCCAGGCCGGTGAGGGAAGAACACCCTTCGATTCGCCGGAATCGTCCTTGCCGAGATCGATCCCGGTTCTGGCGCCAAAGCCGAGCTGTCCCATGAAGCCGGCAATCGCATCGATACCCATGTCGTTGGCGAGCATGTAGTAGTAGGTGTCGCAGGAATGAACCACCGACTTGTACATATCGACCATGCCGTGTCCGCCCTTTTTGTCATCGCGGAATTGATGGTTGCCGAAATTGAAATAGCCGGGGTCGGCAATGGCCTGGCCGGGAGTGCGCTTGCCGAGTTCCAGCGCCGCCAGTGCCATGAAGGGCTTGAAGGTCGAGCCCGGCGGGTAGGCACCGTTGATGGCGCGGTTGATCATCGGTTTGTCCGGGTGTTCGTTAAGCTCCTTCCAGTTATCGGGCGTGATGCCGTCGACGAACAGGTTGGGGTCGTAGGTGGGATTCGAGACCAGCGCCAGCACACCGCCGGTTTCCGGCTCGATGGCGACCAGCGAGCCCTTGCGCTCGCCGAAAGCTTTCTCGGTGATTTCCTGCAACTTGGCGTCGAGGGTCAGTTGCAGATTGTTGCCCGAGACGGGTGGAATCCGCTTCAGGCTGCGCAGGGCGCGCCCGCCGGCATCGATTTCGACTTGCTCGTAGCCGGTCAGGCCGTGCAACTCGAACTCGTAATGCTGTTCCAGGCCGGTCTTGCCAATATGATCGGTTCCCTTGTAGTTGGCGGTTTGCTCGGATTCCTCGATCCATTTCAGATCGCGGTCGGTAATGCGGCCGATATAGCCCAGGGCGTGCGAAGCCACGTTGCCCAGCGGGTACTGGCGGAAGAGGCGGGCCTTGACCTCGACGCCGGGAAAACGGAAGCGCTGGGCGGCAAAGCGCGCCACCTCGGTATCCGAAAGCCGGGTGCGGATGGGGATGGACTCGAAGTTTTTGGCCTCGTCGAGCAGGCGCTTGAAGCGCTTTCTGTCCTTGGGCTGAATGTCGATGATCTCGGCCAGGGCATCGATGCTTTCTTCCAGCCGGTCGCCAAGCTGTGAGGGCGTGATTTCCAGGGTGAAGGCGGAGTAATTGCGTGCCAGCACCGTGCCGTTGCGGTCGGTGATCACGCCGCGGTTGGGAACGATGGGGATCAGGGCAATCCGATTGTCTTCGGCGCGGGTACTGTAAAACTCGTGCTGCACAATCTGCAGCCAGACAAAACGGCCGATCAGAATGCCAAAGGCAAGCAGTACCACGACCGCGGCAACGCCGAGACGGAAGCGGAAACGGTCGAGACCGTCGTCGGGAGTATGGAAGCCGCTCACGCCAGACGGTCCGTCAGATCGGGCGATCCGGATTCTGCTCCACCGGCTGGTATTGCGGCAGTAGCAGGGCCAGGGTGAGAAGCGGCCAGAGCAGGGTGGCGATCAGCGGCGAGATGAAATAGCCGATTCCCGGCCAGTCGGCGCCGACGGCAAGACGCATCACGGCCTGGATGGCCTGGGTCGCGATCAGCAGCGGCAGGATGTGCAAGGCCTGTTGCAGCAGTGGGAACCAGAGGATGCGGCGAGCCAGCGCCATGGCGCCATAGGCGAGCAGGACGTAGGCGAAGCAGTGCTGGCCAAGGATCGAGCCGTCGGCAACGTCCATCAGCAGGCCGAGTACGAAGGCACTGCCCATGCCGACCCGCCGGGTTTCGCGGATGCTCCAGAAACAGAGGGTCAGCGCCACCCAGTCGGGCATGCCCGGCCAGTGGGCCGTGGGCAGGAAATTGAGCAGAAGGGCGCAGAAAAGGCTGAAATAGACAAACCACGGACGAACCGGCAGCAGGATGCGGGAGGAGGAGAAGGTCGGCTGCATGGTCTCGGCTCTTAGTGCTTTTTCCGGCCGCGCACATTGACGACCTCGGCTACTTGGCCGCGTCCCTTGCTTTCGGGGGGTGGCGGCGGGAGCGCCTGACGCGGGTCGAGGATCATCAACTCGCCAAAATTCTCGACGGCGGCAATCGGGGCGCAGAAAATCCGGGCGAAAGAATAGGCGCTGTCGCGTTCGACCTGCACCACCTTGGCCACCGGAAAACCGGGCAGATAAATGCTGTCGAGACCGGACGTCACCAGCAGGTCGCCTTCCTGCACGTCGGCGTTGGCCGGCATGTAGCGCAATTCGAGCTGGCCGTTGCCGAGACCGAAGACCACCGAGCGCTGGCCGTTGCGGACGATCTGCACCGGCACCGCCTGATCCTTGTCGGTGATCAGCGTGATTTCGGCCGAGAAGGGGAAGACGCGGGTGACCTGGCCGACGACCCCGGCTTCGTCGATGGCCGGCTGGCCGGCGCCGATATTGCTCTGCTGGCCCTTGTCAACGATCACCTTGCGCGAGAAGGGATCGCGGGCGGTGTAGAGAATCTGGGCCACCTGGCCCTTGGCCTGTTCGCGTTCCTTGACCGCGAGCAGTTTGCGCAGGCGTTCGTTTTCGCTTTCGAGTTGTGCCAGGCGTTGCAGGTCGGGGGCGGTATTGAGCTTGGCGTGCTTGAGCTCGCGGTTTTCCACCTGCAGCGCCTGCAGTCCCTGCAGGTAACCGGCGGCCAGGTCCACCAGGCTGCCCGGCGCCTGAGCGGCGCGCTGGACCGGGTCGACGACCAGCGACAGGCTCTGCCGCAACAGGTCGAGACTGCGCATCCGCAGGTCGACAAAAAACACCGCCAGCGAGATGGCGATGTAGAAAGTCAGAAGGGCCAGCGGTGCTGGCCCTCGCTTGAAGAACGGTGGCGGTGCGTGGTCAATGCCGGCCATCGCTCACTCCTGGGTGGCTACGGTCAACGTCAATCCGAGGCAAAAATGCTCGCCAGCTTGTCCATCTTTTCCAGCGCCATGCCGCAGCCGCGGGCGACGCAGGTCAGCGGTTCGTCAGCGACGATCACCGGCAGGCCGGTCTCTTCCATCAGCAGCCGGTCGAGGTCGCGCAGCAGCGCGCCGCCGCCGGTCAGGACCATGCCCTTCTCGGCGATGTCGGCGCCGAGTTCCGGCGGGGTTTTTTCCAGCGCTGACTTGACGGCGGAAACGATCTGGTTGAGCGGGTCGGTCAGCGCTTCGAGGATTTCGTTGGACGAAATCGTGAACTTGCGCGGGATGCCCTCGGCCTTGTTGATGCCGGAAACTTCCATTTCCTTGACCTCGGCGCCCGGGAAGGCCGAGCCGATGTTCTGCTTGATCTTCTCGGCGGTGTTCTCGCCGATCATCATTCCGTAGTTGCGGCTGATGTAGCTGATGATCGCTTCGTCGAGCTTGTCGCCGCCGACGCGAACCGAACCGGCATAGACCAGGCCCCCCAGGGAAATGACGCCGACTTCGGTGGTGCCACCGCCGATATCGACGACCATCGAGCCGGTGGCATCGGCGACCGGCAGGCCGGCACCGATCGCTGCCGCCATGGGTTCCTCGATCAGGTATACCTGGCTGGCACCGGCGCCCAGTGCCGATTCGCGGATGGCACGGCGTTCGACCTGGGTCGAGCCGGAGGGCACGCAGATGATGATGCGCGGGCTCGGGCTGAACAGCTTCGAGTCATGCACCTTCTTGATGAACTGCTTGAGCATTTGCTCGGTGACGGTGAAGTCGGCGATCACGCCATCCTTCATCGGGCGAATCACGGTGATGCTGCCCGGCGCCTTGCCGAGCATGTCCTTGGCTTCCTTGCCGACCGCCTGGATGCTCTTTTTGGCATTCGGGCCGCCTTCGAGGCGGATGGCGACGACCGAGGGTTCGTCGAGGACAATGCCCTGGTCACGAAGGTAGATCAGCGTGTTGGCTGTACCCAGGTCAATGGCCAGGTCATTGGAAAAATACTTGCTGAGAAAACCGAGCATTCGAGACTCCGCTGGGGGTGCGGTAGAGAAAATTTTTATGATACCTTATAACGCTTTCCATTTTAAGGCTTTGTGCACTGCAAAAACAGAGTGCGCCGAAAGTTTTTCACCATGTCGCTCACACTTGATCAGGTCAAACGTATCGCCCATCTCGCCCGCATCGAGATCGGCGACGAGGAGGCCCTGGCGACCCAGGGTCAGCTCAACGGAATCTTCCAGTTGATAGAACAGATGCAGGCGGTCGATACCGCCGGTATCGAGCCGATGGCGCATGCGCAGGATCTTGCCCAGCGTCTGCGTGCCGACGCGGTCAGCGAGGAAAACCGGCGTGCCGCCTTCCAGGCGGTGGCACCGGAGACTGAGGCCGGTCTCTACCTCGTGCCCAAGGTGATTGAATAACCCCGTGAGGAGTGCGGAGCGCGGTGGCCGAGCCCGGCCCCCGGCTCCCGATGAACATGATTAATGCATCGCTCAAGGAACTGTCGCAGGCGTTGGCCGCGAAACAGGTTTCCAGCGTCGAACTGACGACGCTCTTTCTCGACCGCATCGACCGGCTGAATCCGCAAATCAACGCTTTTGTCACGGTCGACCGTGACAAAAGCCTGAAAGCGGCCGCTGCGGCCGACGCCCGCATCGCCGCCGGCCAGTTCGGCCCGCTGACCGGCATCCCGCTGGCGCAGAAGGACATCTTCTGTGCCGAAGGCTGGCGTACCACTTGCGGCTCGAAAATGCTCGAAAACTTTGTCGCGCCTTACGACGCGACGGTGGTGCGCAAGCTCGAAGGCGAGGCCGGCATGGTTTCGCTGGGCAAGACCAACATGGACGAATTCGCGATGGGTTCGTCGAACGAGAATTCGTATTTCGGCGCGGTGAAGAATCCGTGGGCGCTCGACCGCGTTCCCGGCGGCTCTTCCGGCGGCTCGGCAGCGGCGGTCGCGGCGCGGCTGGCGCCGATTGCCACCGGCACGGATACCGGCGGCTCGATTCGCCAGCCGGCGGCGATGTGCGGCCTGACCGGCCTCAAGCCGACCTACGGCGTGGTTTCGCGCTACGGCATGATTGCCTACGCCTCTTCGCTCGACCAGGGCGGCCCGATGGGGCGCAGCGCCGAGGATTGCGCGCTGCTGCTGAACGCAATGGCGGGCTTCGACGAGCGCGACTCGACCTCGCTGGAGCGTCCGGCCGAGGACTATGCCCGCGATCTGGACAAACCGTTGGCTGGTCTGCGCGTCGGTCTGCCCAAGGAATTCTTTGCTGCCGGCTGCGATGCCGGGGTGATGGCCGCCGTCCAGGGCGCGATCCGCGAACTGGAAAAGCTCGGCGCGACCATGGTCGAGGTCTCGCTGCCCAACTCGCACCTGTCGGTGCCGGCTTACTACGTGATCGCCCCGGCCGAGGCCAGTTCCAACCTGTCGCGTTACGACGGCGTGCGTTATGGCTACCGTGCCCCGGAGTACGGCAACCTCGACGACATGTACATGAAGACGCGGGCGCAGGGCTTCGGCGCCGAGGTCAAGCGCCGCATCCTGGTCGGTGCCTATGTGCTGTCGCACGGTTATTACGACGCCTACTACCTGCAGGCGCAGCGGATTCGCCGCTTGATCGCCAACGATTTCGTCGCCGCCTTCAATGAGTGCGACGTGATCCTCGGGCCGACTGCACCGAGCACCGCCTTCCGCATCGGCGAAAAATCCTCCGATCCGGTGCAGATGTATCTCTCCGACATCTACACCATCGCCGTGAACCTCGCCGGCCTGCCCGGCATGGCGCTGCCTTGTGGTTTTGCCGATGGCTTGCCGGTTGGTCTGCAGCTGATCGGCAACTACTTTGCCGAAGCCCGCCTGCTCAACGTCGCCCACCGCTTCCAGCAGGCGACCGACTGGCACACGCAGCAGCCGGAAGGGATTGCCTGAGGTGCGCCGGGTTCTGACGCTGAGCGTGGTCGCGATCCTGGCCGGCTGTGCCGAGGTGCCGCAGGCGCCGGAGCCCGAGCCGGCGGTCGAAGCTGCGCCGGCGGCGGAACCGGAGGCAGCGTCGCCGAAGTTCAAGTCGGATACGCTCAAGTACCTGGCCGGGCGCAACCTCAAGCCGCAGCCGACGCGGCCGCTCAACGTCAAGTCGCGCTGTACGCATCGCGATGCAATCGGCACGCAAACCCGGCTGGAACTGCTGGTCAAGGATGCCTTGGTCAAGACCTTTAGCGCCCAGGTGGCGATCAAGGGTCACGGCAGCTGCCGCTTCGAACTGAAGGATTTCGAGCAGGCCGAATGGCTGCCGCAGGCCTTGCTGCGCCACAAGAGCGACAAGGATTGTTCGGTGCGGATGTGGGAGCAGGGCAGTCAGGTCACCGTCGCCTTCAATAGTTGCCCCAAGTCCTGCGAAGGGCAGGCGTTTGATTATCTCTGGCCCGTGGTCGTGGATGCACGCAGCGGGCGCTGTCATTGAACGGATGAAACCATGAGTCAATGGGAAGTAGTGATCGGGATCGAGACGCACGCGCAGCTCGCCACCGTTTCCAAGATTTTTTCCGGTGCTTCGACCGCCTTTGGCGCCGAACCCAATACCCAGGCCTGTGCCGTGGACCTCGCGCTGCCCGGCGTGCTGCCGGTGCTCAACCGCAAGGCGGTCGATTGTGCGATCCGCTTTGGCCTGGCCATCGGCGCCGAAGTCGCGGCCAAGTCGGTGTTCGCACGCAAGAATTACTTCTACCCCGACCTGCCCAAGGGCTACCAGATCAGCCAGTTCGAGCTGCCGGTGGTGGTCGGTGGGGCGATCACTGTCCAGGTCGGCAGCGGCGACAAGGCCTACGAAAAGACGATCAACCTGACCCGCGCCCATCTGGAAGAGGATGCCGGCAAGTCCTTGCACGAGGACTTCCACGGTAAGTCCGGGATCGACCTCAACCGCGCCGGCACGCCGCTGCTCGAAATCGTCACCGAGCCCGACATGCGTTCTTCCGACGAGGCCGTTGCCTATGCCCGCGCCCTGCACGCGCTGGTGCGCTGGATTGGCATCTGCGACGGCAACATGCAGGAAGGCTCGTTCCGCTGCGACGCCAACGTCTCGGTCCGCCGTCCTGGCCAGCCCTTCGGCACCCGCCGCGAGATCAAGAACCTCAACTCCTTCCGTTTCCTCAAGGAAGCCATCGATTTCGAGGTGCAGTGGCAGATCAACGAGATCGAGGAAGGCCGCAAGATTCAGCAGGCGACCGTGCTGTTCGACCCGGATAGCGGCGAAACCCGGACCATGCGGACCAAGGAAGACGCGCACGACTACCGCTATTTCCCCGATCCCGACCTGCTGCCGCTGGTCATTTCCCGCGACTGGATGGCACGGGTCCGCAGCGAATTGCCCGAATTGCCCGGCCAGATGCGCCAGCGCTTCGTCGAGCAGCTCGGTTTGTCGGCTTACGACGCGACGACGCTGACCGCCAGCCAGGAAATTGCCGAATTTTTCGAGTCGACCGTGAAAATCGCCGGTGCGGCCAATGCCAAGCCCTGTGCCAACTGGGTGATGGTCGATCTGGCCGCCCGCCTCAACAAGGAAGGCAAGGAACTCGCCGAATCGCCGGTTTCCGCGGCGCAACTGGGCGGGCTGATCCTGCGTATTGCCGACAACACCCTCTCCAACAACATCGCCAAGAAGGTTTTCGAGGCCTTGTGGAACGGTGAAGGCGCTTCCGCCGATGAGGTCATCGAGAAGCAGGGGCTGAAGCAGATCACCGACAGCGGCGCCATCGAGAAGCTGGTCGACGAGGTGCTGGCGGCCAATCCGGGCAATGTCGCCGAGTACAAGGCGGGCAAGGAAAAGGCCTTCAATGCGTTGGTCGGCCAGGTGATGAAGGCGGCCAAGGGCAAGGCCAACCCGCAACAGGTCAACGATTTGCTGAAGGCCAAGCTGGCCGGCTGAAAAACCGTCCTGTGGAATTGAAAAAGGCCGTTGCCCGAAGGGGGAACGGCCTTTTTGTCGAGTCGGAGCCGGGCCCCGTCGCCGCTCAGCGGCCGGTCAGTTCGCGGAAACGCTGGCGCTCGCTGTCGTAACGCAGCTTGATCCCGGAAAAATCGCGCTGCTTCTGCGCCAGTTCCTGCTGCAGCGCGGCCAGTTCGCTGTCGAGACTTTTCAGGCGCAGGGTCAGTTCCGGCGGTTGGGGTTTGCCGCGGTAGAACTCGGTTTCCTCCAGTGCCTTTTTCCTTTTCTTGTTGCTGTCGTCGATCCGTGCCTGCAGTCCCTGCATGATCAGCTTTGCATCGCCTTCGGCCTTTTGCTGCGCCATGTCGATATCCTGCGGCGCGGCGTAGGTCGCGAGCAGCGCGGTGTCCTTGCGCTTCTGCTCGCGGTCGATTTCCTCCTGCTGCTGGCGCCGGCGTTCTTCCTCGGCCTTGGCGGCTTTTTGCTCAGGGGTCAGGGCGGCAGGAACTTCCTTGACCAGGTTGCCGTTGCTATCGAGGATCCGGTAGGCGCGGCCACGACATTGGTCGGGTAGCGAGTCGCCGCAGACGCGACGCCCGCTTTGCGGATCGGGGCAGCAGAAGAAGTTGCCGGCCAGTGCCGGCAGGCTGCCGCCGAGGCTGAGCAGCAGCACCGCGAGGAGGCGCCGGGAAGCGGCGCGGCGATGATCAGGCGTCGACACCGTATTGCTCCCGGTAGCGGGCAACGGCATCGCGGTGTTCGGCGAACTCCGGGTGCTGTGCCAGATAAGCCATCAAGTCCCGGAGTCCGGCGACGGCGACGACCGGGATGCCATAGTCGCGCTGGACTTCCTGCACCGCCGACAATTCGCCCTGGCCGCGTTCTTGACGATCCAGCGCGATCAGCACGCCGGCCGGGGTGGCCCCGGCGGCGCGGATCAACTCCACTGATTCGCGCACCGAGGTGCCGGCCGAAATCACGTCGTCGACGATCAGCACGCGGCCCTGCAGCGGGGCGCCGACGATATTGCCGCCTTCGCCGTGGTCCTTGGCTTCCTTGCGGTTGAAGGCGAAGGGGAAGTTGAAGCCATGCCCGGCCAGCGCGATCGAGATCGCTGCGACCAGCGGGATGCCCTTGTAGGCCGGGCCGAACAGCATGTCGAAGCGGACGCCGCCGACTTCCGCCGCTTTCGCGTAAAATCCGGCGAGCTTGCCCAGGGAGGCACCGTCGTTGAACAGGCCGGCGTTGAAGAAGTAAGGCGACAGCCGGCCGGCCTTGGTCTTGAATTCGCCAAAGCGCAAAACCTGGCAGTCAACGGCGAATTTGATGAAATCCTGGCGAAAATCCATTTTATTGATCAGTCGAGAATGGCGCCGGCGGCGGGGAGCTCCCCGAACGCGTGGCGCTCGTCGAGAAAATGGCCCAGCGGGCCCGGATACTCTGCAATGTTACGCATCATCTCGCTCAACCTCAACGGAATCCGCTCCGCGTGGAGCAAGGGCGTGCTGCCCTGGACCGTCGCCCAGCAGGCCGACATCGTCTGTCTGCAGGAACTCAAGGCGCAATTGCCCGACCTGACGCCGGAAATGCAGCAGCCGGACGGCATGCATGCTTTCTATCACTGTGCCGAGAAAAAAGGCTACAGCGGCGTCGGAATCTGGTCGCGGCAGGCCCCGGATCGTGTTGTTGCAGGGTTTGATGGCGGCGAATTCGACGCTGAAGGTCGCTACCTGCGTGCCGACTTCGGCAATCTGTCGGTGATTTCGCTGTATCTGCCTTCCGGCTCGTCGTCGCCCGAGCGGCAGGAGGCGAAGTTCCGCTTTCTCGACGTCTTCTTCCCGCATCTGCAGCAATTGCGGGCCGAAGGGCGCGAGGTCGTGCTCTGCGGCGACTGGAACATCGCCCACCAGGAAATCGACCTGAAAAACTGGAAGTCGAACCAGAAGAACTCGGGTTTTTTACCCGAGGAGCGGGTCTGGCTCAGCCGCCTGTTCGCCGAACAGGGCTGGGTCGATGTCTATCGCCGCCTCCATCCTGCGACTACCGATGCTTGTTACACTTGGTGGAGCAATCGGGGCCAGGCCTGGGCCAAGAATGTCGGCTGGCGGATTGATTACCAGATCGCGACGCCGGGGATCGCCGCCGCTGCCCAGGCGTCGACGATCTACAAGGAGCAGCGTTTTTCCGATCACGCGCCGTTGACCGTGGATTACGCTTTTCCCGCGTGATTCCTGCGATTGCTTTCACCGCCTAGAGCAGATAACCTGTCATTCCCTGCTTTTCACTGTCATCAACGAGGTCAAAAATGTCCCAAGAAATGAGCGTCGCCAATAAGGAAAAACTGGTTTCCGATCTCAAGGTCGTGGTTGCCGACGCCGAAGAAATCCTGCGCGCTACGGCCGGTACCGCCGGTGAAAAAGTGGCCGAACTGCGCGAGCGCATCGGCGTTCGCCTGCGCGATGCCAAGGAGCGTCTGCAGGATGCCGAAGCCGCGCTGCTCGACAAGACCAAGGCCTGTGCCCGTGCGACCGATGATTTCGTCCATGAGCAGCCGTGGAAGGCTGTTGGCGTGGCAGCCGCGCTGGGCCTCGCCCTGGGCGTGCTGATCGGCCGCCGTTAAGCATTCATGATGCACAACCCGGGCGGCGAAGGTGGGCGTGAAGGTCTGTTCGCCGCACTGAAGAACACGCTCGCGACCTTGCTGGCCATCGGCAAGACGCGAGCGGAGTTGCTCGTCACCGAGCTGGAAGAAGAAAAGTATCGGCTGATCTCGCTGTGGGCCAAGGCCATTGGTGCGGCTTTCCTGCTCGCGGTCGGTACCATTCTCGCGGTCTTCTGCCTGGCCTTGGCCTTCTGGGAGCAGCGCATCGTCCTGTTTGGCCTTTTCGCCACCCTGTTCATCGGCGGCGGTCTGCTCCTGATTCTTGCATTGCAGCGGCAGGCGGGGCAGCCAAGCAAGCTTTTTCGTGCCAGTCTGGCCGAACTGGAGCGCGACATGGCGGAACTGCGTCGTCACCAGAGCAAGGTCGAATGAGCGAACGCAGGCTGCAATTGGCGATGCGCCACGGTGCATTGCGGGCGCGGATCGACGAGCAGCGGCGTCAGCTGGCCCGTCATGCCGGGCCGCTCGAATCGGCCCTGGCCAAGGGCGACTTGCTTCTCGACGGGGTCGATTGGCTGAAACGGCATCCCGCTGCCGTCGGTGCTGCCGTTGCCGCTGCCGTTGCCGCCAAGCCCTCCCGCCTCTGGCGCTGGGGGCGGCGGGCTTTTGTCGTGTGGCGTGGCTGGCACAACCTGCGGAATTTCCTGCTGAAAAAGCTCACGGTGGGCGGTTGACCGTGAATGTCGGTCGCTTGGCTTCCGGTTTGCCGGCCTGGTGGCGGCAGTTACTTTCATCACAACGACGTGAGGTCCGCCGCATTCTCGGCGAACTGATGGCGGCGCGCGGAATGATGCCCCTGCTGATGAAGGCCCGCAACGGTGGCCAGTGGACCGCGGCGGAGAAGGAGGAACTGCTCGCTCACCTGCGCCGGATGGCACATCTCTCGCCTTATCTTCTGTTCTTGCTGCTTCCCGGCTCGATGCTGTTGCTGCCGATCTATGCCTGGTGGCTGGATCGGCGCCGGCAGCAGCGTCAGGATTGAAACACGGCTTTGTCTTCGCCGTGCCAAGGCGCCACTTTCACTAGCAGCAGCATTCCCGGTACCGCCAGTACGGCGCATAGCCAGAAGAAATTCAGCCAGCCCAACTGCTCGACCAACCAGCCCGCCGAGGCGTTGACGAAGGTGCGGGGTACCGCTGCGAGGCTGGTGAACAGGGCCATCTGCGTCGCGGTATAGGCCGGGTGCGTGCTGCGGGCAATGAAGGCGACGAAGGCGGCGGTGCCGAGACCGACTCCGAGCGCCTCCAGCCCGATCACCAGCGCCAGCGCCAGCCGCTCCTCACCGCCGATGGCGGCAAACTGGCCCTGCGCGGCGAGCCAGGCGAAGCCGAAGATCGAGACCAGCTGGACCACGCCGAATAGCCACAGGGCTCGGTTGATGCCCAGGCGGACCATCCACAGGCCACCGAGCAGGGCGCCAACGACTGCCGGCCAGAGCCCGGCGTGCTTGGCGATCAGCCCGATATCGGTCTTGGTGAAACCCATGTCGAGGTAGAACGGCGTGGCCAGCGCGGTGCACAGGCTGTCGCCGAGCTTGTACAGGAAAATGAAACCGAGCACCGTGGCGGCACCTTGCCAGCCCTGCCGTTGCCAGAATTCACGGAAAGGCTCGCTGACCGCATCGCGCAAGGTCTTGGGCTGACCGCCGACGGCCGGCTCCTTGATCCACCAGGCCATCAGCATGCCCGGCAGCATGAAGGCGCCGGTGATCCAGAAGACTTCGCTCCACGGCAGGCGGTCGGCCAGGATCAGCGACAGCGAGCCGGGCACCAGGCCGGCGATGCGGTAGGCATTGACGTGTACGGCATTACCCAGGCCGAGTTCGGCATCCTGCAGGATTTCGCGGCGGAAGGCGTCGACCGCGATGTCCTGCGTTGCCGACAGGAAAGCGAGCAAGGCGGCCAGCCACAGGATCGGCCAGATGTTGTTGCGCGGATCGAGGCCACCCAGCGAGCCGATCACCAGCAGCAGGGCCAGTTGCGTCAGCAACATCCAGCCGCGCCGGCGACCGAAGCCAGGCAGGGCATAGCGGTCGAGCAGCGGTGCCCAGAGGAATTTCCAGGTATAGGGAAACTGGATCAGTGCGAAAAAGCCGATCGTCTTGAGGTCTACACCCTCGCTCCTGAGCCAGGCCGGCAGCAGGTTGAGCAGCAAGTAGAGCGGTAGTCCCGACGAAAATCCGGTGAAGATGCAGACCAGCATCTTCCGCGTCAGTAGTGCCGCCAGCCAGTTCGGCATCAGGCGGTGTGCGACAGGCGGAACACGGCGAGGCTGCCGAGGAAGTTGAGTTCACGCTCATCTTCCGATTCGACCGGCTGCCCTTGTTCGTCGAGTACCCGGCGTTCGCGGACGGTCAAACCCATTTTCCCGCAGAGTGCCTCGAAATCGAGCAGGGTGAAGAAGCGCACGTTCGGCGAGTCGTACCACTGGTAGGGCAAGTCCTCGGAAACCGGCATGCGGCCGTCGAGCACCGAGCGCAGGTTCTTCCAGTAGGCAAAATTGGGGAAGGAAACCACGGCTTCGCGTCCGACCCGCAGCATTTCGCGCAGAATGCCTTCGGTATGGCGAACCGTTTGCAGAGTGCGCGACAGCACGACGTGGTCGAAGGCCTGGTCGGCGAAATCGGTCAGGCCGTTTTCCAGATTGCCCTGGATCACATTGACCCCATTGCGCAGTGCCGCCAGCACGTTGGCCGGCTCGAAATCGACGCCGACCCCCTGGATGCCACGGGTTTCGAGCAGGTGCTTGAGCAGGGCGCCGTCGCCGCAACCGAGGTCGAGGACGCGGTGGCCGGGTTCGATCCAGGCGGTAATGACATCGAAGTCGGGACGTCCGAGCGTGTGCGTCATGGTTTCACGTTCCGCAGGAAGGCATCGACAATCCCGTGGTACTGGGCGTCTTCCATCAGGAAGGAGTCGTGGCCGAAGTTGAGATCGATTTCCGCGTAGGACACGCGGCGCTTGTTGGCCAGCAGTGCGGCAACGATTTCACGCGAACGCGCCGGTGAAAAGCGCCAGTCGGTGGTGAACGAGGCAATCAGGAAGCCGGTATCGGGATGACTGCGGCCGAGGGCCTTGGTCAGGTCACCGCCGTCGAGGCGCGCCGGGTCGAAATAGTCGAGCGCCTTGGTCATCAACAGATAGGTATTGGCGTCGAAATAACCGGCAAACTTGTCGCCTTGGTAACGCAGGTAGGATTCCACCTCGAATTCGACGTCGTAATCGAACGAGAACGAGCCGTTGCGCAATTCGCGACCGAATTTTTCGCCCATCTGGTCATCCGACAGATAGGTAATGTGGCCGAGCATGCGGGCCAGCCGCAAGCCGCGTACCGGCCGGGTGTTGTGCTCGTAATAATGGCCACCGTGAAAGTCCGGGTCGGTCAGGATGGCCTGGCGGGCGACGTCGTTGAAGGCGATGTTCTGTGCCGTCAGCTTGGGGGCCGAGGCAATGATTGCCGCGTTGCGCACCCGTTCCGGCTGGCTGATCGTCCACCGCAAGGCCTGCATGCCGCCGAGACTGCCGCCGACGACGGCTGCCCAACTGTCGATGCCGAGCAGGTCGGCCAGGCGGGCCTGGGCCTCGACCCAGTCGCTGACCGCGACGATGGGGAAATCCGCGCCCCAGGGTTTGCCGGTGGCCGGATTGATTGTCGACGGGCCGGTCGAGCCGTGGCAGCCGCCGAGGTTGTTGACCCCGACAATGAAGAAGCGCTCGGTATCGAGCGGTCGACCGGGCCCGATGATGTTGTCCCACCAGCCGATATTGTTCGGCGCATCGGCGTAGTGGCCGGCAACGTGGTGATGACCGGAGAGCGCGTGGCAGACGAGAATGGCGTTCGACTTGGCGGCGTTGAGCGTGCCGTAAGTCTCGTAGACCAGGTCGTAGGCCGGCAGAATGCCGCCGCTGCGGAGTGGCAGTGCTTGGTCGAAATGGGCGCGTTGCGATTGCACGACGCCAACGGATTGTCCTGGCATGCTGTTTCCAAAAAACAAAAAACCCAGTTGGCCTTTGAACTCGCGGGCGAACTGGGGAGTCCCGTTTTAGCGGTATTTTTACGCGCCCGCAATCAGAGCTCAAATCGGCGCGGCCAGTGGCTGGCTATCGACGGACGATAGCGAGCAGGCGCTGAAAAGTCAATCGCGGGGACGATGATCGGGGCGGCAATCGCCAATGCAGGTGCGATATCCGGCGGGTTTGCGAAGAGCCCGGGGGTAGCGACGGACGCGATGTCGAGCGTGAGCGATCCACTTGTGGCTGGCCGATGGGATGGCCTCTCCGAGGGCCGACTTGCATCAACTATTATTTTGGTTGTAACTTGTCGCTCCCGATGCCGGGACTTGGCGATCTATTAATTTGCTAATATTTGGCAAATATCGAGGGCAGGGCACGGCTGCCGAGGTGGCGCCACAGGTGTCGCAATCAAGGACAAAAATACGGGGGGAAGCATGGCAGTCGATCGGAGATACCGACGCTCCAGGGGACGAGGCCTGGGCGTGTCGCTGGCCGTTGCACTGTCTCTCGTCACCGCCGCCGCCTTGGCGGCCGGCGATGAGGACATTTATTTCAGCGAGTTGCCCATCGTGGCTTCGGTCAGCCGCCTGCCGCAGCGCCTGGCGGACGCGCCGGGGGCCGTCACCGTGATCGACCGGGCCTTGATCAAGGCCTCGGGGGCGCGTCATTTTGTCGACTTGCTGCGACTGGTTCCGGGATTTCAGGTTACTCCGCATAACCAGGAAGGCGGGATCGTTGCATATCATGGCCTGAGCAATGAGGAGTACACCCCGCGTGTCCAGGTTCTGCTGGATGGGCGCTCCCTGTATTCGCCGCTGTTCAAGAGCGGTGTCAATTGGAACCTCATTCCCGTGGCCCTCGAAAATATCGAGCGCATCGAGGTCATGCGCGGTGCCAACGGGGTTTCCTACGGCTCCAACGCCTTGCTCGGCGTCATCAATATCATCACCCAGGATGCCTCCCAGACACATGGCTGGATGGTGGCAGGGAACCACGGTAATAATTCCGTGCACGATCAGACCGTGCGCTGGGGGGGGCGGCTGGGGGGCGCGGATCTCCGTATGACCGCCCGGCGTACAGGGGATGGCGGCTTTCAGAAAATGTTCGATGGCTCGCTCGGTTGGTTCGACCCGCATGATTCTCGGCATGCCGATCTTTTCGATCTGCGCGCCGATGTTCCGCTGGGGAATCGCGACGAATTGCGAATCGGGCTCAGTCATGCCGAAGATGTGTCGCAATACGGTCGACCGGCAAATCTCGGCGATCCTCTACGGGATTTATCCCAGCACTCGACCTCGCTCAGTCTCGAATGGTCGCGCGTATTGGCTCCCGGCGAGGAGCTGAAATTACGCTACTCGCATGTGGATGACTGGTTTTCCAGCGTTTACAACGAGCGCGTTTCCTTTAGCCCGCCCATCGGGCAGAACCTCGTCTTCATCAGTCGCAACCGCTTGGGTGGGCGCTCGACGGTCGACGATTTCGAGTTCCAGCACCTGTTTTCGCCCTGGCGCAAGGCGCGGCTGGTTTGGGGGGGCGCCCTGAAATATGTCACTCTCGAATCGGAAAACCAGTTTTTCCTGGCGCCACGCCAGGAGCGTTCAACGCAGCGCGTGTTCGGCAATCTGGAGTGGAATATCGATTCTGCATGGTTGATGAATCTTGGGGTCAGCGTTGAAAACGACAGCGTTGCCGGAGCCTTTGCCGATCCGCGTGCCAGCATCAGCTATCGCCTGCTGCCCGATCACACCCTGCGCATGATTGCTTCGCGCGCGCATCGTACCCCCAGCCTGTACGAAGCCAACGGCAGTCAGCGCAAATTTTCCGATAGCGCGGCAAGCCCGGTCGATATGACTTATCTCGCCCAGGGAGGGTTGAATGCCGAGCGCATCGATACGCTGGAAGCCGGCTATCTGGGCGAATGGAAAAACTTGCGGGCCAGTCTGGACCTGCGTGTTTTCCGCGAACGCATCCCCAATCGCATCCAGATTGTTCCCGGCGCCCTGCCCGCCTCGATGGCGGACGATCGCGATACCGACAAGGACCGTCTGTTCGATCCCGGCCTGACCCTGGGTGGAACGCCCTTCCCTTATGGCCGTGCCGATGCGGCGATGAATCTGGAAAATGTCGTGGTCAGGGGCTACGAGTACCAGTTGCGCTGGCAGCCCTTTGAAAGCACCCGGGTGCTTTACAACCATGCCTTGATCCAGACCGAGGCCACTCTCGGTGACGTGAGCCGCATTGCCGAGAAATATCTCGAAAATATCGACAAAGTCTCTGCTCAGACCCGGCACTCGGCACCCCACAAAAGCCAGTCGGCGATGCTGATGCAGCAGTTGCCCTACGAATTCGATCTGTCGGTGATGTACTACAAGAGCGGACGGATGCAGTGGCTGCGCAACTCCTACACCAATCCCTACGAACGTATCGACTGGCGCCTGGCGCGCGCTTTCAAGCTTGGTGCGACGCGCCTCGAACTCGCCTATACCGCGCAGATGGCCAACCATGACATGGAAGGCCGGCGCAATAGCCGGGTGGCCAAGGAGTTGCACTGGTTGTCGCTACGTCTCGACTTCTGAACCCGGGTTTTTCCCGGTCGCCACGGTTCTTAGCCACCCCGGATGACCGCGCCTTCGAGCCAGACCTCCAGCGGCTCGCAGGGGGCGACTGCGTGGCCCTGGCCGTAATCCAGGCCCAGCGATTTCAGCACGCCCAGGCTGTCGATGTCGGCGATGTCGGCGGCAATCGACTGGATGCCGAGATCGGCGGCGATTTCCTTGACGGCTCGCAGCAGCGCGGTCGAAGTCTTGTTGCTACCTGCTTGCTGGGTCAGGCTGGGGCTGATCTTGATGAATGCCGGGGCCAGGGTGCGTAATTGCCCGAAGGAAGACATGCTGCCACCGAATTCCTGCAGCCCGATGCTCAGGCCGAGTTTGCATGCCTCGTGCGCAAAACTGCTCAGTTGTGAGGCACGGCGGGTCGACAACTCTTCCGAAAAGAGCAGGCACAGTCCACTGCCGTCCAGGCGGTAGCGGCCGAGCAGGGTGGCGATGTATTTCAGTGTTGCCGGGCGGTCGACCGTGGATGGCGAGAGTGGCACCAGGCAACACAGGTTGCGTGCATTGTCGCGGGCGCGGGCCAGTGCCTGGATCGTGGTGGCGAGCAGATAATGGTCCACCGCTTCCGACAAGTCGTAGCGCTCGGCGGCATCGATCAAGGCCGGCAGGAGGATGGGAGCGCGGCCGGGTTCGTTCATGCGGGCGCTAATTTCGACCAAGTGCCGGTTTGGCAGGCCGGATTGCAGCGCGCGCAGGGGTAGGGCGTCGACCTGGAGGCGCTGTTCGGCGAGCGCTTCCGGGATGCGCAAGGCCCACTGTCCATCGTGCTGGCGGCGGTTGCCGGCATTTTCCGGTTGATGCGCGCAGACCCGGTTGCGGCCGGAGTCCTTGGCTTGGTAGCAGGCCTGGTCGCCGGCCGCGAGAACATCCTTGATGCGGCGGATGTGGCGGTCAACCACGGTCACGCCGATGCTGGCGCCGATGGCGAAAACCTTGTCCTGCCAGATGAAGCGATAATCGCCGGCAAGCATGCAGACGTCTTCGGCAATCTGTAGCGCATTCGGCAGCTTGCAGTCGTGCAGGATGATGCCGAATTCATCGCCTCCCAGGCGACCAAGAATATCCTCGTCGCGCAGGCGAGTGAGGAACAACTGGGCGATCTGGCGCAGCAATTCGTCACCGGCAAGGTGGCCGCAGGCATCGTTCACCGGCTTGAAACGATCCAGGTCGATGAACAGGACACAGAACTCACTGCCTCCGGCTTGTACCGAGCGCAAGGCTTTTTCCAGGCGCGACTCGAACTCGCGCCGGTTGACCAGGCCGGTCAGGGCATCGTGGCGTGCCTGATAAGCCAACTGGGCAGTGGCTTCCTCGATACGCAACTGCATCGAGTGATGCACCTCCTCGATATGCTCGGCCATTTCGTTGAAACCGCGCTCCAGGATGCCGATTTCGCCGCCGGTACTCTCGGAAACCCGCGTGTCGAACTGGGCTCCCGACATCTTGCGTACCGCTGCGGCCAGTTGCCTTACCGGTGCCGACATGCCATCGGCGACAACGACGGCGAGTATGCCGAGCGGCAGAAGGCCCAGGAGGATGATGAAAGTTGCCTGCTCCAGCAATTCGCGACGCTTGTTGCCGAGTTCGCGCTTGTCGAATTCGACGAAGACGTGACCGATCACTTCCGCAGAAGCGGCTTCACTACTGGGTGAGGAAAACTCGAACAGGACGTCGCTTTCACTGGCCGAGCGCTTGACTGGAGCGCCGTAGGCAATCCAGGTCTCGGTTTCGGCAACCGGCCCGGGCGCTGGCAGCGGGCTTCGCAACTGGTCGCTGGTCAGCGATACCCGGCCGCTGACGGCGATGGCCTTGCCCTTCTGATTGACGATGATTGCCGCCTTGACGCCAGATTCCTGCAGGGTGGCGTGGGCCAGGCTGTGCAGACCGTCGATATGCCCGGCAATGATGCCGTATTCGCTGATCGGTGCCAGGTAGCGCACCGTGGACAGGGCCTTGGCCTTGAGTTCGTCTTCCAGGCTGGCGATTCCCGTCGCCGTGAAGAAAAAAACCAGGGCGATGGAAATCAGGCCGCTTGGCAGCAGGGTCAATAGCAGAAGTCGCTGGCGCAAGGTCGGACCGCTCATCTCGCCTCCCGCTCGTGCGTCAGGGCGCGTCTCACCGCGGCCTCATCGGGCAGTGCCAGGCCGAGAGACTCGGCGACGTTCTGGTTGATCGAAATCGCGAATTGGTTGGGAGGCATCGGTGGCGGCAGGCTGGAGCCGAGTGTGGCGAGCAATTCGGCGGTCTGGCGGGCAATCTGTGTCGGTGTCGAATACAGGGCTGCCAGTGCGCCAGCCTGAACGAAGGCGGCGGAAAAGGCAATCACCGGCTTTTGATAGCGGTAGCTGGTGACCAGGATGCTGCGGATGTTGTCGCGCTTGTAAATCGTCGCATCGGGCATCGCAAGCAGGATGTTGTTGCGGGCAAACAGGTTGTTGAGTGCCGGCAGGAGATTGCCTTCGCCGTCGCTATCCTCGCTGTCGGGCGTCAGCCCCTGATTCAGCAGCGCTTGGCGGAGAGCGGGAAATTGCGGACGGGTATCGTGGCTGAGCAGCAGGCCGATGCGTTTTTGCTGCGGCAGGAGGTGACGGGCAAAGGCGGCGAGCCGAGCCGGCGGCTGATCGAGATAGATGGCGCTGACCCGCGCCTTGTGCTTGCCATGTTCGGCAAGAATGCGCTCGTAGTTCTGGCGCGGCAGCAGGACGGCGAGTATGGGTGTGTTGCCGCCACGCGCCAGTGCCTGTCGCAGGGCATCGGTACCTGCCGCCACGATGATTTCGGTGGCTGGGGGCGGTAACGAAAAGTGCTCCGGCGAAGGGTAGAGCCCCAGCGGGAAACGTGCTGGGTCCAGGGTATCGCCGAGCGCGCGCGCATATTCCGCGTAGGGGCCGCTGTGCTGGTTGAGTACGAGTGCCACCGTTCCGCCGTGCGCCGTAGGCAGGAAGAGCAGGAACAGGAGGATGCGAAAGATCTTGGCGCGCAGCATGGACCGCACTATAGCCTCAGCTTCTATGCCAGGCAATTGGTCCGGGGGCGACAGCGTAAACTGCCGGCGGTTCCGAAGGAAAGCCGGTGTACCGCACGCCTTAGCGTGTCGCTACCCGCTTTTGCATGAAATCGCGAATCTGCCCGGCGATTTCATGCGGCGGTGTTCCGTAAGCGTATTTCTTGATTACCCGTCCATCGGGGCCGAGCAAAATCATGCCGGCAGCGTGGTCGACCGCGTAATTACCTTCGTTGCCGGGAACGCGGGCATAGCGGATGCGGAAATTATCGGCGGCGCGACGTACCAGCTGCGGCGAGCCGGTCAGGCCGAGAATCCGCGGGTCGAAGAATTCGGTATAGGTCTTGAGCACCTTGCCGCTGTCCCGTTCCGGGTCCACGGTGATGAAAATGGCTTGCAGCCGAGCGGCGTCTTCGCCGAGCGTCTTGAGAATTTCCGCCATTTCGACCAGCGTGGTCGGACAGATGTCGGGGCAGTAGGTGTAGCCGAAGGCCAGTAACTGCAAGCGTCCGCGAAAATCCTCGTTACTTACGGCGCGCCCCAGCGGATCCTGCAGCAGGTAGCGCGGGATGATTTCATCGTCCTCGCCGGTGAGCGCATTGCGTTGTCCTGCCTGCTGCAGCAATTCCAGGCTGTGCTGGGATTGCGCCTGGGCCAGGCCGCAGATCAAGCAGAGCGACAGTAACAGTGGGCGGATCATTGCCGGACAGGGAAGATGCGGGCGAGTTCGGCTTCAGCGGCCGTCAGGCGTTCGACCAACTGCGTGGCTTCCGGGCAGGCACCGCCCTCGCCGTGGGCGAGAAAGGCCGCGTTGGTGGCATTTTCAAAAATTTCGCCATTTTCACGGGTCTTCGGCGCGGTCGTGGCGACGGCATTGCGAGCGCGGCTGACGATGGCCATTTGCTGGCAGGCTAGTGCGGTACCGTTGATCTTGCCCAGGGCGGTCAATGCGGCTTCTCCCGCGTCTTCCGCCGCGAATGCGGGCAGCGAGGGCAGGGTGAGCAGGGCCAGACAGGGGAGCAGGTGGCGAATCTTCATGTTCGGGGAGCCAGGAGAGGTCATGCCGGGATTATAGACAGGCACCCCCGGCATTTTTTTCTCACAGATCAAAGAGTGCGCACGCTATTGCCCGCACCCGGAAATTTCGCGGAAGGTTCCGCCCTCAGCGATCATGGGCGAGCGTCGTGGCCAAGGGCGGATTCTGCGTGCTGCAGCTGCTGTTTTTCCACGCCTCGAGGGCTGTTGCCAGGCGTTGCCAGTCGGCCTCGGCGGCGGGCAGGCCGCAGCGCAGCAGCGGCTGTTCGGGAAAGCTGCGGACCAGGATGCCGCGTGCAGCCAGGAAGTCGGCCAGCTCGCCGGCGCGTTCGCTGTGCAGCGTCGCGAACAGCGGCGTATGGCAGACTTCGCCGCAAGCGCCGAGCATCTCGGCCAGGCGGGCGCCGGCCGCCGCCAGGCGGGGGCGGGCGGCAGCTTGCCAGGCGCGGTCGGCCAATGCCAGCCGCGCCACTTCGCGGGCAGGGCCGGAAATCGCCCAGGGACCGAGCGCTTCGCGCAGCTTGTGGCGAATCTCCTCCGGCGCAAAGAGAAAGCCGACGCGGGCGCCGGCCAGGCCGAAGAACTTGCCCAGCGAGCGGAAGACGATCAGGTTCGGCGCGGCGGCGCTGGCGGCCTCCGGCGTTACGCTCAGTTCCGGGGAGGCGTCGACGAAAGCCTCGTCGACAAACAGCCAGCCGCCGCGCTTTTTCAACTGCGCCGCGGCGTCGAGCAAGCCATCGCGCGATTGCACGGCGGCGGTCGGATTGTTCGGGTGGCAGCACAGCACATAGGGCGTCATCGCACTCAGTGCGCGTGTCAGCGGTGCGTTGGCGAGCAGGCGCAGCTTGTGTCCGGCCTGCTGCCAGGCGTGCGGATGCTCGGCGTAGAGCGGGCCGAGACAGGCTATTGCGGCACGCGGGAAAAGCGCCGGCAGCATCTGGATCGCCGCTTGCGAACCGGCCAGCGGCAACAGTTCGCCATTGCCGTAGTACGCGGCGGCGGCGGCGGCAAGGCCGTCGTCGTCTTCCGGCAGGCGGTTCCAGACCTCGGCCGGCAGTGCCGGCACCGGCCAGCCCTGCGGGTTGATGCCGGTCGACAGGTCGAGCCAGTCGGCCAGCGGAATATTGTGGCGGGCTGCGGCGGCGCGCAGGCGGCCTCCGTGTTCAAGCATGGATCACTCCGGTAAAAAGTAGCAGCCAGCGAATCAGCCCCAGGAGCAACAGCGCTGCCAGCCAGAAGCGCAGCGTGCGTCGGACCAGGGCGATGGCGCGGGCCAGGTCGGCTGCATTTGGCGCCGGGCCGCAGCCGAGCGGCGGGCGGATTTCCTCGTGGCCGTGGTAGATCGCGGCCCCGCCCAAGAGCACGCTGAGGCTGCCGGCGCCGGCAGCCATCACCGGTCCGGCGTTCGGGCTGTCCCAGCCCGGTGCCTGCCGGCGCCAGCAGGCCAGCGCCTGGCGGGTCTGGCCGAGCCAGGCGTAGCTCAGCGCGGTGAGCCGGGCGGCCGGCCAGTTGAGCAGGTCGTCGATTTTCGCGGCAGCCCAGCCGAAGGCGTTGAAGCGCTCGTTGCGGTAGCCCCACATCGCATCCAGCGTATTGGCCAGACGGAACAGGATGACGGCAGGTGCGCCGCCGATGGCGAACCAGAACAGGGTCGCGAAAATCGCGTCGTTGCCGTTTTCCAGCACCGATTCGACGCCGGCCTTGGCGACGCCGGTGGCATCCAGTTGCGTGGTGTCGCGCGAGACGATCCAGCCGACCCGTTGCCGCGCCGCCGCCAGGTCGCCGGCGGCGAGCGGGCGGGCAATCGCCTCGGCGTGCTCGATCAGGCTCTGGGCGCCGAGCGCAAAATACAGCGCAATCACGTCGACCAGCCAGGCCAGCGGCGTCGGCAAGACCTGGCGCAGCAACAGCGCGAAGACCGCGAACGGCAGCACCGCGAGCCCCCAGGCGAGAACGCCGGGGCCGCGCTGGTGGCGGTTGAGCAGGCGTTCGAGAAAATTGGCGTAATGGCCGAAGCCGACCAGCGGGTGATAGCGGCCGACTTCGCCAAAACGCCGGTCGAGTCCGACGCCCGCCAGCGCAGCCAGCGGCATGGCCAGCGCGGGCCAGGCGGTGGCGAACAGCCCGGCGGCGGGCGCTGAACTCATCGCGGGAACTGGCCGCGCGTCTGGATATCTTCTTGCAGGCGGGCGACGGTGGCAGTCAGCGCGTCGGCATGCTCGGGGTCGGCACGCCCCCAGCTGTCGTAGTAAAGCAGATCGGCGACCGGCAGGCGCGGTAGCCAGCCGGCTTTTTCCAGCTCCGGTTTTTCATGGAAATGGCTGACATAGCCGATGCAGAGGTAGGCAATGGGCACAATATCGCGCGGCATGCCGAGCGCGTCCTGTAGCGCCGCTTCGTTGAAGATACTGACCCAGCCGACGCCCAGACCTTCGGCACGGGCGGCCAGCCACAGGTTTTGTACCGCACAGACGCTGCTGTAAAGGTCCATGGTCGGAATATGGGTACGGCCGATCACGACCGGCCCGGTCCGTTTGCGGTCACAGGTGATGCACAGATTGATGGGCGATTCGACGATGCCTTCGAGCTTGAGCTTGCTGTAGAAATCCTGTTTTTCTGCCGGGAAGAGCGTGGCTGCTTCCTGGTGGGCCTGGTCGAAAAGCGTTCGTACCCGCTGCTTGACCTCGCGGTCGCGGACGACCAGAAAGTTCCAGGGCTGCATGAAGCCGACCGAGGGGGCGTGGTGTGCCGCCAGCAGGACGCGGGCAAGCACTTCCTCGGGGACCGCTTGCGGCAGGAATTGGCCGCGTACGTCGCGGCGGCTGAAAATGGTCTCGTATACCGCCGAGCGTGCGGCGTCGGAAAAAGCGTGCGCCGTCGGTGCGCGATCGTGGGCTTGGTTTTCCATGGATTCCCCTTCTGGAAAATGGCGGCTGCCTGGCCGTGCAGTCCGTTTTGCCGATGTGCGGCATCTCCCGGCCGGTCTTCTGACTCGGGTTCTGCCGGCGGCTGCGCCTTCCCGGCTTGGCGCCAGTGGCATCTGCAGCAGCCGTCCCCCTCACAGCGTTGGGCACGTGGCGGAATCGCACCGCCTTCCCGATTCTCCATCCGTGGATGGCACCAGGAGACTTGCCCGAACCATTCGGGCGGGGGCGATGGTGCCATAATTACGGACTTTTTTCACATCGTCGTCGCCATGTCCGCTGCTGTTTCCTGTTCGACCCTGATGGTGCAAGGCACTACTTCCGATGCCGGCAAATCGACGCTGGTCGCCGCGCTGTGCCGGATTCTCAAGCGCAACGGCGTTGCCGTCGCGCCGTTCAAGCCGCAGAACATGGCGCTCAACTCGGCGGTCACCGTCGACGGCGGCGAGATCGGCCGGGCGCAGGCGCTGCAGGCCCTGGCCTGCGGCCTGGAGGCACATACCGACTTCAACCCGGTGCTGTTGAAGCCGACCACCGACAAGAAGGCGCAGGTGGTGATCCACGGCCGGGTCGCCGCCGACCTCAATGCCCGCGATTATCAGGAGTACAAACCGCGTGCGATGCAGGCGGTGTTGCAGTCGTGGGGGCGGTTGACTTCCGCTTACGAGGCAGTGCTGGTCGAAGGCGCCGGCTCGCCGGCCGAAATCAACCTGCGCGCCCGCGACATCGCCAACATGGGCTTTGCCGAGACCGTCGATTGCCCGGTGATTCTGGTTGCCGACATCGACCGGGGCGGCGTCTTCGCCCATCTGGTCGGGACCCTCGAACTGCTCTCACCGTCCGAGCAGGCGCGGGTCAAGGGTTTCGTGATCAACCGTTTTCGCGGCGACATTTCGCTGCTCGAATCTGGCCTGCGCTGGCTCGAAGAACGCACCGGCAAGCCGGTGCTCGGGGTTTTGCCCTATCTGCACGGGCTGATGCTCGACGCCGAGGACGCGATTGCGACGGCCACGGTCGACGGCAAGAAAACGGCAAAATTGCGCGCCATCGCGCTGGCCTATCCGCGCACCTCCAACCACAACGACCTCGATCCGCTGCGCCTGCATCCGCAGGTCGATTTTTCCTGGGTCAAGCCCGGCGAGCCCTTGCCGCCGGCCGACCTGATCGTGCTCCCCGGCTCCAAGGCGGTGCGCGGCGACCTCGACTGGCTGCGCGTGCAAGGCTGGGATGCGGCGGTGGCGCGCCACCTGCGCTACGGCGGCAAGGTGATCGGCCTGTGCGGCGGCTACCAGATGCTCGGCCGCGCAGTGCACGACCCGGACGGTCGCGAAGGTGCCGCCGGCTCGACCGCCGGCCTCGGTTTTCTCGACGTCGAAACGACGCTGGAAGCCGAAAAGCAGTTGCGCAACGTCGAGGGCCGGCTGGCTGCACCGCTGGCCGGGGCAGCGGCGGAGGCGCCCATGCGCGGCTACGAAATCCATCTCGGGGTGACCCGTGGCGGCGGCCTGGCGCGGCCGGCGGTGCAGCTGGCCGACGCCGGCGGCGAGCGTCCGGATGGTGCGGTGTCGGCCGACGGGCAGGTACTCGGTACCTATTGCCACGGCCTTTTCGACCACCCCGAGGCGCTCTCGGCGCTGCTCCGCTGGGCCGGTGCCGGCGAGGTCGAACGGGTCGATTTCGCCGCCCGCCGCGAGGCCGATCTCGACCGCCTGGCCGATTCGACCTGGGCGGCGCTCGACCGCCGGCGGATGGCCGAGCTGTTGCCGGCTTACCCGCTCGGTTAAGGCGTTTTCAGCTTGCGTCCGGGGCGGGGGCGGCTTCGCCGTTCTCGCTCTGGCTTTCGCGAATACGGATGCGTTGCAGCGCGACCTCGCGCTGCAGATTACGCAAATCGCCTTCGCGACCGTACAGCGCGTAATACTTGCGCAGGGTAGCGAAGACTTTCTTGGCGTCGTGACTCGCGAGCAAGTGCGTCGCCTGGGTATCGGCGAGCAGGTCGTCGCCGACCGACAGCGCGGCGTGCAGCAGGTCGAGGTGAGTCGTAGCGTCGAAGGGCGTCGCCATCAGCGCCGGGCGCAGGCCGGCCAGCTTGGGCTTGCCCTTGTTGGGCAGGGTCAGCGTCAGCAGCGCGTAGTAGCTGGCCTGGATGCCTAGTTCGCTGTAGAGAAGATCGCCTTCCTTGATCGTGTGCAGGATCTTTTCGGCATTGATCGGGTCGTTGGCGGCGAGGTAGCTGCGCACCAGTGCCAGTTGGTCGGGCAGCGTGATCGCGCCGGGCATGGTGTCGTTCTCGATCACGTCGGCCATCGCGTTGCGTGCCGTCTCGACGTCGCCGTTGAGCGTCGCGGCTTCGGCCAGCAGGCGCTTGCGCAGGTAGTTGCGCGGCGTCCGCCGGGCGACGTCGTCGAGCACCCGCTGGGCCTCGGTATGATCGCCCTGGGCCATGCAGATCTGCGCCTTGAGGTCGGCGGCGTCGAAGAAATGCGGTGAACCGGCGACCACCCGCTCCACTTCCTCGCGTGCTTCGCTGGTGCGTTGCTGGCGATGCAGCGAGCGGGCGACGCCAGCCTGCGCCCAGGGAAACTGGTAGTTGTCGAGAATTGCCCGGTAGGCAGTTTCGGCAGCCGTGGCATTGCCGCTGGCAAGCATGGTTTCCGCTTGCTGGCGCATGATTTCGTAGCGATATTGGCGGCCATCCTCGCTTTTCGACAATTGACCGAGGGTGGTCAGCGCGCCGGGATAATCGCCGCTACGCCGCTGCCGGTAATACGGAGAGAAAAAGGTCTTGCGTGCGGCGACGCGTTCCAGGCGAAAGAGGAGCTTGTCCGGCGAAAAAGGTTTGATGATGTATTCGTCAGGGGCAAGTTCCACCGCCGAGACCACCTGTTCGTAGGACTGCTCGCCGGTCACCATGATGAAAATCGCTTCATCGGTGAGCAGGTTGAAGCGGCGCACCTCTTCCAGCAACTGCTGGCCGGAACGATCCGCGCCGAGAACGTAGTCGCAGAGGATGACATCGGGTGGGTTGTTGCGGATGCGGTAGAGCGCGTCCTGATAGCCGCCGGCGAATTCGACGGTGAAAGCTCCGGCGCTTTGCGCGATGGTGCGCAAGGCCTCGCGCGCCATCGGTTGATCGTCGACGACGAGGAAACGTTTCTTCGAGAAATCGATATTCATGGCAGAGTCAATGAGAAGACGGCGCCGCCCAGTTCGCCCCCGTTCGCGAGTTCCAGGCAGCCTCGCCGTTCGCCGCGCCGGTGCAGTTCGGCCAGGCGGCTTGCCAGCAGCAGGCCGCTACCGGTGGCGGGGGGCGGTATCCGGGCAAAACCGGGGCCATCATCCTCGATCCGCAGGCAAAGTTCGCCGGCATTTACCGTGGCTTGCAGCCGTACCCGCTGGCGGGCGTGGCGGCAAGCATTCTGCAAGGCATTGTTCAGCATATCGGCCACCAGGTCGCGGGCACAGACCCATTCGTCGAAAACCCGGCAGTCTACCGTCAGTTCGAGGTCTCTGGCGGCAAACAGTGAACGCTGGGTCAGCGCCGCCTCGGCACACAGCTCGTCGATGCGGCAAGGCTGCAAGGCCAGACGGGCGTCATGCTGCATCAGGCGGTAAGCCGTCAACAGCCGGGTCAGCCGGCCGGCGGCATTTTCAATGGCCAGCCGCGCCTCGCCGAGGTCGATGCCGTGCCGCCGTTCGCGTTCGCTGAGCTGGCTCTCGGCGATCATCAACTGGTTGCGCGCATCGTGGATGCCGGAAGCGAGGGTATCGAGCAGTTTTTCCATGATTTTTACGGTCGACCGTGAAAATGGCTTATTTCAGGCGTAGCGGCAGGCCGGCGGCGATCAGGTGGACCCGGTCGCAGGCGGCGGCGACCCGCTGGTTCAGCCGCCCCTGTTCGTCGGCGAACAGGCGCGAGACCGGGTGCATCGGGACGACGCCCCAGCCGACTTCGTTGGAAACCAGCAGCACGCGGCCGGGCAGGGTCGGCAGGGTGGTGATCAGGGCGGCGGTTTCGCCGAGGAACAGCGGGCAGTCAACGGCTTCGCCGGCTTCCGCCTGCGCCGCCGCGCGGCCGGCGAAGAGCAGGTTGGTCAGCCACAGGGTCAGGCAATCGACCAGGATGCAGGTATCGGGCGCGGCCAGTTCGCGCAGCCTGGCCGCCAGCGTCAGCCGCTCCTCGCAGGTCGCCCAGTGCGCCGGCCGCCGCTCGCGGTGCTGCGCGATGCGTCGCTGCATCTCGCCGTCGCGGGCTTCCGCCGTCGCCAGGTAGATCACGCGGCGACCCGCCGCTTCGTCGTCGCGGGCGCTGCGCTCGGCAAACAGGCTCTTGCCGGAACGGGCGCCGCCCAGGATGAGTTCTTTCATGGCATGCATTGTCGACTTTGTGCTGCTTGGCGGCAACCGTCGGAGAGCGGCATAATCGCGGCTTCCGACAAAATGGAACCCGGTGCGCGGCGCAGGCTGCAATTCCGGGGCGGGCCCGCCGCTGTAACCGGGGACTGCCGCCGCAACAAGTCACTACGAGGGGAAACAAACCCTCCGGGAAGACGCGGTGGGCGGGACGATCCGGAAGCCAGAAGACCTGTCGGAAACTCAATCTCAATCAGGAGAAGCCTGTGGACAGGGCTTCGTCGTTGCGTTCTGGCCGGATGCAGCGGCGAGGCCCTTTTTGTTTTTGGAGAATCGGATGCATTCCATTGCTGAAAAAATCGTCGTTGCCACGGTCGACCGTGAAATTGCCGCAAAACTGCAACACAAGATCGACCGCAAGACCAAGCCGCTGGGTTCGCTCGGCCAGTTGGAACGCCTGGCGCTGCAGTTGGGCCTGGTGCAGCAGAGTCTGAGCCCGGCGCTGTGCCGGCCGCAGATGCTGATTTTTGCCGGTGACCACGGCGCGGCCAAGGCCGGGATTTCGGCTTTCCCGCAGGAGGTGACCTGGCAGATGGTCGAGAACTTCCTCGCTGGCGGTGCAGCGATCAACGTCTTTGCCCGCCTCAACGGGTTTGAGCTGAGTGTGGTTGATGCCGGTGTTGCCCATGATTTCGGGCCGCGCCCCGGGCTGATCGACGCCAAGGTCGCGCCCGGCACCGCCAACTACCTGGAACAGCCGGCGATGAGCGCCGCCCAGTGCGCGCAGGCGCTGGAACACGGCGCCGGGATCGTCCGCCGGCTGGCGGCCGAGGGCTGCAAGGTGGTCGGTTTCGGCGAAATGGGGATCGGCAATACCGCCTCGGCGTCCTTGCTGACGCATTGCCTGACCGGTGTCCCGCTGGCCGATTGCATCGGGCGTGGCGCCGGCCTCGACGACGCCGGCCTGGCGCGCAAGCAGGCGCTGCTCGAACAGGCGCTGGCGCGCTATGCGGCAGCAGGCGGGCAGACGGTCGGCGGCGATCCGCTGACCCTGCTCGCCGAGTTCGGCGGCTTCGAGATCGCGGCGATGGTCGGCGCGATGCTGGCTGCCGGCGAGGCCGGGATGGTCCTGCTGGTCGACGGCTTCATCGTCAGCTCGGCGGCGCTGGTCGCCTGCCGCGTGCAGCCGGCGCTGCGCGACTACTGCGTCTTCTGCCATCGCTCGGCCGAGCCGGGTGCCCGCGCCCAGTTGCAGGCGCTACAGGCGGAAGCCCTGCTCGACCTCGGCCTGCGCCTCGGCGAAGGCACCGGCGCGGCGCTGGCCTTCCCGCTGCTGCAGGCCGCCGCCGCCTTCCTCAACGAAATGGCCAGCTTCGAGTTGGCCGGCGTTGCCGACAAGGTCTGAGCCGATGGCCTGGCTCCGGCGCGAACTCGGCTATTTCCTCGCCGCCTGCGGTTATTTCAGCCGCTTGCCGGTGCCGGCCTGGGTCGGTTTCGCACCGGAAACGTTGAGCGCGGCGGCGCGCTACCTGCCGGCGGTCGGCCTGCTGGTCGGCGGCATCGGCAGCGCTGTCTTCGTCGCCGCGCACCATCTCTGGTCGCAGCCGGTGGCGGTGCTGCTGGCGCTGGCGGCGATGCTGCTGGCGACCGGCGCCTTCCACGAGGACGGTTTGTCGGACACCGCCGACGGCCTCGGCGGCGGCTGGGACAAGGCGCGCATCCTTGAAATCATGAAGGATTCGCGGGTCGGCAGTTACGGCGTCGTCGCCTTGTGGCTGGGGCTGAGCAGCAAGCTGCTGCTGCTCGCCAGCCTGCCGCCGGCGCTGGTGGTGCCGGCGCTGGTCGCCGGCCACGCCGTCTCGCGCTATGCCGCGCTGGGGCTGATGGCGACGCTCGATTACGCCCGTGCCGACGCCAGCAGCAAGGCGCGGCCGGTCGTGCAGCGCCTGTCGGCAGGCAGTTTGGCCTTTGCCGCGCTATTCGCGCTGCCGCCGCTGTACTGGCTGCCGCCGTGGTCGGCCTTGCTGGCGCTCGCTTTGCTGCTGCTGGCGACGCTGTGGCTGGCCGGCAAGTGCCGGCGCGGGCTGGACGGCTATACCGGCGATACCTTGGGGGCGGTGCAGCAACTGGGAGAAATCGCTTTTTATCTCGGTCTGGCCGCTCGCTGGCCAAGCTGAACAAGACATTGCAGGCGGAAACGAACTTGGCGCTGTTTGTCCGCTTGTCTTCGGGCAAGCGGCGCCAAGGCTTCAGCGTTCGCCGGTCAATTGCAGGCGAACCAGTTCAGCAACGCTATGGACGCCAAGCTTGTCCATCATCCTCGCCTTATGTACCTCGACCGTGCGCGGGCTGATGCCGAGCTCGGCGGCGATTTCGCGGTTATGCCGACCGGCCACCACGCGTTCCATGATTTCCGTCTCACGTGGCGTGAGGTGGGTGAGCAGCTGCTTGCTTTCCTGTCGGTCTTCGATCTGTCGCAGCGTATCCCTTTGTTGTGCGAAGGCTTCCTCGATGGCGGCGAGCAGGCGTTCGCGGTCGAGCGGCTTTTCGAGAAAATCGAGTGCCAGGGCACGAAATGCCTCGCGCGCCGAGGCGACGTCGCCGTGGCCGGTCATGACGATCACCGGCAGCTGGCTGGCCGCCTGATTCAATTTCTTCTGCAGGCTGAGTCCATCGATACCGGGCATGCGGATATCGAGCAGCACGCAGCCGCGCCAGTCCGGGCGGAAGGCGCCGAGAAAACTCTCGCCGTCGGCAAAGAGGGCGACACGGTAGTCGTGCACGCCGAGCAGCAGGCCAAGCGCGTCGCGAACCGCGGGATCGTCGTCGACGATGAAAACGGTCAATTGGGAATTCATCTGGGCATTCATGCGGATTCCTGCAGAGGAAGAACGATCTTGAAAATGCCGTGCTCCGCCACCTCGCCCCATAGCGATCCGCCGTGGGTTTCGACAATCGCCCGGCTGATCGCCAGTCCGAGGCCGAGGCCGCTGGATTTGTCGGAACGGAAAGGCTCGAACAGGTGGGCGGCCACGTTCCCGGAAATGCCGGGGCCGCTGTCCTCGATGCTCAGGCAGAGGCGCTGACCGGGCAGCAACTCGCCGCCGACGCGGATTGTCTTTGCCCGGCCGGCGGGAAGCGTGGCAAGGGCATCGCAGGCATTGGCGAGCAGATTGCGCAGCACCACTTCCAGTTGCAGGCGGTCGGCGAGGAGTTGCGCTGGCGGTACTTTGTCCAGTTGCAGGACGATGCCTTCGCGCTCGGCTCGCGCCCGGCAGGCGGCGAGTGCCTGTTCGAGCAGTTCCGCGAGCGGGAAGGATTCCAGGCGCGTGGCGCCGGTACGGAAAAAATCGCGCAGCCGGCGTAGTACCTCGCCGGCCCGGTTCGACTCGCGCAGCAGGCCGGCAAGCGCCTCGTGCAGGCGCTTGCCACTTTCGCCACGGGCAAGCAAGGCCTCGCAGGCGGCGGCGTAGGCGGCGAGCGCGGTCAGCGGCTGGTTCAGTTCGTGGGCCAGGGCGCCGGCCATTTCGCCGGCAGCGGCCAGGCGCAGGCTATGGCGCAGCTCTTCGCTGGTGCGTCGCTGCTCGTCGACGATGGCGCCGATGAAAAAACCGATCAAGGCCATGGCCAGCGACAGCATCTGGAATTCGGCCAGGGTCACGGCACTGTGATCCAGGGTTTGCACGGCAACGACGATTTCGATCTGCAACAGGCTGGCCGAGACGATGGCGCCGGCCATGCCCTGGCGAACCGAGGCCCAGACAATGGGCAGGAAGAGCAGGTAGGCCAGGCGGAAACTGCCGTTACCATCGGCAAAGGCCAGCCACAGCGTTGCCAGGCTGAAGACGGCGTAGGCCAGGGTTTCCGGCCGCGCGATCAACTGGCGTAAAAGTTCGCGGCCTCGGGCTGCGCTCAACCACCAGAACATGGGCATGGCGACGACGATGCCGACACTGTCGCCGATCCAGAAGCGGCGCACGCCGTCGAACCAGCCACCGGCAGGCAGCAGGCCCAGGCCGTGCAGGGCACTCAGGTAAAGCAGGCTGAGCAAGAGGGTGCCGCTGGCGATGCAGCCGCTCCAGACGAGGAGGGTGCGGCGGTCGTCGAGCAGGCTGCCGGGGGGCAGGAGGCGTGCCAGGAACAATCCGAGCAGGAGGTAGCCGCCGCCGAGCAGTCCGGCCGAGAGGAGTCCCGGCCACCACGGGGCGTGCAGGCCGCGAATCAGGCTTTCCGCCACCAGGACGGTGAGCAGCAGCGTCCAGCGGGCGCCGGGGCCGTGCCGCAGCAGGTAGACCAGGCCGAGGGCCGGCGCGGGGTTCCAGGGCGTGATGTTGAGGCCGTGCAGCGGATCGATGAAACTGGCGGCGTCGAGCGCAATGTACAGCGCCGCAAAGGCAGCAGCGTGCAGCGGCGCGGCAAGACGTTGGGGGAGGGCGGGCATGGCGTCATTGTGGACGAAAGCACTCCCTTTGCGACGGCGGGAAGCGCGTAAGTGTTTGCCTTAGGTCGCCCCCGGATTTTCGTGGCGGCGGCGACAGGCTACATTAAAGCGTCGCCGAGTGTCCCCCGGACCTCCATCTCGCGCCTTTTTCGAGCCCCACCATGCTGCCAGCCGCCGTAACCGCACCGGAAGTCATCGCTACCGCCATTTTTGCCATTGCGGTCGTGCATACTTTTTCGACCAAGTTTTTTGCCCACCTGGCGCATGCCCAGCCACGCCATGCCGGGCTCTGGCATCTGCTGGCCGAGGTCGAGGTGGTATTCGGCTTTTGGGCTTTCGTCCTCATCGGAACGCTGTTCTGGGTATCGGGCAAGCCGGCCGCGGTCGACTACCTGGAAAGTCGAAATTTCACCGAGCCGATGTTCGTGTTCGTGATCATGGTCATTGCCGCCAGCCGGCCCATCCTGCACACCGTCATGGCGGCGGTCCGGGCGCTGGCGGCGATGATCCCGGTGCGGCGGGCGGTGGCGGTATATTTCCTCTGCCTGGCACTGGTGCCGTTGCTCGGTTCCTTCATTACCGAGCCGGCGGCGATGACCCTGGCCGCGCTGATGCTGCGCGACGGCTTTTTCCGCCACGGCCTGTCCACCCGGCTCAAGTACGCCACGCTCGGCCTGCTCTTCGTCAATATCTCGATTGGTGGCACCCTGACCAATTTTGCCGCGCCGCCGGTGCTGATGGTTGCGGCCAAGTGGCAGTGGGACACGCTGTTCATGCTCTCGCACTTCGGCTGGAAGGCGGCGGTTGCCGTGGTGATCAACGCCCTGGTACTGACCTGGTTCTTCCGTCACGAACTGGCGGCCAAGAGCAAGGCGCAAAGCGCCGACGAAGCCGGCGTGCGCATTCCCGCCGGCGTGGCGGCGATTCATGTCCTCTTCCTGATCGGAGTGGTGGCCTTTGCCCATCATCCGGTGGTGTTCATGGGGGTCTTCCTCCTTTTCCTCGGCTATGCCGAAGCCTACAAGCAATACCAGGAACGCCTGATCCTGCGCGAGGGCCTGCTGGTCGCCTTCTTCCTCGCCGGGCTGGTGGTGCTCGGCGGCTTGCAGCGCTGGTGGTTGCAGGAGACATTGACCGGGGTCGAGCCGACCGTGCTCTATTTCCTGGCCACGGCGCTGACCGCGGTGACCGACAATGCCGCGCTGACTTACCTCGCCTCGCTGGTCGAGGGCGTGACCTCGGAATTCAAGTACGCGATCGTCGCCGGCGCGGTGACCGGCGGTGGCCTGACGGTGATTGCCAACGCACCGAATCCGGCCGGGCTGGCGATTCTCAAGGGCAGCTTCGAGGATGAGTCGGTGAGCCCGCTCGGCCTCCTGCTGGCGGCGCTGCCGCCAACCTGCGTCGCGGTTTTTGCCTTTTTGGCACTGTAGACCGTGGAGATGGCGCGATGAACGATGCGACTCATCCCGGACGCGCCTGGCGCCTGCTGTTCCTGATCGATGCCACCGACCGCAGCCGCAAGCTGCTCGACCATGCCCTTGAACTCCAGCGCCAGGGCCAGACGCCGGAGGTAATTCTGCTCTACGCCATCGAGCCGGTGCGTTGCTGGGAAGTGCTTAAATTCCGCAGCGAAAGCGAGGTGGCGGAATATTTCGCCGAACGCGCGGGCATTTTTCTGCAACAGGCCGCCGAACGCCTGCAGGCAGCCGGCATTGCTTGCCGCTGCTGCTGTCGTACCGGCGACCCCGCTGCCCTGCTGCGCGACGTGGCCGAAGAAATGCAGTGCGACGCACTGGTCATTCCCCGCCAGACCTGCCTGGGTCTGCCGCTCGGTTTGCAGCGGCGTCTGCAACGCCGGCCCGGCGGTGTGCCGGTGCTGGCGCTGTAGGCCGTAGCTTCTGCGATACTGGCGAGCCCGCGCCAGCCGTTTCCGCGCACCGCCGTTCATTCCACCGCCACTCTTCCTTGCCTTGCGCCTTTACCTGATCCGTCATCCGCGTCCGCTGATCGCCGCCGGCGTCTGCTACGGTCAACTCGATATTCCGGCCGAAAATCCGGCGCGGGCGGCGGCGGCCTTGTACCCGCAAGTACCGCCCGGGCTGCCGCTGTGGTCGAGTCCGCTGCGCCGCTGCCGCGACCTGGCGCGGGCGCTGGCCGCCGAAGCGGGTGGAATGGCGGGTGAGGGCGTGTCGTTGCGGCTCGATGCGCGGCTGGCCGAGATCAATTTTGGTCTTTGGGAAGGTCGACCGTGGGACGCGATTCCGCGCGCTGAGATCGACGCCTGGGCAGCCGATGTCGGCGGTTATGCGCCGCCCGGCGGCGAATCGCCGTGGCAGTTGCAGGCGCGCGTGCTCGATTTTTTCAACCGCCTGCCCGAACAGGATGCGGTGATCGTCACCCACGCCGGCGTGATCCGCAGCCTGCTCGCCGCCGACCAGGGGCTGCCGCCCGAACGTTGGTGCGAGCTGGCTTGCGCCTACGCCTCGCTGACGGTGTGGCAGCGGACGCCGGCCGGCGGTGTGGGCGCGGCGCAATAATCGCCGCCGCTGCCGGTAAAATGCCGGCCCATGACCGAATCTTCCGCTCCCGCCGCTGCCATCCCGTCCTTGCCATCGCAACTGCGCGATGCCATCCCGCTCGGCGAAGTCCGCCGGGCGCTGGTGATCAAGCTGCGCCACCATGGCGATGTGCTGGTTTCGTCGCCGGTGTTCACCGCGCTCAAGGCGCAGGCGCCGCAGGTCGAGATCGACGCGCTGGTCTATGCCGACACCGCCGACATGCTGCGCGACCACCCGGCGATTCGCGAAATCCACGGCATCGGCCGGCAATGGAAGCAGCTTGGCGGGTTCGGCCAGTTGCGCGCCGAACTGGCGCTCTACCGTCGCTTGCAGGCGGCCGGTTACGACCTGATCGTGCACCTCACCGAGCACTGGCGCGGCGCCTGGCTGTGCCGCCTGCTCAAGCCGCGCTGGTCGGTCGGGCCGAGCGTAGCCGGGCGCGGCAAGCGCTGGAAAAAGGCCTTCACCCACCTCCAGGCGCAGCCGAAAAATGCGCTGCGCCACATGGCCGAGAGCAACCTCGACGCCTTGTGCCGGCTCGGCCTGCAGCCGACGCCGGAGCAGCGCCGCCTGCTGCTGGTGCCGGGCGCCGAGGCCAGCCGGCGGGTCGGCGAAAAGCTGGCGGCGCTGGGCCTGGCCGGGCAGCCCTTCATCCACATCCACCCGGCTTCGCGCTGGTTTTTCAAATGCTGGCCGGTCGACCGTATGGCGGCCTTGATCGGCGAATTGCAGGCAGCGGGCCACGCGGTGGTGCTGAGCGCCGCGCCGAGCACCGACGAGCGGGCGATGGTCGATGCGATCCAGGCGCGCCTGGCGCAGCCGGTGCCCAGTCTGGCCGGCGAACTGTCACTCAAGGAGCTGGCAGCGCTGACCCAGGCGGCGCGGCTGTTCGTCGGCGTCGATTCGGCGCCGATGCACATCGCGGCGGCGGTCGGTACGCCGGTAGTGGCGCTGTTCGGTCCCTCCGGCGACAAGCAGTGGGGGCCGTGGGGCGTGCCGCACCGCGTCGTCGCCAGCGACCGTCACCCTTGCCGCCCCTGCGGCATCGACGGCTGCGGCGGCGGCAAGCTCAGCGACTGCCTGGCGGCGATTGAGGTCGACACGGTGCTGGCCGCCGTGCGCGAGCTGTACCCGGCATGAAGATCGCCATCGTCCGCCAGCGTTACAACCCCTACGGCGGCGCCGAGCGCTTCGTCGAGCGGGCGCTCGCCGCCTTGAGCGGCGAGGGCGCCGAGGTGACGCTGATCACCCGCAACTGGGACGGTGCGCCGCAGGCGGGCTTTCGTCAGATTACCTGCGACCCGGCGTATTCGCGGCTGCTCGGCGGCCGCGCCGCGCGCGACCGCAGCTTTGCCCAGGCGGTGCAGGCGCTGACCGTGGGGGCCGGCTTCGACATCGTCCAGGCGCACGAGCGGATTCCCGGCTGCACCGTCTTCCGCGCTGGTGACGGCGTACACGCCGCCTGGCTGCGCCACCGCGCGCGTCAGCTCGGGCCGCTGGCGCGGCTCGGGCAGCGGCTTTCGAGTTATCACCGCTACGTCCTCGGTGCCGAGCGGGCGATGTTCGCGCACCCGGCCCTGCGCAAGGTGATCTGCAATTCGCACATGGTCGCCGACGAAATTTCGGCTTTTTACGGTGTCGACCGTGAAAAGCTCGCGGTGATCTACAACGGCCTCGATCCGGCCGTATTCCACCCCGGATTGCGTGCCGAATTCCGCGAAACTACCCGCGCCGCCGCCGGGATTCCCGAGGCAGTGCCGCTGCTCCTCTACGTCGGCAGCGGTTTCGAGCGCAAGGGCGTGCCGCAGTTGCTGCGCGCCTTTGCCGACCTGCCCGAGCGCGAGGCGCAGCTGGTGATCGTCGGCGCCGACCGCAAGCTGAAGGCGATGCAGGCCGCCGCGCAAAAACTGGGGCTGGGCGAGCGGGTGCTGTTCACCGGGCCGCTCAAGGATGTCCGCCCGTGGTACGGCGCCGCCGACGGCTTCGTCCTGCCGACGCTGTACGACCCCTGTCCGAATGCGGCGCTGGAGGCCCTGGCCTGCGGCCTGCCGACGCTGACCAGCACCGGCTGCGGCGCGCAGGAGTGGATCCGCGACGGTGAAAACGGCCGCGTCGTCGATGCCCTGGCGGTCGATGCGTTGAGTGCCGGACTCGCCGAACTGTGCGTCCTCGGCCAGCAGCCGGCGGCGCGGGCTGCGGCCCGCGCGGCGGTTGCCGAACTGAGCCTGGGGGCGATGGCCGGGCGGCTGCTGGAGCTCTATCGCAGCCTGTGAATCCTCGCGGGTGGCAGGGCCATGCACGTATAATCGCGCCTTTGCCCAGCGATCCGCGCCGATGTCTCCTGAAAGTCGTCAGCTTTACCTCCGGCTGCTCCGTTACGTTTTTCCTTACTGGCGGATGCTCGCGCTGGGGCTCCTGCTCAGTGCGCTGGCGGCGGCGATGGAGCCGCTCCTGCCGGCGCTGATGAAGCCCTTGCTCGACAACGGCTTCGTCCCGCGCGGCAACGGCGAGGTCGCCGACGGCCTGCTGCAGCGGGCGCCCTGGGTGGTGCCGCTGATCATCGTCGGGATCATGACCCTGCGCGGGATCATCACCTTCACCGCCAATTACGCGATGTCCTGGGTCCAGATCCGGCTGGTCAACGACCTGCGCCAGCAGATGTTCGACCACATGCTGCGGCTGCCGATGAGCTTTTTCGAGCAGACCCCGTCGGCGCGCACGATCACCCGGCTGACCAACGACGTGAATAGCATCGGCGGCGCCGCGACCACCGTCGGCGTCACCCTGATCCGCGAATCGCTGTCGATTGCCGGCCTGCTCGCCTGGCTGCTCTACCTCAACTGGCAGCTGACGCTGGTGACCCTGACCGTCGCCCCGTTCATCGCCTGGGTGACCAAGAAGGTCGGCGTCCGCCTGCGCAACATGAGCCGCGCCTCGCAGGAAGGCATGGGCCTGATGACCCAGACCCTGCAGGAAGGCATTCATTGCCAGAAGGTGCTCAAGGTCTTTGGCGGTCAGGAACAGGAAAGCCGGCGCTTCGCTGCGGTCAACGAGGAAATGCGCGGTTATGCGCTGCGCACGGCGGTGGCCGCCGCCGCCGGTTCGCCGCTGGTCCATTTCTTCGTCTCGATTGCGCTGGCGGCGGTGATCTATACCGCGCTGCTGCAGGCCGGCCACGGCGAAACCACGGTCGGCAGCTTTGTCTCCTTCATCACCTGCATGCTGATGTTGCTGGCGCCCTTGCGTGCTCTGGCCGGGGTCAATCTGCCCCTGCAGCGCGGCCTGGCTGCGGCCGAGAGCGTCTTCCAGCTGCTCGACACGCCGGTCGAACGGGAAACCGGCAGCCGCCAACTGGAGCGGGCAAGCGGCCGGATCGAGTTCGCCGACGTCGGTTTTGCCTATCCGGGCGCCGAGCGCCCGGCGCTGGCCGAGGTTCAGCTCGACATCGAGCCGGGGCAGACGGTGGCGCTGGTCGGTCCCTCGGGCGGCGGCAAGTCCACGCTGGCGGCGCTACTGCCGCGCTTCCACGCGCCGGACCAGGGTGAAATCCGGATCGACGGCATCGCCCTGGCCGACCTCGAACTGTCCAGTCTGCGCCGGCAGATCGCCATCGTTTCGCAGGAAACCCTGCTCTTCAACGACAGCGTGCGCGCCAACATCGCCTACGGGGCGAGTGCCGACGCCACCGACGCACAGATCGAGGCGGCGGCGAGGGCGGCGAATGCGCTCGACTTCATCCTCGCCCTGCCGGAAGGCTTCGACACCGTGATCGGCGAAAACGGTGGCCGCCTCTCCGGTGGCCAGCGCCAGCGCCTGGCGATTGCCCGCGCGATCCTCAAGGACGCGCCGATCCTGATCCTCGACGAAGCGACTTCGGCGCTCGACAACGAATCCGAACGCCTGGTCCAGGAAGCGCTGGAACACCTGATGGCCGACCGGACCACGCTGGTGATCGCCCACCGCCTGTCGACCATCGAGCGTGCCGACCGCATCGTCGTGCTGGTCCAGGGACGCGTCGTCGAGAGCGGCCGGCACGAGGAATTGCTCGCCCGGAACAGCGTTTATGCCAAGCTGCACCAGGCCCAGTCGGTGGTCGCCGGATGACGCCGCCGCTCGACTTCTCCGTACCGCCGCGCCGGATTCTGGCCATCGTCGTCACCCGCATCGGCGACACCCTGCTGTGCACGCCGGCGCTGCGCGCGCTCAAGGCGCGCTGGCCGGAGGCCGAGCTGAGCGTCTGGGCGCACCCGAAACGGCTGGAAGTGCTGGCCGGGCTGCCTTTCATCGACCGCCTGCAAGGCTACGACTGGCGGCGCAAGCTGGGTTCGCGGCTGTGCGGCCGGCAATACGATCTGGCGCTGGTCTTTTCCGACGAAGGCGAACAGATCGCTTGCGCCCGCCGCGTCGCGTCGCAGGTGCTGGCTTTCGCCGGCAAGGCGGATGCCGCGCCGGGGCTGACCCTGGTCGAACAGCCGGCAGCGCACGCGGTGGAAGCGCGTCTGGCCCTGCTCGCACCGCTCGGCATCGACCGTGCCGAGCAGCGCCTGGCGTACCAGGTCAGTGCCGCCGAGGCGGCCTGGGCCGAGCAGCGGCTGGCCGGCGGCGGGCGGCCGCTGATTGCGCTGCAATTGCACAGCTTTCCGACCAAGGCGCACCGCGACTGGCCGTTCGAGCATTTCGCGCAACTGGTCGAGGGCCTGCGGGCGGTCTATCCGCAAGCCGCTTTCGTGGTCACCGGCGACGCGCTGGCGCGCGAATCGGCGGCCCGTCTGCGCCAGCGCTGCGGCGACTGCGTCAGCAGCCTGGCCGGCGAGTTGAGTCTGCGCCAGACGGCGGCGGTGTTGGCGGCGGTCGATCTTTACGTCGGCGTCGATACCGGGCCGACGCACCTGGCCGGCGCGGTTGGCGCGCCGATGGTGGCGCTCTACCATGCCGCCTATCCCGGCCGTAACCTGTCCCCGCGCCAGCATCCGCTGGGCCGTTTCATCGAACATCCGCTGACCGGCAGCCCCCAGGCGCGCCACGCCGACATGGCCGAGATCCCGGTTGCGCCGGTGCTGCAGGCCGCCTGCGAACTCCTGGAGCGCCGCGCGTGAGCGAACGTAAATTGCACATCGTCCATACCGAATCGTCCTGCGGCTGGGGCGGCCAGGAAATCCGCGTCCTCAGCGAGATGCGCGGGATCCAGGAACGCGGCCACCGCGTCACCCTCGTCACGCCACCGGAGGCGCGGATCGCGACGGTCGCCCGCGACATGGGACTGACGGTGGTCACCCTGCCGATCACGCGCAAGCGGCTGCCGGCGCTGTGGGCGCTATGGCAGTGGCTGCGCCGCGAGAGCGCCGGCATCGACCTGCTCAATACCCACAGCTCGACCGACTCCTGGCTGACTGCGGTCGCCTGCCGACTGCTGCCCGGCGCACCGCCGATCGTGCGCACCCGCCACGTTTCGTCACCGGTCAGCCGCAATCGTCAGACACGCTGGCTCTACCAGCGCGCGGCGGCGCACCTGGTGGTCACCGGCGAAGCCTTGCGCACGCAGTTGCAGCGCGACAATGGTTTTGCCGCCGCGTCGATGACCTCGGTGCCGACCGGCATCGACCTGGCCCGCTTCGTCCGCCTTGATCCGGCGGCGCGGCCGGCACACGTCGCCGGGCTCGGCCTGCCACCCGGCCCTTACCTGGGCATCCTGGCAACGCTGCGCAACTGGAAGGGGCATGCCTACCTCTTCGACGCCTACGCCGAACTCGCCAGCGAGTTCCCCGACTGGCGCCTGCTGGTCGTCGGCGACGGGCCGCAGCGCCACAACCTGGAGCGCCGCGCCGGCGAACTGGGGCTGGCCGGGCGCATCCATTTCGTCGGCAACCGCGACGATGCCGAGCGCTGGTTCCAGGCGATGGACCTGTTCGTGCTGCCGTCCTACGGCGACGAGGGCGTGCCGCAGTCGATCATGCAGGCGATGGCCTGCGGCCTGCCGGTGGTCAGCACCCCGGTTGGCGCAATTGCCGAGGCGGTCGATGCCGACCGCAGCGGCCTGCTGGTCGCACCGCGCGATGCCGCCGCGCTGGCTGCCGCGCTGCGCCGGCTGATCGCCGACCCGGCGTTGCGTGCGGAGTTTTCTGCCGCCGGCTGGGAGAAGGCGCAGCGCCAGTTCGGTCTGGCCCGGATGGTGGACCGGATGGAAACCATTTTCCGCGCCCACGCGCGCCCGAGGTAAGACGGCGATGTGCGGGATCGGCGGTTTTTTCGGACAGGACCCCGGCGCAGCCGGCGGGATCGCCGCCGCGATGCTGGCGGCGCTGGCTGCGCGCGGCCCGGATGCGCGGCATGCGCGCTTTTTCACGGTCAACGGCAAAAATAGCGAAAATTCCGGCGCCCACGCGCTGCTGCACGCCCGGCTGTCGATCATCGACCCGCGCCCGCTGGCTGATCAGCCGATGGCCAGCAGCGATGGCCGCTACTGGCTGTGCTACAACGGCGAGGTCTATGGCTGGGAAGGCGGGGCCGCCGCATTGGCGCGCGCCGAACCCTTCCGCAGCCGTTCCGACAGCGAATACCTGCTGCGCGGCGTCGCCGCCTGGGGCGTCGAGGCCTTGTTGCCGAAGCTGACCGGGATGTTCGCCTTTGCCTTCGTCGATTGGCAGCGGCGCGAACTGGTGCTGGCGCGCGACCGCTACGGCAAGAAGCCGCTGCTGTGGTGGTGCGACGGCCGTTCCTTTGCCTTCTCGTCGCTGTTGCGCGGCTTGTTGCCGGCGCTGCCGGCGGCGGCCCGGCGCTTGTCGGCGGCCGGGCTCGACGCTTACCTGGCGCACCGCTACATCCCGGCACCGCTGAGCTGCGTTGAAGGCGTGCACCGCCTGCCCGCCGGGCATCTGCTGCGCTGGCCGCTGGACGGCGGCGAGCCCCGTGTCGAGCGCTGGTATCGCCCGGAGGCTGCCGGCGAGTCAGCGCCCGGCGACTGGAAGGCGGCACTCGATCAAGCCATCGAGCGGCGCTGCGTCGCCGACCGGCCGGTCGGCCTGTTTCTCTCCGGCGGCATCGATTCGAGCGTGATCGCGACCCGGCTGGCGGCCCTCGGCCATCGCTTTGCCGCCTTCACCGCCGCTTTTCCGGAAACTCCGTTCGACGAGACCGCGCAGGCCGCCAGCCTGTGCCGGCGGCTCGGCCTGCAGCATCACGTGGTGCCGGTGCCGAGCAGCATTCGCGACGACTTTCCGGCAATTGTCGCGGCCCTCGACGATCCCTTTGCCGACCCCTCGGCGATCCCGCTGTGGTATCTGGCGCAGGCGACCAGCCGCGAGGTCAAGGTGGTGCTCGGTGGTGACGGCGGCGACGAACTGCTGGCCGGCTACAAGCGTTACCGCAAGCATCTGCGCAACGCCTGGCGCGGCCGCCTGCACTGGCCCGGGCAGCCGGCGGCAACGCCGCAGCAGGGCAAGGCCCAGCGCTGGCGCGAGGAACTCGCCAGCCCCTGGGCCGATGCCTATCAACTGCGTTTTTCCGGAATGTCGCGCGGGCAGCGGCGCTTCCTGCAGCCGGGGCCGGACCTGCCGGCGCACTACTGGGCGCCGCCGCCGGTCTGGCCGACCGATCCGCTGCAGCAGCTGCTGGCCATCGACCGCGCCAACTACCTGCCCGAATACATCCTGCGCAAGGGCGACCTGACGACCATGGGTCATGGTCTGGAACTGCGTGCGCCGCTGCTCGACCATCACTTCGTGCAGGCGGTCGAGGCGCTGGCGCCGGCGCAGCGTTTCACCCGGCCGCCCAAGCTGCTGCTCGCCGAGGTGCTGCCGCCGGACCTGGCGCAGACCCTGTTTCACGGCAAGAAGCGCGGCTTCAACCCGCCGCTGCGCCACTGGCTGCAGCACGACCTGGCCGAGCGCTACCCCGGTCTGGGCGAGCGGCTGGCCGGGCTGAGCGACGGCCGTCTCGACCCGATGGCGGTGACGCGGATGCTCGAACTGTATCGCGGCGGGGCCGAGGATCTGGCCGAAAACGTGCTGCAGCTGCTGATCCTCGACGAGTCCTTGCAACAATTGCAGGCCGGCGGTTTGCGATGTTTCAATCGACACCCGGAGCCGGGTGAAACAGGCGGAGTATCTCCCTGAAGCCAGGGGGTTTCCAGACGGGAACGGATTTCTGATGAAAATTGCCCTTTTCGATGTGACCGTGACGGTCAGTTTCGGCGGCATCCAGACGGCGGTCTGGGAACTGGCGCGGGCGCTGCACGATGCCGGCCACCAGGTCAGCGTTTTTGGCGGCGACGGCAAGATCCGGCCCGACCTCGGCGGCCGCGAGATCGCGGTGCATACCTTCGGCTTTACCCCGCGCGACCAGGTGCTCGACCTCGGTTCGCGTTTCCGCCGCATCTGGGAGCGCTGGAGTTTCGCCAGCCAGGCCTTGCCGACGCTGGTTGCCGGCGATTTCGACTGGGTCATCCTGACCAAGCCTTTCGACTTTTTCCTGCCCTGGCGGCTGCCGGCCGGCAGCCGGACCCGCTTCTGCTTCATGAGCGGCGGCACCGATTTCTTCCGTGGTGACCGCCGCCTCGGCCGCAAGGTCGACGCCTGGGTCGCCTGCAGTCATTTCAACGCCTGGCAGATTGCCCACCATTACAAGCGCTTTCCGCAGGTGATGTTCAACGGCGTCGATGTCGCGGCCTTCTCGCCGGCGGCGCGCGCGCCCGACCTGCGCCAGCAGTTGGGCTTTGCCGCCGACGACGTGGTCTTCGCCTTCGCCGGCCGGCTGGTTGGCTGGAAAGGTCTGGCGGTCGCGATCAAGGCGCTGGCCGAGCCGGCGCTTGCGGGCTTGCCGGTCAAGCTGCTGCTGATCGGCGACGGCGATGCCCGCGCCGGGCTGGGCGAGCTGGCCGCCCGCCTCGGGGTCGCCGACCGGGTGGTCTTCCAGGCACCGGTGCCGCATCGCGAATTGCCGAAATACTACGCCGCCGCCGATGGCGGGGTCTTCCCCAGCATCGGCGACGAGGCTTTCGGGATCACCATCGCCGAGGCGATGGCCTGCGGCTTGCCGGTGGTCGCCAGCCACATCGGCGGGATTCCCGAAGTCGTTGGCAACGAAGGCGCCTGCGGCTTGTTGGCGCCGGCCGGAGATCCGGCGGGTTTTGCGGCGGCGATGGCCGGCCTGGCTGCCGAGACCAGCTACCGGCAGCGCCTCGGCGCCGCTGCTGCCGCACGCATCCGTGAACAATTCACCTGGACGCTGGCGGCGCAGCGTTTGCTGCGCGCGCTGGCGAGCGCCTGATCGAAAGGCCTGCATGCACCTGCTCTATATCGATCCGCATCCGGTGCCCGATGTCTGCCCCGAGGCGATGCAGATTCTGCAAACCGTCGATGCGCTGGCCGAGGTCGGCTGCCGGGTGACCTTGGCGACGCCGGCCCCGGCTGCCGGGCGGCGCTGTGAAGAGGTGCTCGGGCGGCCGCTGCATGCGAACGTCGAATGCGTGCACTTGAAGGACTTGCGCGCCCACCGCTGGTTGCCGATCCGCTCCGGCAAGTTTTTCTACCGCGCCGCCGCGCGTTTCGTCGCGGCCACGCCGGCCGACGGTGTGCTGGTGCGCAACCTGAAGCTGGCAGAAGCCCTGTTCGCCCTGCCACAGCGGCCGCCGCTGGTGTTCGAGACGCACGAGGTGTTTGCCCGTACTTACGCCGAGGACCATCCGGTGCCGGGCTGGCGCGAACGGCGCAAGCTGGCCGCCTTGCGCCGTCGTGAGGGCGGGGTTTACGCGCACAGCGACGGGATCGCCGCGCTGACGCCGTGGCTGCTCGACGATCTGCGCGCCGAATACGGTGTTGCAACGCCGGGGGTGGTGGTGCCGGACGGTGTCGATCTGTCGCTGGCAGCGACCGTGACCCATAAGCCGGCGTGGAGCGAACCGCCGGTGCTGCTCTACCTCGGCAGCCTGCATCCGTGGAAAGGACTGGACCGCCTGCTGGCCGCGTTGCCGCAGGTCGCCGGGGCCGAACTTCACATCGCCGGCGGGCCGGAAGCGCGGATCGCCGAACTGCGCGCGCAGGCCGCCGCGTTGGGTATCGCCGACCGTCTGCGCTTCCTCGGCAGCGTGCCGCCGGGGCAACGCTTCCAGACCATCGCCGACGCCGATATCTGCCTGCTGCCTCTGTCGGATACCTCAATCGGTAGCCGCTACACCTCGCCGCTGAAGCTGTTCGAATACATGGCGGTTGGCAAGCCGATTGTCGCCGCCGACGTGCCGGCGCTGCAGCTGGTCCTGCGCGACGGCGAAGATGGCCTGCTCGCAGCCGTCGACGACCCGGCGGCGCTGGCTCGCCAGATCAACCGCCTGCTCGCCGACCGAGGCCTGGCGGCCCGCCTGGGGGCGGCGGCGCAAGCGCGTGCCGGTACCTATAGCTGGCCGGCGCGGGCGATGTTGCTGCGCGACCTCTTCGCCCGCTTGGCGACGGAGCGGGGGCAATGAACCTCGCCGCCTGCTTCTGGCCCTTGGCCGCCGGCAGCCTGCTGCTGCTGGCGTTGCCGCTGGAAGGCATGGCGGCGCTGCGCAACCTGGCTTTGCTGCTGTGCTGCAGCGCGCTCGGCTTGAGCCTCTGGCGGCGCTGGGCGGCGAGCGGCCTGCGGCCGCCGCTGTACCTGCCGCTGTGGCCGTACTGGCTGGCCTACGCGGCGCTGGCCGGGGTCGGCCTGTGGTGGGCGGTCGATCCGGCCTACAGCTGGAAGGAAATGCGCCTCGAAATCCTGTTCGCCGCGCTGTATTTCTGGCTCGGGGCCAACCTCGTCCGCGCCGGCGACGACCGCTGGCTGCTGAGCACGCTGTGTGGCGGCAATCTGCTGCTGGTGGCCTACACCTTGAGCGTGTGGATCGCCGGCGGGGCAACCAAGGACGGGCTGATCGGCACCTATCACACCGGGGTCGGCAATTTCAGCACCTACCTGGTCACTGTTCTTCCCTTCCTCGCCTGGACGGCGCTGCGCGCCTGGCAGCAGCGCGAACCCGCGCGCTGGCTGCTGCCCGGGCTGCTGCTCGCCAACCTGCTGGCGATCTACGTCACCGCCAACCGTCAGGCGATTGTCGCGGTGGCCGTCGAGTTGCTGGTCGTGCTGGCCTTCTTCGCGCCCCGCCTGCGTCAGCCACGGCACTGGCTGCCGGTGCTGGTCGTGCTGGCGGCCCTGGCCGGCGTGTTTCAGCAGCAGATGAGCAAGCGCCTGGGCGACGACGCCGGTGGCGGGATTGTCGCCGCGCTGGAGCGCGACGGGCGCCTGCCGATCTGGAAATTCGCCGTCGGCGAAGCGCTCAAGCACCCTGGCTACGGCGGCGGCATGGGTCGCGAAAGCCTGATCCGCCAGTACCCGGAGCATCCGCTGACCCAGGGCGTTTTCGTCCATGCGCACAACATGCTGGTCAATCGCCTGCTGCAACTCGGGGTGCCGGGCCTGTTCGCCTTCGTCGCGTTGTTTGCCGCGCTGGCCTGGGCTTTATGGCGGCAGCGCCGGGCCGGGCCGCTGGCCCGCCAGGCGGCGCTGGTCGGCCTGGCGATCTGCGCCGGGGTCTGGGCCAAGAACATGACCGACGATTTCTTCGTGCGCGAGCAGGCCTACCTGTTCTGGTTCCTGGCCGGCACCCTGCTCGCGTTGCAGCGAGAGGCCGGGGCGTCGGCACCGCCTCAGTCCTGAACGCGGTCGGTGCGATAGGCAGCCGCCGTGCGGCGCAGGCCTTCGTCGACCCCAACCGGCGGCGTCCAGCCGAGTAGTTCTCGGTTTTTCCCGATGTCGACGGCGAGCGAGCCGAGCAGGCGATCTGTCATCCCCGAGCGTCCGAGCAGTCTTGCCGCAAAGCTGAGCCACGCCGGCGGGCAGGGCAGCAGGCGAGCCGGGCGGCCGAGCCCGGCGGCGAGCCCGCGCAGGAGTTGCGGCGTACTCAGGTCGGCGCCGTCGCTGACCAGGAAAGTCTGGTTCGCGGCGGCTGGATGACGGCAGCAGAGGGCGATGAAATCGACCAGGTTGTCGATGAAAACCAGGCTGCGGCGGTTGTCGACCGTGGCTAAAGGCAAGGGTAGCCCGTGCTCCAGCGCGCGCAGCAGGGCGCGGAAGTTGGCCTTGACGCCGGGGCCGTAGACCAGCGGCGGGCGCACGATCACCACTTCCAGCCCGGTTGCCGCCGCCAGTTCGCGCAAACCCTGTTCGGCTTCGTGCTTGGAGATCCCGTAAGGGTCGAGTGCTTGCGCCGGGTCGTCGGCGCGGAAGCGCTGTTCGCCACGGGTGGCTTCGCCATTGACCTTGAGCGTGCTGACGAAGACGAAGCGGCGGACGCCGGCGGCCACCGCCTGTTGCGCCAGGCGCAGGGTCGCATCGCGGTTGGCGGCACGGAACGCCTGCTGCGGGTCGGCGGCGGTCTCCTGCATCACATGCACCCGCGCCGCGCAGTGGATGACGCAAGCGACGCCGTCCAGGGCCGCCGCCCAGCCGGCCTCGTGCTGCAGGTCGAGGCCGCTGCAGATGGCTCCCGGCAGGCTTGCCGGGGCGTGGGTCCGAACGGCACAGCGCAGTTGCCAGTGCGGGTCGGCCGCCAGATGTCGGGCCAGGGCCTGGCCGACGAAGCCGGTGGCGCCGGTGAGCAGCACGGTGGTAGGTGCGGCAGTGGCAGGGGAAAGAGGTGGGGCGGATGAGGGCGCGGGCATCGGCAAGGACGAAAAAAAGTGCGGCCGCATTGTATCGCGCCCCGCATCCCGCCTAGAATTGCCTTTTTTTGCCGGCGGCATTGCAAAGCGATGAACATCCTGTTTGTTCGTACCGACAATATCGGCGACCTGGTGTGCACCACGCCGCTGATCGAGGCCACCCGTGCCGCCTGCCCGGAGGCCTGGATCGGCCTGCTGGCCAATGCCTATAGCGCGCCGGCGGTGGTCGGCCATCCGGCGCTCGACGAAGTCCTGGTCTATCGCAAGGCCAAGCATCTCGAACCCGGCGAGTCGCGCTGGGGCGCCTACTGGGACCGTTTGCGCACGATCATGGCCTTGCGCCGGCGCGGCATCGACTGGCTGCTGGTGCCGTCGGTCGGCGGGCAGGCCTCGGCGCGGCGCTTTGCCGGCTGGATCGGGGCGCGTCAGGTGCTGATCAACGAGGAATGCGACGCGGCGCACGAGGTCGAGAAGGTGTTCGCGCTGGCCCGCCGCTTTCCGCCGCTGGCAGCCGTTGCGCCGGCGATCCCGCCGTGCCGGATCGTCGCCGAGCCGGCCTTGCAGGCGCTGTGGCAACAGCGTTTGGCGACGGCTTTCGGTAGTGGCAAGCGCTTGCGGGTCGGCCTTCACATTTCGGCGCGCAAACCTTCGCAACGCTGGCCGGCAGCGGCTTTCGTCGATTTCGCCCGACGCCTGGCGGCACAGCGCGAAGTCGAGTTCATGCTTTTCTGGTCACCGGGCGACGAGCACGACCCCTGTCATCCCGGCGACGACCGCAAGGCCGCCGAGATCGTCGCCGCCGCCGCCGGCCTGCGCCTGCTGCCGGCGCCGACCGCCGCCCTGCCCGAACTGATCGCCGGCCTCTCCTTGTGCGACCTGGTGGTGCAGTCGGATGGCGGTGCGATGCACCTGGCGGCGGCGCTGGGCAAACCGATCGTCTGCTTCTTCGGCCAGTCCGACGCCGCGCGCTGGCAGCCCTGGGGCGTGCCGCACATCGTCTTGCAGCCGGCGAGCCGGGAGGTTGCCGAAGTCAGCGTCGAGGCGGCGCTGGCGGCGTGCGAACAACTGCTGGCGGGCGGCGCCCGCTAGGCCCGCGCCCGGCGCAGTCGGCACGGCCGGTCGAGAAGGTTGCGGGTGTTCCCGGTACTGCGGCAAAAGACAGGCAGGTAGCCCAAAACCTGCGCCACGCGGCGTCATCGGCGCCCGAGATCGGGGCTGCGGGATGAAAAAAGGCGATTTTCACGGTCGACCGTGAAAATCGCCTTTTTACCTTGGCCGCTTCAACGGGCCTCGACCCGGAACCACTCGATCCGCGTTTGCAGCGGTGCCAGGCTGCGGCTGGCGAAGGCTGCCTGCCATTCGGCGGCGCCGGCGCCGTTGCGGGCGAAGCGCAGTCCCGAGCCGTGGCTGGCCAGGGTCTGGTAATTGCCCAGGGGGACGGCACGGTAGCCGGCAGCGGTGAGTTTTTCCTGGAGCAGCGCGACATCGTCGCTCTCGGCAAAGACCGGGGTGCCGGCCTGCGCCAGTTCCGCCGCATGGGCTGCCAGGTCGCGGTACTGGCGGTGCGGTTGGCCGCTGAGAATGGCCAGCATCGCCGGTTGCGGCCCTTCAAAAAAGACCACCGCTTGTTGCCGGCCGAGCGCCACCACCTCGGCGGGTAGCGCATTGATCCCCAGTGCCGGGAAGAGCAGCGCCAGCAGCGTCGTCCAGTAGATGATCGGGGTGGCCAGCAGATGACCGAGCCCCCGGTCGTTCCACCAGGCCCAGGCCAGGTAAAGCGCCGGGACCAGCAGCCAGGGCCAGCCGCCGAGCCCGAACCAGGCGGCGAAGCCACCCAGCGCCAGGCCGGGCAGCAGGGCGACCAGCATCCCGAGGCGGAAGGCGAGGCGGCTGCGCAACTGCGGCAGCAGGCAGGCGAGGAAGATCGCCAGCGGTACCAGCGAGCCGATCAGGTAGCGGTCGAAGGCGCGGATCAGCAGGAAGGGCAGGGTCGCAGCCAGGAACCAGGTGAGCAGCAGGCGGCGTAAATCGTCGTCGCTGCGCCAGCGCTGGCCGAGATGGGCGGCGAAGACGAAGACCCAGGGCAGGCCGATGCTGAACAGGCCGAAGAGGGCGTTGAGGTTGGGCTGGAAGAACTGCCGCGACTCGATTTCTCCGGCAAAGGCGGCTTCGGCGGCGGCCGGGTGCAATTGCTTGACCAGGTAGAACCAGGGCAGCGCCAAAGCAGCGAAGAGCAGGGCATGCGCGAACAGGCCGGGCCAGTGGGCGAACAGTTGGCGGCGGATGTCGGCACGGCCGATCAGCAGCGCGAGCAGGCCGCTGCCGCAGACGATCACGGCAATCGGTCCCTTGGTCAGGAAAGCTGCCGCCAGCAGCAGGCTAGCGCCGGTCAGCCAGGGCCAGCGCGGGCGTTCGTTCCAGATCAGCAGCAGCCAGAAGGCGCTGGCCGACAGCGCGGCGACCGGGATGTCGAGCATGAAGCGGCGCGATTCGGTGGCCAGCCCGAGCATCCCGAGCAGGATCAGGGCGGCGACCGTGCCGGTCGTCCGCTCGCCGCTCAGGCGGCGGCCGATGGCGGCGGTGGCGACCACCAGCAGGCCGCCGAACAGCACCACGAGCATCCGCGCGCTGACCAGCGAGGCGCCGAACAGTTCGTAACTGGCGCGGCCCAGCCAGTAGAGCAGCGGCGGTTTCTTGATCCGGGGTACGCCGTCGAGGAAGGGCACCAGCCAGTGATCGTCGTGGAGCATTTCCAGCGGCGTGCGCAGGCCGAGGTAAAACTCGTCCTTGCCGGTCAGTCCGGTTGCTTCCCAGATGCCGAGGCAGAGCACCAGGACGGCGAGGACGAAGAGCAGGGGGAGTGAGGTAAGTAAACGCATTCTCGGTCGGCGCCAGGTCAAAATGCCAATTTGGCGCGGTTGACCGTGAATAGGTGGTTGGCCACCGGATGCCGGCTCAATGCGCCGCCTCCCAGTTCGGGCCGACGCCGATGTCGGCGACCAGCGGCACCCGCAGGGTCGCCACCCGGCTCATCAGCTGCGGAATCCGGTGGCGCACCGCCTGCAGCTCGCTGTCCGGCACTTCCAGCACCAGTTCGTCGTGCACCTGCAGGATCAGCCGGGTCTGCAACTGTTCGCGCTGCAGCCAGTCCTGGACCGCGACCATCGCCAGCTTGATCAGGTCGGCGGCGGTGCCCTGCATCGGCGCGTTGATCGCGGCACGCTCGGCGCCCTGGCGGCGCATCGCCTGGCTGGACTTGATCTCGGGAAAGTGCAGGCGGCGACCGAAGACGGTCTCGACATAGCCCTGTTCGCGCGCCATCTGCCGCGCTTCTTCCATGTAGCGGGCGACGCCGGGGTAGCGGGCGAAATAGCGGTCGATGTAGGTCTGCGCCGCGCTGCGTTCGAGTCCGAGCTGGCGGGCCAGACCGAAGGCGCTCATGCCGTAGATCAGGCCGAAGTTGATGCTCTTGGCGACGCGGCGCTGGTCCGGGCCGACTTCGAGCGGGGTGACGCCGAAAATCTCGGCGGCGGTGGCGCGGTGCACGTCCTCGCCGTGGGCGAAGGCCTCGCACAGACGCGGGTCGCCGGAGAGATGGGCCATGATCCGCAGCTCGATCTGCGAATAGTCGGCGGAAACGATGCTGCTGCCGGCCGGGGCGACGAAGGCGGTGCGGATGCGGCGGCCTTCCTCGGTACGCACCGGGATGTTCTGCAGGTTGGGTTCGCTCGACGACAGGCGGCCGGTGACCACCGAGGCCTGCGCGTAGTGGGTATGCACCCGCCCGGTCCGCGGGTTGATCATCTTCGGCAGCTTGTCGGTGTAGGTGCCCTTGAGCTTGGCCAGGCTGCGCTGTTCGAGCAGCAGCTTGGGCAGCGGGTAGTCGAGCGCAAGCTCGGAGAGCACCTCCTCGTCGGTCGAGGGCGCGCCCGAAGCGGTCTTTTTCTTGACCGGCAGGCCGAGCTTGGTAAACAGGATTTCGCCCAATTGCTTGGGTGAGGCCAGGTTGAACGGCTGGCCGGCGAGTTCGTAGGCCTGGGTTTCCAGCGCCAGCAGCTTCTGGCCGATTTCGTGGCTCTGGCGGGCGAGCAGTTCGCCGTCGACCAGCACCCCGGTGCGTTCCATCTGCCAGATCACCTGGCGTGCCGGCAACTCGATCTCGCGGTAGATGCGTTCCAGTCCTGCCGCCTCGGCGATCACCGGCCGCAGCCGCTGGTGGATGCGCAGGGTCATGTCGGCGTCTTCGGCGGCGTAGGTCGCGGCGCGTTCGAGTTCGACCTGGTCGAAACTGATCTGCTTGGCGCCCTTGCCGCACAGGTCCTCGAAGGCGATGGTGTCGAGCCCGAGGTGGCGCTTGCACAGCTGGCCGAGGTCGTGGCCGCCGCCGGGCCATTTGCCGGAGTCGAGGACGTAGCTTTGCAGCAGCGTGTCGTCGGCGATCCCGGCCAGCGCGATGCCGTGATTGGCGAAGACATGTTGGTCGAACTTGGCGTTCTGCAGCAGCTTTTTACGGTCGACCGCCTCCAGCCACGGTTTCAGCCGTGCCAGCACCGCCTCGCGCGGCAGTTGCTCGGGGGTGCCGGGGGCGCTGTGGGCGAGTGGGATGTAGCAGGCATGACCGGGCTCGACCGCGAGCGAGAGGCCGACGATGCGGGCGGCAAAGGGGTCGAGGCCGTCGGTCTCGCTGTCGAGCGCGGTCAGCTCGGCGGCTGCAATGCGTGCCAGCCAGGCGTCGAAGGCCGGCCAGTCGAGCACGGTTTCGTAATTGACCGGCGGTGCGGCGACAGCTGGCGCAGCCTCGTCGTCCGCCAGCGCGGCCTCGCCGCTTGCGTTCGCGACCGGCAGGTTGCCATCGCCATCTTCGAGCGCGGTGCTGACTTCGCGCAGCCAGGTGCGGAAGTTGTAGCGGCTGTACAGCTCGCGCAGCGTCGGCAGGTCCGGCTCGCTCACGGTCAACGCGGTGGGGGCCGGCAAATCCGGCAGGTCGCAGACGACGGTGACCAGCTTCTTGCCGAGCGGCAGGAAGTCGAGATGGTCGCGCAGGTTCTGGCCGACGACGCCGGTGATTTTCTCGGCATTGGCGACGATGCCGTCGAGCGAGCCGTACTGGGCCAGCCACTTGAGCGCGGTCTTCGGGCCGCACTTGCTGACGCCGGGAACGCCGTCGACGGTGTCGCCGACCAGCGCCAGGTAATCGACGATCATTGAAGGCGGGACGCCGAACTTGGCTTCGACGCCGGCGGCGTCGAGCACTTCGTCGGTCATGGTATTGACCCAGCGGACGTGCGGCCCGACCAGCTGGGTCAGGTCCTTGTCGCCGGTCGAGATCACGCTGTCGATACCGGCGGCGGCGGCTTGCGTCGCCAGGGTGCCGATCACGTCGTCGGCCTCGACCCCGTCAACATTGAGCAGCGGCCAGCCGCAGGCGCGAATCGCGGCGTGGATCGGCTCGATCTGGGCGCGCAGCTCATCCGGCATCGGTGGCCGGTGCGCCTTGTATTGCGGGTACCAGTCGTCGCGGAAAGTCTTGCCCTTGGCGTCGAAGACCACGGCTTTGTAGTCCGCCTTGTAGTCCCCATCCAGCCGGCGTAGCATGCTCAGCACGCCATACAAGGCCCCGGTGGGCTCCCCGGCAGGGTTGCGCAGGTCGGGCATGCCGTGGAAGGCCCGATAGAGATAGGACGAACCGTCCACCAACAACAAAAGAGGCATGGGAAATGACCGAAAACGACAAGCTGATCATGCACGTGGAGACCGAGGCGCTGCTGAAGAACACGACAGCCCGTGAATCCTGGCGGATTTTCGGCATTATGTCAGAGTTCGTCGAAGCCACCGAACGCCTGTCGGCGATCAAACCGGCCGTTACCATCTTCGGCAGCGCCCGTATCAAGCCCGGTACGCCCTACTACGACCTCGCCGAGAAGACTGCCCGCTTGTTGTCGGATTCGGGTTTCTCGGTCATCTCCGGCGGCGGGCCGGGGATCATGGAAGCGGCCAACAAGGGCGCTTTCGAGGGCAAGTCGCCGTCGGTCGGACTCAATATCCAGTTGCCGCACGAACAAAGCACCAATCCTTACCAGAACATCTCGCAGACCTTCCGTCATTTCTTCGCCCGCAAGTACATGTTCGTCCGCTTCGCCAGCGCCTACGTCGTGATGCCGGGCGGTTTCGGCACCCTCGACGAACTGATGGAGGCGCTGACCCTGATCCAGACCGGCAAGGCGCGCAAGATTCCGCTGATTCTGGTTTGTTCCGACTTCTGGAAAGGCATGCTCGACTGGTTTCGCGAGCGCCTGGTCGAAGAAAAGATGATCGATCCCGACGACATGAATCTGATCCAGCTGATCGACCAACCCGAGCAGGTGGTCGAAGCCATCTTCAAGCATTACGAAGCCCGTCCTTTCGGCCCGCTGCCGAACGAGCGGGAGATGATGCTGAACCTGTAATAAAATCCCGGCAAAGGCCGGAAGCGGCGGGGCTTGGGGTATCCTGCCCCCCTGGCCGGGCCGTTTCGCCTTGCCGGCTTTCCCACCCGTCAATGTCATTCATCGATACACATCCATTTACCATGCGCCGACTGCTCCCCCTGTTGCTTCTCGCTTCCGCCCCGGTCTGGGCCCAGCCGGCCGGTTCGCAACCCCTGCCGGCGGTTCCGCCGCCGCCACCCGAGATGGAGGCCTTCGACGCCGCGCTCGAGCCGCAGGTGACCATCGTCAAGAGCGAGCGCGAGACGCGCGAGGAATTCCGCATCAAGGGCAAGCTCTACATGATCAAGGTCACCCCGGCCGCCGGCCCGGCGTATTACCTGATCGACCAGCACGGCGACGGCAAATTCATCGAGTCCCATATTCCGGGGACGGCGGTCAAGCCGCCGATGTGGATCATCCATAGCTGGTAAACCTTGTCGGTCTATACCTCCGTTGATCGCGATACCCTCGCCGACTGGCTGCAGCCATTGGCTGTCGGCGCTTACGTGGACCACGCCGGCATTTCCGCCGGGATGCAGAATTCCAATTATTTCGTCGAGACCAGTGCCGGACGCTGGGTGCTGACGCTGTTCGAGCACCTGCCGGCGGGCGAGGTCGCCACGTATCTGCAATTGATGCAGTGCCTGGCTGAGCGCGGCATTCCTTGTCCGCGCCCATGCCCGGATAGCGCCGGAGAACTGCTGCGGCCGCTGGCCGGCAAGCCGGCGGCACTGTTTACGCGTCTCCCCGGTCACGATCTCGATACGCCCGACACGGCGGCGTGCCGCCGGATCGGGCAGACCCTGGCCCGCCTGCACCTGGCGGCAGCCGACCTCGTCGATTTTCCCGCCAACCCCTGCGGCGCGGCCTGGCGGCAGCGGGTCGGCCAGGATCTGCTGCCCCTGTTGCCGGTCGCCGAGCGCGAATTGCTTGCCGACGAACTGCTTTTTCAGCAAAAGCAGGCGTGGACCGTGGAAGTCGGTCGCGGCCTGCCCGCCGGGGTGATCCACGGCGACCTGTTCCGCGACAACGTGTTGTGGGACGGCCCGGAGCAGATCGGCGGTCTGCTCGATTTCTATTTTGCCGGGGTCGACGCCTGGCTCTACGACCTGGCGATCGTGGTCAACGACTGGTGTCCCGACGCCGGGCGCGAACGGGCGCTGCTCACGGCCTATGCCGCCGAGCGCCCCTTCACCGATTGCGAACGCCGGCACTGGCTGGCGGTACGGCGGGCTGCCGCGCTCCGTTTCTGGCTGCTGCGGCTCGACGCCTGGCACCGGCCTCGGCCCGGCAAGGACGTATTGCGCAAGGATCCGCTGCATTTCGGCCGCATGCTGCAGGCGCTGCGCCGGCAGCCACCGTGGCCCGAATCCCTCTCTTTCCCCTCATGAACGAACCCCAATCCTTTCCCCTGGTCCCGGCACCTTTCTCCGGCCATTCGCGCGAGGTCGAGGCCGGCGCCTGTTTCGACTGGTTGCGCCAGGGCTGGATGCTGTTTCTCGGCAATCCCGGCGTCTGGATCGGTAGCACGGTCCTGCTGCTGGTGATGCTGATGGCGATATCCATCGTCCCGCTCTTCGGCCAGGTCGCGGCCCACCTGCTGGCGCCGCTGTTCAGCGTCGGCATGCTGAAGCTGGCCAAGTGCCTGGCCGAAGGTGAAGAACCGCATGTCTCCGATCTTTTTGCCGGCTTCCGCAGCCAGCGCAGCGGCCCCCTGGTCATGGTCGGCGTCCTCTTCGCCGCGGCCAGCTTCGGCATTGCCTTTATCGCCTTCCTGCTCGTCAGCGGTGGGGTCATCGGCGGCGTGGTGACCGGCAAGGTGGGCGGCATCGGTGTCGCGCTCGGCGGGGCGATGCTCGCCGGCCTGCTGGTGATGGTCTTGTCGGTTCCGGTGATCATGGCCACCTGGTTCGCACCGGCGCTGGTCTTCTTTCACGGCATGACGCCGGTCGAGGCAATGAAGGCGAGTTTCGCCGCCGGCGCCAGGAACTGGCTGGCGATGTGCGTCTTCGCCACCTTCCTCGTCATCGCGCTTTTCTTCGCCATGCTGCCGATGCTGCTCGGCTTGCTGCTTTTCCTGCCGGTCTTCTCCGGTGCGGTCTACGCGTCCTATCGCGACATTTTTGCCGGAGCCTGAACCATGCGTGCGCAAAACCTCCCCGTTGCCGCCGGCTGGAACTGGATACTGGCCGGGATTGCTCTCTACCGGCGCAGCCCGACCGCCCTGGCCATGCTGGTCGTTCTCTACTGGTTCATCGTTCTTTTCCTCAATGTTCTGCCGCTGCTCGGTCCGCTGCTGGCGTCGATGGCGATTCCGGCGCTCTCGGTCGGACTGATGCAGGCGGCCCGGCATGCCGAGCGAGGCTTGGCAATTGCTCCGGCCGTACTCTTCTCGGCACTGCGCGAAAGCGGCCGCAGCCTGTTCGCGCTGGGGGCGCTTTACCTGTGCGCCACCCTGGGGGCGCTCGCCGTCTCGGCCCTGGTCGACGGCGGCAGCCTGTTCCAGTTCATGCTGGCCGATACCAAGGCTGAGCGGGCTGCCTTCGAGGATGCCGATTTCACTCTCTCGGCCGCGCTGGTCATGCTCCTGCTGGTACCGGTGGTGATGGCCTGGTGGTTCGCGCCGGTACTGGTCGCCTGGCACCGCCTGTCGCTGGGCAAGGCCCTTTTCTTCAGCCTGATTGCCTGCGCCATGAACTGGCGCCCTTTTCTTGCCTACGGCCTGGGGCTGATCGTCGTCGCCGGCATCGCGCCGGCACTGGTGCTCGGTCTTTTGCTGGCGGTGATTCCGGCAGCTGGCACTTTCCTGGTCGGGCTGGCGGTGCTGCCCCTGGCCCTGGTCGTCGCCCCGGCGGTTTTCGCCAGCTTCTATGCCTGTTATCGCGACATCTTCGGTATTTCCGAAATTGTCTGACCCGCTCCTTCATCCCCCGGCGCCGCTCGGCCTGTTCGGCGGCACCTTCGACCCCGTGCACCTCGGCCACCTGCGGCTTGCCGAAGAGGCCGCAATGCACCTGGGTTTGGCCGGGGTGCGCTGGATACCAGCCGGCCAGCCGCCGCATCGCGGACGCCCGCAGGTCACCGCCGCCCAGCGGTTGGCGATGGTGTTACGGTCGACCGCTGAAAATCCGCTTTTTTCCGTTGATCCCGTCGAAGTCGAGGCCAGCGCGCCCAGCTTCACCGTGCATACGCTGGAACGTTTGCGCGCCGAACTGGGCGAGCAGCGCTCGCTGGTCCTGCTCGTCGGCGCCGATGCCTTTGCCGGTCTTGCCGCCTGGCATCGCTGGCGGGATCTGTTCGCGCTGGCGCATCTTGCCGTCGCCCATCGTCCCGGCTTTCCGATTGCCGGCAGCAGCCTGCCTGCGGAACTGGCGGAAGAATTCCAGCATCGCCGCAGCGACGACCCCGCCGTGTTGCGCCAGGCGCCAGCCGGCCGGATTACCAGTTTCGCCATGACCCAGCTGGCGATTTCGGCGACCCAGGTACGCAAACTGCTTGCCAACGGTCTTTCGGTGCGCTATCTGCTGTCGGACAGCGTGATCGAGTATATTCATTGTCATCAACTTTACAGAAATCAGTAATGGATCTTCGCTCCCTGCAAAAAATCGTCGTTTCCGCTCTTGAAGACATCAAGGGCAAGGATATCGAAGTCATCAACACCGCGCCGCTGACCTCGATGTTCGACCGCCTGGTGATCGCCACCGGTGACTCCAATCGCCAGGTCCGCGCCTTGGCACGCAACGTTCAGGACAAAGTGCGCGAAGCCGGCGGCGAACTGCTGTCGATCGAAGGCGAGGACGGCGGCGAATGGGTGCTGGTCGACCTCGGCGACGTGGTTGTGCACGTGATGCAGCCGAGTGTTCGCCAGTACTACAACCTCGAAGAGCTGTGGCAGGTGACCCCGGGTCAGCAGCGCAGCGCTCTCGCGGCGAAGCGCGGCGAATGAAGCTGCAGATCGTCGCCGTCGGGCATCGCCAGCCCGACTGGGTGGCGGCCGGATGTGCCGAATACCTCAAGCGGATGCCGCGCGAATTGCCGGCCAGCGTGGTCGAGATCAAGCCCGAACCGCGTGGCTCGAAAACCCGTGAGCAATTGCTGGCCGCCGAGAAGGCGCGGATCCGCGATGTCCTGCCGGCGAGTTGCCGGCTGATCGTGCTCGACGAGAAAGGCGACGACCTGACCACGCTGCAACTGGCGCGCCGGCTTGAAACCTGGATGCAGGACGGACGCGATTGCGTGCTGCTGATCGGCGGTGCCGACGGCATCGACGAGGAGTTGAAGCGTCAGGCCAGCGACAAGCTGCGCCTGTCCAGCCTGACCCTGCCGCACGGCATGGCCCGGCTGCTGTTGTGCGAGCAGTTGTACCGGGCGGTCAGCGTGCTCAAGAATCACCCCTATCATCGCGAAGGCTGAGCCATGCGCATTTATCTCGCCTCCCGCAGCCCACGCCGTCGGGAATTGTTGACCCAGATCGGGATCGAATTCGATACCCTGCTCTTCCGTGCCGGCCAGCGGACCGACGACGAGGTCGACGAAACGCCGCAACCCGGCGAAAGCGCCATTTCTTACGTCGAACGTATTGCCCGGGCCAAGGCCGAGCACGGCGCCCGCTTGATGGGTACCCGCCGCCTGTTGCCGCGTCCCATCCTCTCCGCCGATACCACGCTCGAGGTCGATGGCCGCATCGTCGGCAAACCACGCGATACCGGGGATGCCATCGCGATTCTGACGTCCCTGTCGGGGCGGACACACCGGGTGCTGACCGGGGTCGCGGTGTATGACCGAGGGCAGACCGAGTATGTGCTATCGACCAGCGAAGTGCGTTTCCGCCCCCTAGACGCCGAAGAAATCCGTGCCTATGTCGCCACCGGCGAACCGATGGACAAGGCCGGCGCCTATGGTATCCAGGGGCGGGCCGGCTTATTCGTCGAGTACATCGCCGGAAGTTATACCGGAATCATGGGCTTGCCGGTGTGCGAAACCGGGGAACTGCTCAAGCGTCTTGGCTGGCAGGTACTACCCTCGCCATCGCGCCCGGGAGGGCAATAGCGGCCGGCAGACAGCCCGCTCTCGCCGCAGCCGACCGGAATGCCGGTGTCGGTCTCAGAAAAGCTCGATATCCGACGCCTTGGCCTGAGCGCTGCCTATCAGTCCGGCAGCGCGTAGATCCTCGTAGCGCGAGACTTGGTTACGGCCATTCTGCTTGGCATGGTAGAGCGCCGAATCGGCGCGGGCGACCAGTTCGGTCGGCGTGTCGAGCGGGTCGACCAGGGTGTAACCGATGCTGATCGTCACTTGGCCGACCAGAGGAAAGGCGTGTTCGGCAACCCGCTCGCGGAAGCGCTCCAGAACGCGGGCGGCGTCTTCGTCGGACCCGGTGCGGATCACCGCGACGAACTCCTCGCCGCCGAAGCGGAACAACTGGTCGTGCAGGCGGAAGGAGTCCCGCATCAACTGCGCCAGCAGGATCAACACTTCGTCACCGATGATGTGACCAAAGCCGTCGTTGATCCGCTTGAAATGATCGATATCCATCACCGCCAGCCAGATCATTCCCGGTTCCGGCGGCAGGTGGCGCTGCTCGGCGCCCTGATGGTTCGGCTGTTCGGGCTCGGCTTCGGCCTCATGGACGCTGGCCAGTACCCGGTCGAGGTTTTCGTCGAAGGTCTTGCGGTTGAGCATCCCGGTCAGGGTGTCGGTTTCGGCGTAACGCACCAGGTTCAGGTGGTCTTGCAGAATACCCATGAACTGGTCGAGTTCCTCCAGTTCATCCGCCGCAAAGGGAGTGGCCCGCTGCAACTCGATCAGTGCGTAGGGGGTTTCCTTGTGTAGCAGCGGGTAGACCAGCAGTTGCCAGTGCGGGGTTTCTTCCAGATGCCGATGTCCCTCCTGCAGCGGTATTTGCAGGTGAGGCAACCCCTCCAGTTCCTGGCGCGCATGCACGTTCAGCTGGTAGGGATCGATGATGCTGATTTCCTGCTCGCCGTCGCGCCGCGCCAGCGTGGCGTTGAGCGCCAGCCAGTGCTGGTTGCCGTGCAGGAAGTAGAGATAAATGGCCCCGTCCTCGATACCGTACAACCCGTCCAGGGTGTCGAGGATGTAGCGATTGATCCGGTCGCGATCCTTTTCCCCGGCGACCTGTCGCAGCTTTTGCAGCAGCGGCATCAGGCGTGAGGAAATCGTGCCAGTGAGGGGAGGAATCATCGCGGGAGGGAGCAAAATGGAAAACGGAGGCGGGATGATAGCCGGGCAAGGCAGTCCATGCCAGTTCCCCAGGCTGGCAAAATTCCCCGCAAGCGTTCAGTGCTTGTCCTTGCGCCCGAATTTGTCGGCCAGTTCCTGCAATTTCTGCTGCTTGCGCTCTTCGGCACGGGCCGCGGCCTCCTGTGCCTTACGTGCTTCGGCGTGTTTCTTGAAGCGTTCGCGCAGCAATTCGCTGGCATGGCGGCGGTTTTCGTCGGTTACCGCGTCGGCTTCGCTGGCATCGAGGTTGAGGCGAACGCTGGCCTTTTCCATCGCCTTCAGGTAGCGGGTCGATTGCGTATGCTGGCGCATGGCCAGGCGCAGGGCCTTTTTGCTCAGATCGGGCATCTGCGCCAGAACCTGGCGATCGATACCGATGGCCAGGGGGCTGAAGTCGGCAAAAACCGGGAAGCGTGCCTGCAGGTCCTTGAGGACGGCACGGGCATCGACGGTCTGGGCGGGAGCGGTATTTTGTTCGGTAGTCATGGTGCGTTTGGCTGTTCCGCGGAACGGAAAGGCGAACTATACGGGAATTTCGGCTACCGCCGCCAGTCGCAGGGAAGAGTTCTTGCGAGCGATTCGGGCCTGGCTTGAACTCTCCGCCACTTTCGGCGCGGGAATTTCACAACCGGTGCTCATTTTTCCGAACAGCGTGTCGCCGCTTGTAAATCAGCGTGCAAAACTGACCGTCCAATCACTTGCATTCTGGCGAAGAAGGCGATCCCAAAAGCGGTGCCGACGATTCCCCAATGGCGTTCAGCTGGAATGGTCGGCCTTGCTCATCAGTTTCTCCAGATTCATCTTGAAAGCGCGCCTCATTCGGCGCTATATTTGTAGCTGATACGTCAAAGGAAATAATCATGGAAGCGATCTATGCCGACTACACCATCAGCATGTCCGAGTTCAAAAAGAACCCGGCCCAGGTGCTGCGTACTGCCGGTGAAAAGCCTGTGGCAGTACTGAATCACAATCGTCCGGCCTTCTACATGGTCACCCCAAAACTCTTCGAGGCTTTGCTGGAAGAGGCCGCTGACCGCGACTTGGTGGAACTGGTGCGTAGCCGCATGGCTTATGAAGATCAAGCCATCGAGGTCGACGTTGACAAAATCTGACGCCAAGAAGACCATCGCCCGCTATCACTTGAAATTTGTGCCGCAGGCACTGGTCGAATGGGAAACCTTGGACGGCAGCGTCAAGGAACCCTTGAGAAAAGCCCTCAAAAAGCGCCTTGAGCAACCGCATGTACCGGGCTCACTATTGCATGGCGACTTGCAGCACTGCTACAAGATCAAGCTGCGCAAACAAGGCTGGCGCCTGATCTACCGGGTCAAGGATGAAGTATTGATCGTCATGGTGATGGCAGTTGCCAAACGAGAGGACGGTGTCGCCTATCGGCTTGCTGTCGAACGACAGGCATCGGATCAACACTAAACGCTCACGCCCCAATCGCCGCCCGAATCGCATCCATCTGATCGGTCCCGCCGACCTTGCGAACCAGATTCACGGCATCGATCTCGACGAGTTCCTGCCCGTCGATGCTCAACTTGTAATAGCGCGTGGCCACCATCACGGTGAGCGTGCTCTTGTCGCCAGGTTTCCAGTTACTGGACTCCAGTTCCTTCCAGCCGCCCCGCAGCAGGCCAAACAGCTTGAAGACCTCCGGGTCGTAATCGGAAATGGTCAGCTGCGCTTCCAACTTCTCCATCCCCAGTTCAATCTCGACCGGGATATCCATGCCGCCGGCCCGATGCTCTTCCGTCTTCAGGGTGAGTTTCGGCAATTGAATCTCATCGACCCGGCCGGCGTAGCCCCGGCCATTGACGAAGAAATTCATGTTCTTCAAAACACGCGGTAATTCAATGGCCATTACAGAATCTCCTCAAGGTAGTCGTCGACCAGGTGCGAGCGGAAGACGATGTGCTCAGCTGGATACGGTGGCGTGAAGTCAAAGTTGAAATACACCCGGCCATCGGCAATCGCCTGCGGGGTGTTGAGCTCGGGATCGGCCCAGCAGCGGCCACCGAGAATCGCCGCCCGGGCTTTAAGCTGAGTAAGCGTAGGGCGACTACCGTCTTGCTGACGGTGCCGCAATCAGGCGGCGACGGCGAATGGCGTGTCGGCCGTGTTGATCTGATCCGCCACCGCCCAAGGTGACCGTGCTCATCCAGGCACCGGTTCGTATTGAAAAAGTATGCCGATGTGGGTGCTGCCCAGTTGGATATTGAGGGCTTTAACGAGCACCAGCGTCTCCCTTCAGTTTATCCAGTGCCGCCTGCACGCTGGTCTTTACTTGCGAAACAGAGGCTGTTGGTGACTGCACGGCACCTGCCACTTCTCGTGGCACGATGACCAGCTCCATGCCGAGGCGGTCGACCAGGGACAGTAGTGTGGATACTTTGTAGTCTTCACTTCCAGACAGCACATTACGCAGCGTGCGCGCGGTGAAACCCGCTTCGTCGCAAAGTGCCATCTTGCCTTTACGAAGGTTTTTTACACGCGCAGCAAGGAGAGCTGAGACTTCTGGAATCGATTTCATATGGATATTGTAGTATCAATTTAGTTGTTATTGATACTATAGTGCTATTTCGCTTATGCGTGGTCGGGCAGGTGCTACTGGTCAATAGCGTAACGAGCACTGGACTTTTGCTGTTTGGAAACTCACGACCCCGTGATACCACGACGCCGCTTCCTCATGCTACCCACGGATCAGCAGTCATGACAGATCTCCGGCAGTAGTGAGGGTGACGGCATTATCAGGCGAGTTTGAGGAGTGCCTTGATTTTGGCTCTAATCTCGGCCATCTCGACCGGTGTGGCTTGTCCTTTACGCTCCGCCTGCCGGGTTTTCCAATCCAGGCTTTTGACCTGATCGGCCAGCGCAGCACCGCTGGCACCACTGCCAGAGAGCAGGACTTCAAAGGGATAACCCTTGACCTGATGGGTGATGGGCACGCAGACCAATAGCCCCGACCGCTGGTTATAGGCTTGCGGACTCAAGACCACTGCCGGTCGCCGGCCAGCTTGCTCATGACCGCTTTGCGGCGTGAAATTCAACCAGGCGATATCCCCTTCAGCGGGCACATAGGCGCCAACCATCAGAGCAACTCCTGACCTTGCGGCGCCCCAAAATCCTGTTCGGCGTGCCGATTCTCTGCCGTGATGCCCGCCAGCAAATTCTCCAGGACATAAGCCGGCGCCACCGGTTCAATGATGACGCGCCCATTCTCTGCACGCACCTCGACCGCCTGATCAATCGCGAGATGCGCCGCTTCCATGATCGCTGCCGGCAAACGCACGGCCGGGCTGTTGCCCCATTTTTTTACAAGTTGAAGTGCCACGAGCGTCTCCATTGAAGCAAAAGTTGAACAGGCCCAGTGTAGGCGGCTCACAGCAAAGTATCAACGAACGTATCTATTTACTGAATGAACTACGGTGGAACAACAATTCCTTGAGCCTGCGGTTTTTTGCCAAAAACCGCGGTCGACCGTGAACTTTGAGCAAAAACCGGGAAACCCCAAGATAGAAAAGGCGAGCCTCGGGCGTTTTCAGGGGTAGCGCCATGATGTGCGACCAACTCAATTCGAACGGCCGCAAACAGATTGAGCACAGGGTCATCAAAAATATCAATTAACCGAAAAACAAGCGACGATAAGTGTCGCGAGAATTCGTAAAATTTCAATCATCACTCAAACGACCAACCATCACAACAAGGAGAAATCCATGGCTCACGCCCAGGGCCTCTGCACTCGGAATGCATAGCCTGATTTCTAATTTATTCAACGAAATCAATGGACCAGTCACCGTGCGGCACCAGTCAGGGTTACCAGAATTTGTGGGTGGCCGGCATGTGAATGGCTCACGGCGCGACCGATGCTGCGAAGGTTGCCAATATCTTTCAATGGGTTAAGGTGGGGTTGTTACGATGACATCCGAGTGCAAAAGCCCTGATTAAAATCCATCAACCCTCATACGCGGGGTCACCGAAGAAAATACTACTTATAACTTCCATCCCCATCCCACAACTTTTCCCGCAAACCCCATCAACAACCCCCACCTCACCATCAACCCCACCGCAAGCGCCCCAGCCCAGACGAAGCCAGCGTTGTCTGCCCCCAGAAATTGGTAGAGCAGGGCAAAAGCGATGGCGCCCACCCCGGCGCTGATGATGCCGATGACGATGAGTTGCAGCCAGACAAGAAAAAGAACAAAGATGCCAGCATACAACAGAACCCGAATGGCAAGCACCGACATGACGACGATCAGCACACTTGCAATGCCCAGCACGATAGCCATCTCGCTCTCCCTCTTTTGTGGCAGCCAGAAATCGGGCCGCTTGAGGCAATCATAGCCACATCAAGCGACAACTACGGTCGCTTAACGGAGTAAAATTCTCCGCATGAAAAAATCCGATACCTTGCTGCGCCATTGGCGCATGTTGCGTGAGATTCCGCGTTACCCACGGCGCATCGGCACGCCGGAGATTCTTGAGCGTTTGCTGGCGGCGGGTTTCGATGCCACCTTGCGGACGGTGCAGCGCGATTTGATCAAGCTTTCTGCTTCCTTGCCCTTGCTGGGCGATGATTCCAAGCCGCAGGGCTGGTCGTGGCAGGCGGATGCGCCGCAGCTTGATCTGCCGGCGCTTGAGCCGCACACGGCTTTGGTTTTTCATCTGGCGGAGCAGTATTTGCAGGCGCTGCTGCCGGCCAGCACCTTGAGCTATCTTGCGCCGTGGTTTCGCACGGCATCAGGCGTGCTGGATTGCCAGGGAAAGGCGCTGGCCAACTGGCGCAACAAGGTTCGCGTTCTGGCGCCGGGGCAGCCGCAGTTGCCGCCGGAGATCAAGCCGGCGGTGCAGCAGGTCATCACGCAGGGATTGTTGCTGGAAAAGCGGGTGGATTTACGCTATCGCCCGCGTGATGCGATGGAGGTTCGCCAGTACGAAGCCAGTTTGCAGGGCTTGGTGGTGCGTGATCACGTCAGCTATCTGGTGTGCACCTTGCGCGATTACAGCGATGTGAAGCAGCTGGTGGTCAGCCGCATTCAGTCGGCGGAATTGCTGGAAAAACCAGCCAGGGCTTTGCCGGGGTTTGATCTTGATGATTACATCGCCCGGGGTGAATTCGGCATGCCGCTGCACGGGCAGGGGGTGATTGAACTGGTGCTGGATGTTCAGCGCCAGGCCGCCAATGCCTTTATCGAGCGCCCGCTGGCGGTGGATCAGCGGGTTGAGGATGTCGATGAAAAAACCGTCCGGCTAACTGTTCGTGTGCCAGACACGCTCGAACTCAGGCGCTGGCTGCTGGGGTTTGGGCCGCTTGCCGTGGTGCGTAGTCCGGCGGGTTTGCGGGATGGATTGAAGGCGATGATTGGTCAGATGCTGGGGAATTATGGGCTGGGCTGAAATTTGGGTTTTTTTGCGGTCGACCGCGATAAAGGCCAAAATTTTGTTCAGCCCCGACAACAAGCAGAATGCAGCTGAAATTTATTCTGAGCTCCACTTCGCAGTTACGTACCTTTCAGACCTTATTCGACACCCTTGACATGCATTTTTTCTTAAATACACTGTACATATGATCAAGCTCGAGTGGGACTCAAGCAAGGCTGCGACCAACGCCAGAAAACACGGTGTTTCCTTCGAAGAAGCACAATCTGTTTTCTACGATGAATGCGCCGTCCAGTTTTTCGATGAAGATCACTCGGGTGACGAGGAGCGCTTCTTGTTGCTAGGCATGAGCACGGAAGCAAGGCTGCTTCTTGTCTGTCACTGCGAACGGGGTGCAGGAAACACCATCCGCATCATTTCTGCCCGTAAGGCGACCAAGCGCGAAAGTGTTTTTTACGGAAGTGAAACGCCATGAAAGCCGAATACGATCTTTCCAAGATGAAGTCACGCAGGAACCCTTACGCATCCATGCTCAAGAAGCCTGTGACGATGCGCTTGTCCGAGGACGTTGTGGCCTATTTCAAAAGCATGGCAGAAGACGCAGGTGTCCCCTATCAGACCCTGATAAATCTTTACCTCCGCGACTGTGTCATGCACCATCGACAGGTACAAATTTCCTGGCCAGGCAAGTCCTGAGCGTCGAAGCAGCAGGAAAAGGCTATGTGCATTCTGAGGCTGGAAGTCTGATCCTGTGCCACGCAGGAAACTCTCCGTTGATCAAGCGTGGATCAACGCCATTTACATCACATCAGAACAATGTCGTATTGCTCCGGCGAGTAGCTGCTTTCCGACTGCAGTGAGATCGGCTTGCCGATGAAGTCGGAAAGCATCGCCAGCGCCTGCGATTCTTCGTCGAGGAACAGGTCGACCACTGCCGGTCCGGCCAGTACGCGGTATTCGCGGGCGTTGAACTGGCGTGCCTCGCGCAGCAGTTCGCGGAGAATTTCGTAGGCAACGGTGCGCGCGGTCTTGACCTCGCCGCGGCCGCTGCAGGTCGGGCAGGGCTCGCAGAGGACGTGGGCGAGCGATTCGCGGGTCCGCTTGCGGGTCATCTCGACCAGGCCGAGGTGGGTGAAGCCGTTCACCGTCAGCCGGGTGTGGTCGTGCGCCAGCGCCTTGTTGAATTCTTCAAGCACCGCGCGCCGGTGTTCGTCGCTTTCCATGTCGATGAAGTCGACGATGATGATGCCGCCGAGGTTGCGCAGGCGTAGCTGGCGGGCGATGGTGACGGCGGCTTCGAGGTTGGTCTTGAAAATGGTGTCGTCGAAGTTGCGCACGCCGACGAAGCCGCCGGTATTGACGTCGATGGTGGTCATCGCCTCGGTCTGGTCGATGATCAGGTAACCGCCAGACTTGAGGTCGACGCGCCGCGCCAGCGCCTTTTGGATTTCCTCCTCGACCCCGTGCAGATCGAACAGCGGCCGCTGGCCGGTGTAATGGTCGAGCAGCGGCAGCACCGCCGGCGTGTATTCCTCGGCGAAACCGGTCAGTTTCTGGAAGTTCTCCCGCGAGTCGATGACGATGCGCGTGGTTTCCGGGTTGACCAGGTCGCGCAGCACGCGCTGGCCGAGCGACAGCTCCTGGTAGAGCACGGTCGGCGGGCCGGAAACGCGGGCCTTGGCCTTGATGTCGGCCCAGGTCTTCTTGAGATAGGCGATGTCGTTGGCGAATTCCTCGTCGCTGGCGTTCTCGGCCATGGTGCGGACGATGAAACCGCCCGCCTCGTCGGCGGGGACCAGACGGGTCAGGCGTTCGCGCAGCGATTCGCGTTCGGCTTCCGACTCGATCCGCTGCGAGATCCCGATGTGCTTCTCCTGCGGCAGGTAGACCAGCATCCGGCCGGCAATCGAAATCTGCGTCGACAGGCGCGCGCCCTTGGTCCCGATCGGGTCCTTGACCACCTGCACGACGATGCTCTGGCCTTCGCTGAGCATTTTCTCGATCGGCTTTTCGCTCTGCGTTTCGCGCGGCTGCCAGATGTCGGCGACGTGCAGGAAGGCGGTGCGTTCGAGCCCGATTTCGACGAAGGCCGACTGCATTCCGGGCAGGATGCGGCAGATGCGACCGAGGTAGATGTTGCCGACCAGCCCGCGGCTGGCGGTGCGTTCGATATGCAGTTCCTGGACGACGCCTTGCTGCGTGACGGCAACCCGGGTTTCCTGCGGCGTGAAATTGATCAGAATTTCTTCGGACATAAAGGAGGGAAATCAGGACAACAAGCAGGATAACAAGCGGCAGGCAGGCTAAAATGCGCGGCTTCGATTTTTCGCGTTCTTTCAGGATTTTACTATGCGCAAGGCTCCCGAACTCCTCGCACCGGCTGGTTCTTTGCAAATGATGCGGACCGCCTTCGCCTTTGGCGCCGATGCGATCTACGCCGGCCAGCCGCGCTACAGCCTGCGCGTGCGCAACAACGAATTCGGCAGCCTGGAAACGCTGGGCGAGGCGATTGCCGAGGCGCACGCGCTGCGCAAGCAGTTCTTCGTGGTCAGCAACATCTACCCGCACAACGCCAAGCTGGCGACCTATCTGGCCGACATGCGGCCGGTGATCGCGCTCAAGCCGGACGCGCTGATCATGTCCGACCCCGGTCTGATCGACATCGTCCGCGAGCACTTCCCGGAGCAGGTGATCCACCTCTCGGTGCAGGCCAACACGGTCAACTGGGCCAGCGTGCGGTTTTGGAAAAAAATGGGGGTCGACCGTGTGATCCTGTCGCGCGAGCTGTCGCTCGACGAAGTCGCCGAAATCCGCCAGCAATGCCCCGATGTCGAACTCGAAGTCTTCGTGCATGGCGCCTTGTGCATCGCCTATTCCGGGCGCTGTCTACTCTCCGGCTACTTCAACCACCGCGACCCGAACCAGGGGACGTGCACCAATTCCTGTCGCTGGGATTACAAGGTCAGCGGCGCCACCGAGGATGCGGCTGGCGTGGTGCGACCCAATGCCACGGTCGACACCGATCCGGCACAAAAAATCTGGCTGATCGAGGAAAAGGAGCGCCCGGGCGAGCTGATGCCGGTCGAAGAGGACGAGCACGGCACCTATATTCTGAACTCGCGCGACCTGCGCGCGATCGAGCACGTCCAGCGGCTGATCGAGATTGGCGTCGACTCGCTGAAGATCGAAGGCCGTACCAAGTCGCCGTATTACGTCGCCCGCACCTGCCAGTCCTACCGCCAGGCGATCGACGACGCGGTGGCCGGCAAGCCGCTTGATCCGGCGTTGTTGCGCGAACTCGAAGGGCTGGCCAACCGCGGCTATACCGACGGTTTCTACCAGCGCCACCACGATGCCGACTATCAGAACTATCTGCGCGGCCATTCCGAGTCGGACCGCAGCCTCTACGTCGGCGATGCGACACGCTTCGACGCCGTGCGCGGCCTGATGGAGATCGAGGTCAAGAACCGGTTTGCGCTGGGTGACCGCCTCGAATGCGTGCACCCCTCCGGCAATCTGAGCTGGACTTTGGGGCGCCTGGAAAATCGCGCCGGCGAGGCGTTGACCGTGGCACCCGGCAACGGCCATACGGTCTGGGTCGATCTGCCCGAAAGCAAGGCCGGCGCCTTTGTTGCCCGCTTCGTCGAGGCTTGAGGCGAGGGGCATGAACATGAAATCGGCTTTTGCTGCATTGCAGCACGGGGCGTAGAATAGCGGTGATGAAAGCATCTCAGCGCATGCCGCTGCTCGATGGCCTCAAGGGCCTCGCGGCACAGGTCATCCTGCTCCACCATCTGGCCAGTTACGGGCCGTTGGCACAAGCCCTGCGCGAACTGGCACCGCAGCTCTCGCGCCACCTCTTCGATTACGGGCGCATGGCGGTGCAGGTCTTTCTCGTCATTGCCGGTTTTCTCGCCGCTCGCGGCTTGTCTCCCGAGGGACAGCCCCTGGTGCGCGCTCCCTGGTCCTTGCTGGGCAAGCGCTACCTGCGCCTGGTCGTGCCCTTCATGTGCGCGGTCTCGCTGGCGGTGATTTGCGCCGCTGTCGCCGACCGCTGGCTGGACGACGAGATGATCCCGGCGCGAGCCGGCGTCGGCCAGTGGCTGGCACATGCCGCGCTCTTGCATGGGGTGCTTGGTGTCGAGTCCCTCTCGGCCGGTGTCTGGTATGTCGCCATCGATTTCCAGCTATTTGCGCTCATGGCCTGGCTGCTCTGGCTGGGTCGCGCCCGCTGGTTGGGGCCGCTGCTGGTCCTGGCGCTGGGCTTGGCCTCGCTTTTCCATTTCAACCGTTACCCGTTTTTCGACAACTGGGCGATCTATTTTCTCGGTGCCTATGCGCTCGGCGCCGCTGCCTGGTGGGCGGGCGAGCCCCGGCGTCTGCGCCTCTGGCTGGGGGCGATCTGCTGTGTCGGCACTGCGGCGCTATTGCTCGATTTTCGCGGCCGTATCCTCGTTTCCCTGTTGTTGGCCCTCCTGCTCGCCGTGGCGCGCAGGCGCGGCGGTCTGAATCGTTGGCTGGACCAGCCGTTCCTGGGCTGGCTGGGGCAGGTCTCGTACGGGGTTTTCCTCGTCCATTTCCCCCTGCTGCTGCTGGCCAATGCCTTGTTTGCCTCATTCGAGCACCTCGGTGGCCCGGCCAGCTTTTTTGCCCTTCTGGCCGCGTGGACCGTGTGCATCCTCGCCGGCACACTTTTTCACCGCCATGTCGAATCGCCGGAAGCCAGTCGCCGCATTGTCGGCGCCTTGCTCTGGCTGGCGCATTTGCCGCTTCTCGTCCTGCGTTCCGGGCTGACCTGGCTGCGCCGCCAACTGCCAGGCGAGGGCTGAAGAAAGGCTCCCGGCAGCGAGGGCGATGACCGTTCCGCCTGGCGGGGCATGGTCCTCAGTCGCGCAATTCCTCGCGGTCGCGGAAATAGTCCAGCGCTTCCGGATTGGCTAGGGCTTCGACGTTCTTCACCGGCTGTGCATGGACGACGTTGCGCACCGCCAGTTCGACGATCTTGCCCGACTTGGTGCGCGGAATGTCCTGCACCTGCACGACTTTGGCCGGGACGTGGCGCGGTGTGGTGTTGTCCTTGATCTGCTTCTTGATCCGCTCGCTCAGCGCCTGGTCGAGTGCCAAGCCTTCGGCGAGTTTGACGAAGAGCACCACGCGCACGTCGTCATTCTTGCCCGGCGGCCAGTCCTGGCCGATCACCAGCGATTCGACGACTTCCGGCAACTGCTCGACCTGGCGGTAGATTTCGGCGGTGCCGATGCGCACGCCGCCGGGGTTGAGGGTGGCGTCGGAGCGGCCGTAGATGATGATCCCGTCGTGCGCGGTCAGTTCGGCGAAGTCGCCGTGGCACCAGATATTGTCAAAGCGCTCGAAATAGGCGGCGCGGTACTTCTTGCCGTCCGGGTCGTTCCAGAAACCGACCGGCATGCTCGGGAAGGGTACGGTGCACACCAGTTCGCCCTTTTCGGAACGTACCGGCCGGCCGTTGTCATCGAACACTTCGACCGCCATGCCCAGGCCACGGCACTGGATTTCGCCGCGATACACCGGCAGCACCGGGTTGCCGAGGACGAAGCAGGAGACGATGTCAGTGCCGCCGGAAATCGACGCGAGCAGGATGTCTTCCTTGATTTCGCGATAAACCCAGTCGAAGCCTTCGGGCGATAGCGGGCTGCCGGTCGAAAACAGCGCGCGCAGCGCGGCGAGGTCGTGGGTCTTGCCCGGCGTCAGGCCGAGCTTGGCAGCGGCGTCGATGAACTTGGCCGAGGTGCCGAAGTGGGTCATCTTTTCGGCTTCGGCGAGGTCGAACAGGACCTTGCCACGGGCTGCGAACGGCGAGCCGTCGTAGAGCAGCAGCGTGGCGCCGGAAGCGAGGCCGGAAACCAGCCAGTTCCACATCATCCAGCCGCAGGTGGTGAAGTAGAACAAGCGGTCGCCGGGGCGCACGTCGGCGTGCAGCTGGTGTTCCTTGAGATGCTGCAGCAGGACGCCGCCGTGGCAGTGCACGATGCACTTGGGGACGCCGGTGGTGCCGCTGGAGAACATGATGAACAGCGGATGCTCGAAGGCAACGCGGCGGTATGCGACCGGCGCGGCGGTGGCGGCGAGGTCGGTCCACAACACCGCATTGGCCATGCCCGACAGGTCGGGCTGCGGGGCTAGGTAAGGGACGACCACGGTTTTGACCAGCGACGGCATCTGGGCGACGACTTCGGCGTTCTTGGCCAGGCAGTCGACCGGCTTGCCGTTGTACCAGTAGCCGTCGACGCAGATCAGCACCTTGGGTTCGATCTGGCCGAAGCGGTCGAGCACGCCTTGCACGCCGAAGTCGGGCGAAGCCGATGACCAGATCGCGCCGAGCGCGGTGGCGGCGAGCATCGCGGCCAGGGTTTCGGGCAGGTTGGGCAGGTAGCCGGCGACCCGGTCGCCGGGTTCGACGCCGGCGGCGAGCAGGCATTGCTGGAAGCGGGCGACTTCGCGCGTCAGTTCGGCGCGGCTCCAGCGGCGCTTGACCTTGTCCTCGCCCCAGAAGACCAGGGCTGCGTCGTCGCTGCCGCTGGCTCCCGGGTGGGCGAGCAGGTTTTCGGCGAAATTGACCCGGGTTTGCGGAAACCAGCGGGCACCGGGCATCTTTTCACGGTCGACCAGGATTTCCCGGCTTTTTTCATCGGCAGCATCGGCAAATTTTTCACCGATCGCGCCGCAGAAATCCCAGATCGAGGACCAGAAGTCCGCCGGTTGTTCGATCGACCACTGCCAGGTTGCGGCGTAGTCACCATGGCCCATCGCCTGCATGAACTGCGCCATCCGGGTATCGCCGACGGTGTCCGGGTTCGGGCGCCACAATGGTGTGCTTTCGATTGCATAAGTCATGTCTTCTCCTCGTCTCTTCCTTGTTATTCGATGCCGTGCCTGACAGGTCGCTGGCCACGGCGCAGCTTATCAGCAAGTGCGGAAGGGCGAATGTCGGGTGGCGGACATTCGCGCCGCAGACGCACCGGCAAGGACGGTCTGGGATAATCTCCCGCCCTGCGGTGTTTTTTCCTGCCCAGGCCCGGCCATTCACGGTCAACCGCGGAAATTTCGGAAAAACACCCTCTCCGCGCCGTTCGGCCCTTGCCTTCCGTCAAACTTTCAAGGAGGTCTGCCATGCTGTTCCTGAACGATCAAACCCTGCTCCGCCAGGCTTGCTATATCGATGGCGCCTGGGTCGGCGCCGATAGCGGCGCCAGCGCGGCAATCGGCAATCCGGCAACCGGCGAGCTTGTCGCCACCGTGCCGCAGTGCGCGGCCGCCGAGACCGCACGGGCAATTGCCGCGGCCGACAGGGCCTTGTCGTCCTGGCGCGAGACGACGGCCAGCGAACGCAGCCGCATCCTGCGTCGCTGGTTCGATCTGCTGCTGGCCAACCAGGAAGATCTGGCCCGCCTGATGACGGCCGAGCAGGGCAAGCCCCTGGCCGAAGCCCGGGGCGAAATCGCCTACGCGGCGGCCTATGTCGAGTGGTTCGCCGAGGAGGCCAAGCGGGCTTACGGCGAGGTGATCCCGTCCCCCTTCAAGGATCGCCAGATTCTTGTCACCAAGGAGCCGGTCGGGGTCTGCGCGGCGATTACACCGTGGAATTTCCCGGCCGCGATGATTACGCGCAAGGTCGCACCCGCACTGGCTGCCGGCTGTACCATCATTCTCAAGCCGGCGGAACAGACGCCGCTTTCCGCTCTGGCCCTGGTCGAGCTTGCCGAGCGAGCGGGCGTCCCGGCCGGGGTGTTCAACGTCATCACCGGCGAGGCAGCGGCGATTGGCGGCGTACTCACCGCCAGCCCCGTCGTGCGTAAACTGAGTTTTACCGGGTCGACCCCGGTTGGGCAGCTACTGATGCAGCAGAGCGCCGCCACGCTCAAGAAGCTGTCCCTGGAGTTGGGGGGGAACGCCCCCTTCATCATCTTCGACGATGCCGATCTCGATGCCGCCGTGGCTGGTGCGCTGGCCTCCAAGTACCGCAATGCCGGCCAGACCTGTGTTTGCTCCAACCGCTTTCTCGTTCAGGATGGTGTGTACGATCTTTTTGCCGAGAAACTGGCGGCGGCGGTGGCCGCTCTCAAGGTCGGCAACGGAATGGATGAAGGGGTGACGCAAGGCCCCCTGATCGACGAAGCCGCCCTGGAGAAGGTCGAGAGCCTGGTGCGGGATGCCGTGCATGCCGGTGCCCGTGTTGTCGTCGGTGGTCGACGGCATGCCCTCGGCCGTACCTGGTTCGAGCCGACCGTCCTTGCCGACGTGGATGCCGGCATGAGCCTTGCCAGAGAGGAAATTTTCGGGCCGGTGGCGCCGCTTTTCCGCTTCGGGAGCGAGGATGAGGCAATCCGGCTGGCCAACGACACCGACTTCGGTCTTGCCGCCTATTTCTACTCGCGCGACCACGCCCGGGTCTGGCGCGTATCGCGGCGGCTCGAATACGGCATGGTCGGGGTCAATACCGGGATCATTTCCACCGAGGTGGCGCCGTTTGGCGGTGTCAAGTTCTCCGGTATCGGCCGCGAAGGCTCCCGTCATGGTCTCGATGAATACCTGGAACTCAAGTACCTCGCCTTGGGAGGTCTGTAACAGGCGGGATCAGGGCTGCTTGCGCTGCTCTTCACCCAACTGCCGGGTCAGGGTATCGAGCTCGGCAAAAAGCCGGTTGAGGAGGCTCAGTCGATCCTGCAAGGCGAGCAGCAGCGACTGCACCGCCTGTTGCGGCGAGGGATTGGCGGCACCGCTGTGGTCAATCTGTTCCTGCAGGCGATGCAGGCGCTCCTCATGCTCACCCGCCTGGGTCATCAAGGCTTCGAGCAGGGCGTGGCGGCGGCGGATGAACTCGGCCGGGTCGCTCGTGGAAAGCTGCTGGTCAATGGCCAAGGCTTCCCGCACGAGCTCGCGGACGTCGCTGCCGGACGGTGTTTCGGAATTCATGGAAGCTCCCTCGCTTGCGGCCGGCGCAAGCCCGCTCGCGTATCGGCCGTTGGTTGCGGATGGCCGGGAAAACCGGCTCCCGCAATCATTTTGATCCCGTATCGCGATACGGAGAGGAGGTTTATACGCCGCAATGCCGTGTTATTTACGCTCCTCGTCGATGTTGTCGGCGCCGTACTCCGCAGTCGCCGGCAGCTTGCCGCCTCCGTCATACTCCGGTAAGGTCTTCGCCCCGACAATATGCCCCCGCCCCGTTTTCTCCTTTCCAGGATTCCGCATGATTTACAAAGATTCTTCCACCGATGCACTGATGTTCATCACCCAGCGTCCCGACATTGTCTTCGAGCGCGGCCAGGGCTCCTGGCTGAGCGACCATACCGGTCGCCGCTACCTCGATTTCATCCAGGGCTGGGCGGTGAATTGCCTCGGCCATTGCCCGCCGGAAATCAGCGAGACGCTGGCGGCGCAGGGCAAGCAGTTGATCAACCCGAGCCCGGCCTTCTACAACGGGCCGATGATCGAACTGGCCGGCCTGCTCACCGCCCATTCCTGCTTCGACCGGGTTTTCTTCGCCAACACCGGCGCCGAAGCCAACGAAGGCGCGATCAAGCTGGCGCGCAAGTGGGGCCGTCTGCATCGCGGCGGCGCGCATGAAATCATCACTTTCGGTCATTCCTTCCACGGCCGCACGCTGGCGACCATGTCGGCATCGGGCAAGGCCGGCTGGGATACGCTGTATGCGCCGCAGGTGGCGGGTTTCCCCAAGGCCGAGTACAACAACCTCGACTCGGTGGCGGCGCTGATCGGCGAGCAAACCGTCGCGGTGATGCTCGAACCGGTGCAGGGCGAGGGTGGGGTGATCCCGGCCGGTATCGAGTTCCTGCAGGCGCTGCGCCAGCTGACCCAGGAGCGCGGCATTCTGCTCATCGTGGACGAAGTGCAGACCGGCATGGGCCGCACCGGCAAGCTTTTCGCCTACCAGCACGCCGGCATCGAGCCGGACATCATGACCCTGGGCAAAGGTATCGGCGGCGGCGTGCCGCTGGCGGCCTTGCTGGCACAGGAGGCGATCTGCTGCTTCGAGCCCGGCGACCAGGGCGGTACCTACAACGGCAATCCGCTGATGACGGCGGTCGGTGCCGCCGTCACCCGGCGTCTGCTGGCCGACGGCTTCCTCGATGAGGTCACCGCGCTGGGCGAATACCTGGCCCAGGGCCTGCGCGATCTGGCCGGTAAATACGGGCATGTCGGCGAACGTGGCAGCGGTTTGCTGCGCGCCTTGATCCTGTCGGACGAGCGCGGGCCGCAGATCGTGCAGCAGGCGCTGGCGATGGAGCCGCACGGCCTGCTGCTCAATTCGCCGCGTCCCAATCTGCTGCGCTTCATGCCGGCGCTCAACGTCAGCCGCGACGAAATCGACGAAATGCTGGCGGCACTCGATCACTTGTTACAGGGCGAGTGAAAAATGCGCCTTGCCACGGTCGACCGTGGCAAGGACGAAAAAGCCTCCGGGCGCGAGGAAGGCAGCTGCCCCGCGCTTGCCGCTGTATTTTTTCTTCCCCGCCGTCGTTCGGATGACGCTACAATCCGCGTTCGTCATTGGAATAACGTGGATGAATAAACCGGCCGGAGCCGTGGCCGCTAGCTGCCGATGCTTACCCTTTCCCCTTCCCGTTTAAGCCGCTGGGGCTTGCTGGCATTCATCGTGCTGAATGCCTTCGTGGCCACGATGATCGGCTTCTTCCTTCACGAAAGCCGCAATCAGTACAGCGAAAAGGCGGCGATTTCGGCTCAGAACCTCGCCCAGCTGCTGGAGCAGCAGCTCAATGCCTCGGTACGCCAGATCGATATTTCGCTACGCTCGGTCGGCGATGCCGTGGTGCGCTCCCTGGACGAGGGGAAAAAACTCGAGCAGCAAAAACTCTACGGCCTGCTGACGCAGCATCTGGCGCGCCTGCCCGATGCCGACCGCATCCTGCTGGTCGACCGCCGGGGGCGTGCCGTGGCGAGTTCCGGCTTCGAGTCGACGCAGGGCCTGGCGGTTGCCGAGAGCGAACATTTCCAGCGCCTGCGGGATGACGGACATATCGGGCTGGTGGTCGGACGCCCGCAATTCGACGCGCATGGGCGACAGTGGCTGCTACCCTTCGCACGGCGTATCTCCGATTCCGATGGTGGCTTTGTCGGCGCCCTGATCGTCCTTGCCGAGGTCGATCGCTTTGCCAGGGGGTGGAGTCAGGTCGGTGTCGGTCAGCGAGGCTCGGTGTTCTTGCTCGATGAGCGCTGGCAGCCCGTTGCCCGTCATCCGCGCAACAAGACGGCACCGGAGCAACTGGCGGAGCCGGGTCTGCAGTTGCTTTTGCAGCAGGTGCCGCAGGGCGATGCCCTTGCCGGACACGCGCGCGAAATGAGCACCAGCGACGGTACGCACATGTTTGCCCTGCGCAAGTCGGCGGACTGGCCTTTCCTGGTCAGTATCGACCTCCTGGCCGACGACTACCTGGCACCCTGGCAGCAGGAGCTGCGCTTCTCCCTGTTCGCCTTCTTCCTTTTCTGTCTCCTGACGGGGGGCGCTGCCTATGTCATCGTCCGTATCTCGGCGGCGCATTTGCAGGCGGTGGCCGATCATCTGCGCCTCCTGCGCTTCAACGAGGCGCTGCTCAAGGCGATTCCGGTACCGGTTTTTTTCAAGGATCACGAAGGACGTTATCTCGGTTGCAACCCTGCTTATACCGAGGTTCTCGGCATCGCTCCCGGTGAATTGGTCGGTCGCGGCACGGCAGAGGTCTGGCCGGGGCATTTGTCGGACATCTATGTCCAGAAAGACCGGGAACTGATTGCCAGCGAAACACCCCAGGTCTATGAATTTGCCATCCGCGATCGTCACGGAGACCCGCGCCAGGTCATTTTTGCCCGTAATATCTTTCTTGACGAAAAGGGCGAGGTAGGCGGCATCATCGGCGCTTTTCTCGATATCACCGAGCGCAAGCAGCACGAACAGGCGCTACTGGCCGCCCGGGAGGCGGCGGAGGCGGCCAGCCTGGCCAAGAGCCAGTTCCTTGCGACGATGTCGCATGAAATCAGGACGCCGCTAAACGGGATACTCGGCATGGCGCAGATCATGCTGATGAACGATGCCACCGACGGCGAAAGCCGCGATTGCGCCCGCACCATCTTCAATTCGGGGCAGATGCTGCTCACCCTGCTCAACGATATCCTCGACCTGTCGAAAATCGAGGCCGGCAAACTGCAGCTCGAGGTTACCGCCTTCGATCCCGGATGGCTGATCCGCGATACGCTGGAACTGTTTTCCGACGCGGCCGAACGTCAGGGCGTACTGCTGCGGGCACAGTGGGAGGAGCTGGATGGGCATCACTATCAGGGCGACCCGATGCGTCTGCGGCAGATGCTGGGCAACCTGGTCAGCAATGCGATCAAGTTCAGCCAGGGAGGTGAAATCCGTATCTCCGCCAAGGAGGTGGAAGTCGAGGCCGATGCGGCTGTCCTCCGTTTCGAGGTGAGCGACCAGGGAATCGGCATCCCCGAGGAAAAACAGGCGCAGCTGTTCCAGCCTTTCTCACAGGCCGACAACTCGACGACACGCAGATTTGGCGGTACTGGCCTGGGGCTTTCCATCGTCCGCAATCTGGCGGAGTTGATGGACGGTGCCGTCGGTGTCCTCAGCCAGCCTGGAGAAGGGGCTTCTTTCTGGTTTACCGTTCGCGTGGGCTTCCTCCAGGATCGTGTTGCCCAGCGTGCCGAGGTCTTGCCCATCCCGCTTCCCACGTCACCGCCTTCGGTGGTCGGGCGAATTCTGGTAGTTGATGACAATGCCACTAACCGCAAGGTGGTTTCCGCCTTGCTGCAAAGGGCGGGGCATGCCGTGGCCTGTGTCGAGAATGGCCGCGAGGCCGACGAATATTACCGCCAGCAGGCGCCGGACCTGATCCTCATGGATTGCCAGATGCCGGTGATGGACGGTTTTGAGGCCACTCGGCGCATCCGTTCCTGGGAAAGCGCGCAGTCCTGGCGCCGGACACCGATCATCGCTTTTACTGCGGGGGTCTTTTCGCAGGATCGCCAGAAATGCGTCGATGCCGGGATGGACGATTTTCTTCCCAAGCCGGTCAATGCGGGTGCGTTGCAGGAAATGCTCGGGCGCTGGCTGCCGCAGCAGCGTATTTGCGCCTGAGCGCCCGGCGGGCTGCCGAGCGTGGGGGTGCTAACATGCCGGGTATGCCGTTGGTTGTCGATGTTGCCCGTACGGGCCGAGGGAGAGTCTGTCTGCTTGGTCAAGAGGTCGTCATGTTGTTTCGTCAATGCTTTAATTTTCTTTTCCTGAGTATCGTTGTTCTGCTCGTCACGCCGGCTTCGGCGCAGACTTATCGCCCGGAATATCGGCTTTCTTGCGTGCTTGGGAGCGGGTTTCCCTGGGGGCAGGCGGCTGAGCGCTGGGCGGAACTGGTACGTGAGCAGACCCAGGGCCGCATCCAGATTCGTCTCTACACCGGTGCCTCGCTGGTTGGTGGCGATCAGACGCGGGAGTTCCCCTCGATCCAACAGGGGGTGATCGACCTTGCCGTCGGGTCTACGATCAATTGGTCGCCGCAGGTCAGGGAGCTGAACCTGTTTTCCCTGCCTTTTCTCCTGCCCGATCATCGGGCTATTGATGTCCTGACCCAAGGGCCCGTGGGGCAGGCGTTGTTTTCCATCATCGAGCGACAAGGCGTGGTGCCGCTGGCCTGGGGAGAAAACGGCTTTCGGGAACTCTCCAATTCGCGTCGGCCGATTACCGCTCCGGCGGACATGAAGGGGATGCGTTTCCGGGTGGTTGCTTCCCCTGTTTTTGTCGATATCTTCAATGCACTCAAGGCGCGGCCGATGCTGATGAGCTGGGCGGATGCGCAGCCGGCGCTGGCTGAGGGCCTGGTGGATGGGCAGGAGAATCCGCTGGTGGTGTACTCGGCGGCCAACATGCAGCGCAACGCTCAGAAATACCTCACCCTATGGCGTTATGTCGCCGACCCGTTGATCTTTGCCGTCAATTCCCAGGTCTGGTCATCGTGGTCGGAACAGGACCGGCAAATCGTTCGTCAGGCCGCCCGGCAAGCCGCACGCGAGAATATCGAGCGGGTACGCGGGGAGCAGCCCGGCGGCGAAGCTGCCCAGTGGCAACAACTGGAAGCGTCCGGGGTGAGCGTGACACCGCTGGGGCCAGCGCAGCGTGCTGCCTTTGTCCGGGCAACACGCGGTGTTTACGAGAAATGGCGCGGAACCATCGGCGCAGACCTGGTTGACCGGGCCGAGCGCGCAATCGCGGCGCGTTGATGCCCCGCAGACCATCCGCTCAGCTTGCTTCGGCGACGTCTTCGGGAAACCGTCTGTCGTAGCTCGGGTCGCGCCAGGGAACGCTGCCGTCGGCCAGGCGCAAAACCTGGTCGAGATGGCGCTCCGAGGCCTCCGCCACTCGCCGGTACAGTTCGCGGCAAAGTTGCCGTGCCTTCTGGCCGGGCCAATCTTGCGGTAGCAGGACATCGGGCAATTCGGGGTCGCGTAGCAAGAGGCGGCGATAGTCGTGGATCAGGAGCAGGCGGAGCAGGAAGGCGTCCTCGTCTTCGATGGGCACTCTCGGGCCGCCTCCGAGCGCATCCCGAATCGGCCCGTAGGTGGCGACAAAGCCGGTATAGGCCTTGCCCAATTCTTCGAGATCCCAGGCACGCGTAACCAGTTCGGCATGGCTTGCCCAGGCGCCGGCGTGCGATTCTCCAGCCAGGAGCGGCATCAGTGAGCCGAGGTAATCGCCGAGACCGTCGGTGGCCAGCGCTTCGGAGACGGCCTCGAGGTCGGTGCCGGGGTGTACGAAGCACTCGTTTCCCAGCGCACCGAAACCCTGCCAGAAAAGGGCGCGCTTCAACTTGTCCCTTTCCCGGGGTGGGAGCTCGCCAATCAGGAGGATGAGGCGCCAGCAGCGATCCCAGGAAGGGGCATGGGTGGCGTAGATGTGGCGGGAGGCTTCCTCGAAGCGCCGCTTCCCCGAATGGGTGAGAACGTAATTGGCGCGGCGGCCAACACTTTCCGTGCGCAACCACTCCTCTTTGGCCAGGCGGAATACCGAGGTGCGAATCAGTCGCTCGTTGAGTTGCAGCGGCTCCAGCAAGCGAATCAGGCTACCCAGCCAGATTCGGCCACCGCGCGGCATCACCGCATCGCCAAAGGCGGAAATGATCAGGGAGCCGGCCTGGACGCGCTTCTGCCGGCGGAACTCATCCAGGCGCTGTTTGACGGACAGGGTCACGAATCGTTGGGGAGCGAGTAAATCGGCATGGTAACGATTTCGCCTGCGCCTGAACAGTCATCCACGGCCCGAGGAGACTGGTCGGGCATCGGAGACTACATCGCTATCCGCGGAGTCGTTAATATGTCGGTCGCCAGCGCTCCGCCTTCCGGCTGAAATCCGGAGTCGTAGCGAAAAGGCGGACCAAAAACAGAAATCTATCGACCTGGCCGGAGGTGATGAACCTCATGCGGCCAATCATTTGGAGAACACATAGATGACGCAAGTCGTTTTGACCGAAGTCCACGGCAAAGTGGGCCTGATTCGCATCAACCGCCCGGAAGCCTTGAATGCGCTGAACAACGATGTGGTGGATGGTATTGCCGCCGCCGTCGATGCCTTCGAGGCTGACGAAAACATCGGTTGCATCGTGCTGACCGGGAGCGAGAAAGCCTTCGCCGCCGGCGCCGATATCGGCTTCATGAAGGATTTCGACTACATGCACGCCTACAAGACCGACTTCATCACCCGCAACTGGGAGAGGATCAAGACCGCCCGCAAGCCGGTGATCGCCGCGGTGTCCGGCTTCGCGCTCGGCGGTGGCTGCGAAATGGCGATGATGTGCGACATGATCTTTGCCGCCGATACCGCCAAGTTCGGCCAGCCCGAAATCAAGCTCGGCACTATGCCCGGTGCCGGTGGCACGCAGCGCCTGCCGCGCGCGGTCGGCAAGGCCAAGGCGATGGACCTGTGCCTGACCGCCCGCATGATGGATGCGGCTGAAGCCGAGAAGAGCGGCCTGGTCGCGCGCGTGATCCCGGCCGAGCAACTGCTCGAAGACACCCTGAAGGCAGCGCAAACCATCGCCGGCTTCTCGCTGCCGGTGATCATGATGATCAAGGAATCGGTCAGCCGCGCTTACGAATCCTCGCTCAACGAGGGGCTGCTCTTCGAGCGTCGTGCTTTCCACTCCTCCTTCGCGCTGGAGGACCAGAAGGAAGGTATGGCCGCTTTCATCGAGAAGCGCAAGCCGGCGTTCAAGAACCGCTAAGCACCTGTCACGGTCGACGGCAAAAAACAGCGAATTTGCCGGTCGACCGTAGTCTGCGGCATGCGCCACCCGGCGGTGGGCATGCCGTTTTTCATGCTTCTCCTGCTCCAGCCGGAGGACTGGAAAAACCGGTCGAACGGAAGGATCCAAGATTTTTTGGAAAAGGTGTTGACTCGGTATGAGGTCGTGCCTATAATGCTGTCTTTCCGGCGGTTTGGGTCGGTAGCTCAGTCGGTAGAGCAGCGGACTTTTAATCCGTTGGTCGCGAGTTCGAATCTCGCCCGACCCACCAGGAATATGGGGCGTTAGCTCAGTTGGTAGAGCAGCGGACTCTTAATCCGTAGGTCGAGTGTTCGAGTCACTCACGCCCCACCAAGGGTTCCGGTAACTGGCGCAAGCGGGTTACCATGTAGTGCGAAGCGGCAGTAGCTCAGTTGGTAGAGCGATACCTTGCCAAGGTATAGGTCGAGAGTTCGAGACTCTTCTGCCGCTCCAGTTTATCTGGATGCGTTGTTGTAAAGCACGGCGCGCCAATCGGGCGCGGGGTGGAGCAGTTGGCAGCTCGTCGGGCTCATAACCCGAAGGTCGCAGGTTCAAGTCCTGCCCCCGCAACCACAAATCAAGGCAGTTAGCCCCGGTAACCCGGGGCTTTTGCTTCGGTGTCGATTTTCCTGTCAGGGGTTTGTCGATCCGGATGCGTCCCTAGCTCAGTTGGTTAGAGCGCCACGTTGACATCGTGGAGGTCAGCGGTTCGATTCCGTTGGGACGCACCAAGCACTTCGCCTTCTTTCCACGATACGATCTTCCTCTCTGCCGTTTCCTTTCGTCGGGCTTCGCTTTCTTGCGGCGCCTCTCTTGGCTTCGTCGCAATTTCGTCTTGCAAGGTGGTACAGGCATGGCCGCAAAAAAGCCGACCGGGGGTCGGCTTTTTTGCTCCGGGTCGGTATCAGTCGCTGGGCGGCTTGCTCAGGTCGGGCTGCTCCGGCAGTGGCGGCGGGGTTTCCTCCACGGCTACTTCCTTCTGGACGTTCTCCGCATAAATGAAATTGCGTTCGCGACCCTCGCCGCTGCTGATCAGGCCGTCAGGTTGCGGCATGGTCTCGATGGCGACCTCCTTCAGTGCTCTCTGCATGTAGCCAATCCAGATCGGTAGTGCTGCCGCGCCGCCCGTTTCGCTGTTGCCCAGTTTTTTCGGCTGGTCAAAGCCCATCCAGGCGCAGGCGGCAACACTGATCTGGTAGCCGCAGAACCAGGCGTCGACATATTCGTTGGTGGTGCCGGTTTTGCCGGCGAGGTCGTGGCGTTTGAGGATGGCCGATGCCTTGGCGGCGGTTCCATAAATGGTGACGTCGCGCAGCATGGCGTCCATCATGAAGGCATTGCGGGCGTCGATGGCCCGGATCGACTCGTCGCCTGCCTGGGCCTCGCTGGCTCGGGCAATGACCTGGTTTTTCTCGTCGCGGATTTCGCGTACGACGTAGGGAACTACCCGGTAACCGCCGTTGGCGAAGACGGAGTAGGCGGTGACCATTTGCCAGGGGGTGACCGAGCCGGCACCGAGGGCCATGGTTAGATAGGGAGGGTGTTTGTCGGCGTCGAAGCCGAAGCGGCTGGCGTAGTCCTGCGCGTATTGCGGTGAAATGGCTTGCAGCAGGCGGATCGACACCATGTTTTTCGACTTGGCCAGCGCCGTGCGGATGCGCATCGGGCCTTCGTACTTGCCGTCATAGTTGTGCGGCGTCCAGGCTTGCGAGCCGGTCTCGCTGGCCGAGATGGTGATCGGCTCGTCGGCGACGACGCTGCCCGGCGTGTAGCCTTTTTCCAGCGCGGCCGAGTAGATGAAGGGCTTGAAGCTCGATCCGGGCTGACGCCAGGCTTGTGTCACGTGGTTGAACTTGTTGCGGTTGAAGTCGAAGCCGCCGACCAAGGCATGGATGGCGCCATCCTTCGGCGAAATGGCAACGAAGGCGGACTCGACTTCAGGCAACTGGACGATCTGCCACTGGCTCTTGTCGTCCTTGTTGATTCGGATGATGGCTCCTCGCTTGAGGCGCTTGTTGGGAGGGGCCTTGTCGTCGAGCATCCGGCTGGCAAATTTGATCGCCTCGCCGCCGAGGCTCAATATTTCGCCTCCTTTGCGATAAACCTTTACTTGCTTGGCGTCGGCGGCGAGAACCAGTGCCGGCAGCAGATCGCCCGCGTCGGGAATTTCCTGCAAGGCTTCGTCGATTGCCTCATCCTGGTCCGAGGTGATGTCCTTCATGTCGAGGTAGGATTCCGCGCCCCGATAGCCGTGGCGCTTGTCGTAATCGAGAACCCCCTTGCGTAACGCCAGGTAGGCTGCTTCCTGCTCACTCTTGAGCAAGGTGGTGTAGACCTTGAGGCCTCGGGTGTAAACCTCCTCCGGGAAACGGTCGGCAGCGATCTGGCGGGCCATTTCCGCGGCAAATTCGGCGTGGACCGTGTAATCCGAAAGTTCGCGCTTGAGTACCAAGGGCTCCTTCAGTGCCGCTTCGTACTGGCCATCGTTGATATGGCCGAGCTCGTGCATGCGACGCAGGACATACTGTTGGCGCAGGCGGGCTCGCTTCGGATTGACAATGGGGTTGTAGGCGGAGGGAGCCTTGGGCAGGCCGGCAAGCATCGCGGCTTCAGCAATCGAAATATCCTTGAGCGGCTTGCCGAAATAAATCTGGGCGGCGGCGGCAAAGCCGTAGGCGCGCTGGCCGAGGAAAATCTGGTTGATGTAGAGCTCCAGGATCTGATCCTTGCTCAGGTTGTGCTCGATCTTGAACGAGAGCAGGATTTCGTACAGCTTGCGGCTGTAGGTCTTTTCACTGGACAGGAAGAAATTACGGGCAACCTGCTGGGTGATGGTGGAGGCCCCCTGGCGTTTGCCGCCTCCGACGAGGTTGGTGACCGCGGCGCGTGCCACACCCAGGTAGTCGATCCCGCCATGCTGGTAGAAACGATCATCCTCGGCAGAGAGAATGGCGTTTTTCATGACGTGAGGAACCTGGCCGATGGTAACGACGGCACGCCGTTCCTCGCCAAATTCTCCGATCAGGTGACCATCTGCCGTGTAGATGCGCAGGGGAACCTTGGGTCGATAGTCGGTCAATACTTCCAGCGAGGGTAGATTGGGATAGGTCAGGACCAGTACGATCAGCGCAATGGCCACACCCATCGCCAGGAAGCCGGAAACCAGAAGCAGCGGATAGAAAATCAGCCGGAGAGGGAGAGGTAATGAGGACAAGATGATCAAGGGGGCAATGGCGTTGCGGCGATTATACGCTGCCGCCGGACGGCCCCCTGAAAGTCCTTTACAGGGCAGGGGCTTGTTGTTAGGATTTAAAGTGAATTATTGGATTTTGTTATAACTTCGCATTCCATAAGGGAATTTTGGGAGGTCTGGTGGGTTTCGATATCTCCTCGCTGTTGAATCCCAAGGCCCGTTCCCTGTTCGGGCTGGATATCAGCTCGTCTGCCGTCAAGGTGCTCGAATTGAGTGCCGCTGGCAAGGGTGGGTATCGCGTCGAGCGCTACGCCACGGAAATCCTGCCCAAGGATGCGGTTCTTGACGGCAATATCGTCAATTTTGATGCGGTCGTCGACACTGTTCGTCGTGTTTGCAAGCGTTTTGGCGCCTCAACGCAGAATGTGGCCATGGCCCTGCCAGCTTCGGCGGTAATCACCAAGAAAATCCTGGTGCCCGCGGGCTTGCGCGAAGAGGAACTGGAGGCGCAGGTCGAGGCCGAGGCCAACCAGTACATTCCTTTCTCAATCGAAGAAGTGAATCTCGATTATCACGTCATTGGGCCATCGGCCAGTGCGCCGGAGGAACTGGAGGTATTGATTGCGGCTTCCAAGAAGGAGCGAGTCGAGGACAGGGTGGCAGTGGCCGACGCTTCAGGTCTGAAGGCCGTGGTCGTAGACGTGGATTCGCTGGCTTCTCTCGCTGCTCTCGAATTGATCGAGAAGCAGTTGCCTCAAGCCGGGCGCGATCAGGTGCTGGCGCTGGTCGATGTCGGCGCGCATTCGACCAATCTCACCGTCTTGCGCAACGGGCAGCAGGTCTACGCACGCGAACAGGCTTTTGGCGGCGTGCAGCTGACCCAGGATGTCGCTCGCCAATACGGGATGAGTTTCGAGGAGGCCGAGGCTGCCAAGCGCGGTGGCACCCTCCCCGATAGTTATCGCGACGAACTGCTCTTGCCGTTCATGGAAAGTCTGGCGCTGGAGGTTTCCCGTGCCTTGCAGTTCTTTTTTACTTCGACGCAATTCAACCAGGTCGACCATCTGGTCCTGGCTGGGGGCTGTGCCGTCATTCCCGGGCTCGATGAAATCGTTGCCACGCGTACCCAGGTCAATACCCTGATTGCCAATCCCTTTGCCGGCATGGCCGTTTCCGACAAGGTTCGTGCCAAGAGCCTGCTGGCCGATGCTTCCTCGCTGATGGTGGTCTGCGGCCTGGCCCTGCGGAGGTTTGACCCGATATGATCCGCATCAACCTGTTGCCGCATCGCGAGGCGGCGCGCAAGGCCAAGCGTGAGCAATTCTATCTTCAGGCCGGCCTGGTTTCCGTGCTGGGCTGTGTCGTCATTTTTGCCGGCTACACCCTGATCGGTGGCGCCGTTTCGGCTCAGGATGACGCTAATGCCTACCTCAAGACCGAGATCGCCGTTCTCGACAAGCAGCTTGAGGAAATCAAGGGGCTCAAGGAACAGACGCGAGCCCTGCTCTCGCGCAAGCAGGTGATCGAGAACCTGCAGAAAGATCGCGGAGAAACGGTACATCTTCTCGCCGAACTGGTGCGCCAGGTACCCGAGGGGGTCTATCTGAAATCGCTGAAACAGGACGGCCTGAAGATCGATATCGCCGGCTATGCCCAATCGAATGCCCGCGTGTCAGCCCTGATGCGCAATATCGAGGCTTCGCCCTGGCTGGAGAATCCACTGCTGATCGAGGTCAAGGGGCTTACCCTGAACGGACGGCGCCTGAATGAGTTCAGCCTGAATTTCACGATTACACGTACAGAGCCGGAAGAAACGAAGGGGAAGAAGTGATGGCTCTCAAATTCTCCGTGCCGAAGATCGATGCGCAGGCCCTGCTCGACGAATTTCGTTACATGAACCCCAACGATCCGGGGAGTTGGCCGCTGCTGCCCCGGATCGCGGTTCTGCTGGGATTGTTCGTGGCCCTGCTTTTTCTCGGCTGGTTGCTGGTCTGGGACGAGCAGCTGAGCACGCTGGATACGCGGCGCAATGAAGAGCAGTCGCTCAAGGAGCAGTTTCTGGAAAAAAAGCGGCAGGCGGTCAACCTTGGTTTGTACAAACAGCAACTGGCGGAAATCGACCGCTCCTTTGGGGCATTGCTCAAGCAACTTCCCGGCAAGGCCGAGATCGAGGCCTTGTTGATCGAGGTTAATCAGGCGGGCCTGGGGCGCGGCCTGCAATTCGACTTGTTCAAGCCGGGGCAGGTGCAGGTGCGGGATTTCTATGCCGAAATGCCGATTGTGGTGCGCGTAAACGGCAGCTACCACGATCTCGGTGCCTTTGCCGCCGATATCGCCCGCCTGCCTCGTATCGTCACCCTCAACAATATTGCGATTGCTCCGCAGAAAGAGTCCTCTGGACTGGTTCTGGATGCAACGATCAAGACCTTCCGTTATCTGGACGAGGAAGAGCTCGTCGAGCAGCGCCGCGTCGAGGCCGCGCGCAAGAAGGAAAAAGCGGGAGGCAAGAAATGAGCGGGCGGGCTTCCTGGTTGTTTGCTTCCTTGCTGCTTTGCCTCCTGTCCGCCTGCGAAAGCGGCGACCATGAGGATTTGAGGCGTTGGACGCAGGAAAATGGACAGCAATTGCAGGCTAATATCCAGAAACTTCCCGAAATGAAGCCTTATCAGGCGGTTTCCTACGATGTCGAATCCCTGGTCGACCCGTTCCGCCCCGGGCGGATCGAGCCGGAAGGCAAGCTGCGCAATTCCGGGAAAGGGGGGCCGGATTTCGATGCTCGCGAATTGCGGAACAGCCTGCTTGAAAAATACCCGCTTGAGTCGATGAAAATGATCGGCTATTTGCATGTCGACCGTAAGCCGATGGCCGTGGTCCAGGTCGAAGACAAGGTCAAGCAGGTGCGGGTGGGGGACTACATGGGCCAGGATTTCGGTCTGGTCAAGCGGGTAACGGAGAGCGAAATCGAATTGCACGAACTGGTGCAGGACTCTACGGGTGAATGGACGGAGCGAACGAGCTTGCTCTATCTGCAGAGTACGGATGGGGGTAAGAAATGAAGTGGATCAGGATATGGGCTCTTGCGGGAGCATTGCTCGCCCCGCCTTTGCAGGCGGAGTCCCTGGCCGGGGAGAATGCGATCGAGGCCATTCAGGCGACGCGCCAGGGTAATGAAATCATTTTCCGGGTCGACTTGCGCGAGCCTCTGGCCGAGCCGCCGGCCGGATTCGTGATTGCCAATCCGGCCAAAATAGCCTTCGATTTCCCGTCGACCGTGAATGGCCTGGGCAAGAACGCACAAGCCATCAACGAAGGCGATTTGCGTAGCGTAAACGTGGTGCAGGCTGGTGAGCGAACCCGTCTGGTGATGAATCTGGTTCAGAAAATGAACTACAGGACCCGACTCGAGGGCCGCTCACTTTACGTCAACCTGCTGCCGATTGCCTCGCAGATGGATTCGGTGGCCTCGCGCACTACGAAATTTGCCGAGGAGCGTCTTTTCTCGGAACGCCACGCCATACACGACATCCTCTTTCGGCGAGGGAAGGATGGCGAGGGGCGGGTCCTGATTGAGCTTAGCGATGCCGGTACCGGCATCGATATCCGGCAACAGGGGAGTACCTTGGTTGTCGATTTTTCGCGGACCCTCCTGCCGGAGCATCTTCAGCGCAAGCTGGATGTGGCCGATTTCGCCACGCCGGTCATGTCCGTTGAATCGAAAATCAATGGCGAGCATGCACGCCTGACCATCACGCCGAAGGGTCTGTGGGAACACACTGCCTATCAGACCGACAATCAACTGGTGGTGGAAGTCAGGCGCCTGCAGGAGGACCCTAGCAAGCTGGTGCAGGGGAATACCATCGGTTACCAGGGACCGCGGGTGAGCATCAATTACCAGAATGGCGATGTGCGCGCGCTTCTGCGTCTGATGGCGGAAGAACTGGGCCTGAACGCCGTGATCAGCGAAACGGTGACGGGAACGACAACCCTGGTGCTCAAGGATGTGCCCGCCGATCAGGTGATCGAGATCATCTTCCAGCAGAAGGGCCTCGACATGCGCAAGAAGGGCAATATCGTGATGATTGCCCCGCGTGATGAAATCGGTACCCGCGAAAAACTGGAGCTCGAGACCAAACAGCAGATCAGCGAACTGGAGGCTCCCAAGATGGAACAGTTCGTTCTCAATTACCAGAAGGCCACCGACGTGGCGCGTCTGCTGCTGGGGCTCCCGGTGGCGGCGACCACTGGTGGGGCCACGGTTGCTCCGCAGCCGGCGGCGACCGGCTCCGCTTCCGGGATGGCACAGCGGATATTGAGCAAGCGCGGGCATGCGGTGGGCGATCCCCATTCCAATCTGCTGTTTGTCAGCGATATTCCATCCAAGCTGGAGGAAATTCGTTCCTTCATCCGTGCTATCGATGTCGGTGCCCGGCAGGTCTTGATCGAGGCTCGCGTGGTCGAGGCCAACGATACCTTCAACAAGGAACTGGGGGTTCGCCTGGGTTTCCTCAATCGCCAGGCGCAGCAGATCGGTAACAGTGGTATCGGAATCGGCGGCGGCAGCTATGCACCGCCGTCGTTCTCGTCGAAGACGACGGCAATATCCTCGTCCAAGGTGGGGGATAGTTCGGTCAAGACGGAGTCCTTGTACTCGCCGGGCGACCAGGCTTCACCGACCGCGCTCGGCGTCAATTTGCCGGTCAGCAATCCAGCGGGAACCATCGCATTTTCCATTTTCAATTCCTCGCTGACACGCATACTCAACCTCGAACTCTCGGCTCTCGAGTCCGATGGGGTGGGCAAGATCGTCTCCGCCCCGCGCGTGGTGACGGCAAACAACGTCAAGGCCAAGATCGAAGACGGCACCGAAATTCCCTATACCGCGACGACCAGTAGCGGAGGTGCGATTACCCAGACGGTCACTTTCAAATCCGCCAAGTTGTCGCTCGAAGTGACTCCCCAGATCACCCCCGAGGGCAACGTCAGGATGGGCCTGGTAGTCAAGAAAGAAGAGCCGGACTACTCGCGCCTGATCACGACGGTGACCGGAGATCGCTATCCCCCGATCAAGAGTTCGGTGGTGGAAACCAACGCTGTCGTGGACAACGGTGGAACAGTGGTTATCGGCGGTGTTTTCATCACCAAGAACGAAAATGGTGTGGATAAAGTGCCGGTGCTCGGCGACGTTCCCTTCCTCGGCTGGTTGTTCAAGTCCAAGGTCGAGCGGGCCGATCGCCGGGAACTGCTGGTATTCATCACCCCGAGAATCATTTCCGATAAAGTCCGGGTCGATTGATTCGACGATTCAATGGCCAGGGCGGGGATGCTCCCGCCGGCCGCAATGGAGAAAATTGAAATGGCCAAAGTTGCCTATGACCCCTTCGGTTCCTATCCGACCCAACCGAGCGTGATCACGGTTGCTCCGCCCACGGTGACCCTGGCTGCGGCCAGCGACTCGGGGACCCTGGGCGACCAGGTGACGGCTTACAAGAACGTCCGCCTCGAAGTGAGCGGCCTGCGCTCGAGCAGCTTTGCCTGGTTGTCGAAAGATGGAAATTCGACACTGGATGCGGTCGATATTCCGGTGATCAATGGAGCCGTCAACGTTTCCCTGAGCGCCGGTTACAACACCTTCACCTTCTATCAGCAGGATATTCCCACCGGCCAGCTTTCGCTGCCTTCCTACTATGCAGTTTATCTCGATCCGGCTGCAGCGGCGCAACAAACCCAGGCTTTCGAGGCCAGTTTGAACAAGATGGCCCTCGCCTATCTTGGTCGGCCGCTGACAACCCAGGAGTACCAGACCTACAGCGCCATTCTGGAAGGTGGCGGCGGCGACACCACTACCCTGGCGACTACCTTGGCGAGTCATCCGGAGTTTTACGCGGTCTACACCGTTCCCGACCTGAAAACAGGCATCGAACGCTGTTACAGCATGCTTTTCGGCCGAACAGCCACGTCAAGCGAGGTGTCGCAATGGTCTGCCAGGATCGCCGATGGCTCGCTTTCCGTTCTCTCCCTGCCTCGAGCCATTGCGGAGTCGGCAACGGGGAGCGACACGGGGGTTCTGGCAGCCCGGGTCTTGTTCATGCAGCAGGCAAATGCCGATTTTGCCGATAATCTTGCGGCCTCGGGCGTTGCCGAGCGAACCCTGCTCGAGGTCGAGCGCACGGCCCTGCAAGGCATCGCCTCGCACGGGGATATCGCGAGTAGCTACGAGAGCATCGTAGCCAATGCGAGCAGCCTGAAAACGACCCCGGGATCCTTGCCCGCCCCCAGCGTATCGCTCGACACTGCTTCCGACGACGGTACCAAGGGCGATTCCGTCACCTCGCTGCAAACCGTGAAGATCAATGTTTCGGGTACCACTCCCGGCTCCCTGGCCTGGCTGGATAATAATTTCAACGGTCAATTCGATCCTTCGACCGATAGTCCGGTCATCAACGGCTCGGTTTATGCCAACCTGAACTTCGGGGCGAACGCACTCAGTTTCTACCAGCAGATCAATAACGTCGTCTCGGCACCTTCCTACCTTACTGTCCGCCGGGCCGATGCCAATACGCCCATCAACCCACCGGCTGCCCCGGTTCTGGATCTGCGGACCGAGGACGACGATGGCGTCAATAACAGCGACAACGTTACGACCAAGTCGATTGTCCGGATCGACGTTTCCAACTTGGACCCGACCTCCAGTTTTGCCTGGGTCGAGAAAGATGGCAATGGCGTTTACAACTCGGGCACGGACATCGCCCTGCAGGTCGGCGGCACCACAGCGACGGCAACCGTGCAATTGCTCGAAGCCGGCCTGGGCTCCAACATCACCGGCCTGTCGGTCCATCAAGTCAGAGCCGGGCTGGCCTCGGCAGCCGGGCATTTGAGCGTGACTTTTTTGAAGAGTGTGGATGTGGTGAAAATCACTTCCGGTTCGGGGGCGTTTGGAAATGACAGTGTAATATCGCTGCAGTTTGACCGCCCGGTGGACTGGGCCAGGTTGGATACCAATTCGGATGGCTACCTGTCACTTGGCAAACCCGGAGCTTCAGGTGTTGAACTGGGGGTAACCTTGGCGGGGAGCAAGCTGAATATCGGTATCCCGGCAGACTGGAAGATCAAGGTTCCCAGCTATTGGAGTACTTTCTTGACTCTGACCGATGTCGATATTTCTTTCCGTCAGGATCCAAATTCGACTACCGATCCGAAAAAATACTTCGATTCAGGAGATCTGCTAGTCCTGCTTACCGGAGTTCCCGATTTGAGCGCAGGGGTCTTCTCCGATGCGTCAATCTCTCTCCCCATAAAATAAATTACCGCTTGGGAGCGGTTTGACTTGCTGTCTTCGTTTTTGCGCCGGCGGCAAGTCAGCTAGAATTCGCCCGTGGAAAATCGTCGCAATATCTATCTGGTCGGCCTGATGGGGGCTGGCAAAACGACAGTCGGGCGTCTGCTGGCCAAGCGGCTGGGGCGTGTCTTTTACGATACCGATCACGAGATCGTCGAGCGTACTGGCGTCCCGATTCCGACCATCTTCGAGATCGAGGGAGAGGAAGGATTTCGTCGCCGGGAGGCGCAGACCCTGTGCGAACTCTCCGAGAGCGACAATGTCGTTCTGGCAACAGGGGGGGGGGCCGTTCTGCGCGAGGAAAATCGCCGCTGCCTGCATGACACCGGTTGGGTGGTTTATCTGAACGTCTCGCCTCTGTTGCTCTACCAACGTACCCGCCACGACAAGAATCGCCCCTTGCTGCAAGTGGCCGACCCTCTGGCCCGGCTGGAAGAGTTGTACGCCCTGCGCGATCCCCTTTATCGCGAGACTGCCCATTTCATCGTCGAAGGTACCGGCCAGGTGGCTTCCGGCGTCGTCAATCTTCTACTGCGTGAGTTCAAGCGCCTTTCCTGAACATGATCCAGACCCTGAACCTTGCCTTGGCCGAGCGCTCCTATCCCATTCATATCGGTTCCGGTCTGCTTGATCGTGCCGACCTGCTGGCACCGCATTTTCGTCAGAAAAAGGCGCTGGTGGTCAGCAACGAGACTGTTGCGCCGCTCTATCTCGCCCGTTTGCAGGCCAGCCTGAAGGTGGCGGGGGTCGAGTCTTTTGCCGTGATCCTGCCGGATGGCGAACGCTACAAGACCTGGGAAACACTAAACCTGATTTTCGATGCCCTGCTCGGTGCTCACTGCGAGCGTGCTACCACGCTGGTGGCCTTGGGGGGCGGCGTGATCGGCGACATGGGCGGATTCGCCGCAGCCTGCTATCAGCGAGGCATGCCTTTCATTCAGGTGCCGACCACCCTCCTGTCGCAGGTTGACTCGTCGGTCGGCGGCAAGACTGCGATCAATCACCCACTGGGCAAGAACATGATCGGCGCTTTCTACCAGCCACGTCTGGTACTGGCCGACATCGATACCCTGTCGACCCTGCCGGATCGGGAATTGCGGGCGGGCCTGGCGGAGGTCATCAAGTATGGCCTGATCCGCGACCCCGCGTTTCTGGAATGGCTGGAGTCGAACATCGAGCAACTGCTTGCCCGAGACCCGGCCTCGCTGGCAAAAGCCGTGCAGGTTTCCTGTGCCAACAAGGCCGAGGTGGTCGTGGCCGATGAACGGGAAAGCGGCGAGCGGGCCTTGCTCAATCTGGGGCATACCTTCGGCCACGCTATCGAGGCGGGTCTGGGTTATGGCAAATGGCTACATGGTGAAGCCGTGGCTGCCGGCACGATGATGGCTGCGGAATTGTCGTGCTTGCTGGGCTGGCTTGACTCCGGGGAAGTGGCTCGCTGCGAGCGTTTGTTCCAGCGGGCAGGTTTGCCAGTACGCGGCCCTGCCCTGGGCGAGGCGCGCTATATCGAGTTGATGCGCCACGACAAAAAAGTGGCCGAGGGGCGTTTGCGTCTGGTGTTGCTGCAAAGCCTGGGTCGGGCGGTGTTGACCGCCGATGCCGAAGAATCCGCAATCGCCGAGGCCATTCGCCTGCGTTCCTGAATGTTGCCGGTTTTTGGCGATTTTCACGGTCGACCGTGAAAAAGCCGCATTTTCCCGCATTCCGCACAGTCGCTGCCGGGTGGAGGTTCTTTTCGGGCAGTTTCTGCAGTGCAGCATCTTGAATCGACGGGGTTTTCCCGTTATATTTAATGGTTGCCTCTAATTTTCGTACAGGCTGGCGCGCTTTGTGGCGCCCAGCTTTTTCATCATTGGCCAACGCTTCGGCGGCCGAAGTACTTTGAAGGAATGCGTGTGATGGAATCGGCAGTACCTGAGCGGCAGGGTTTGTACGACCCTGCCAACGAGCACGACGCTTGCGGCGTGGGCTTTGTCGCTCACGTCAAGGGCCTGAAGTCCCACAATATCGTCGAGCAGGGTCTGTTGATCCTGAAAAACCTCGATCACCGGGGCGCCGTTGGCGCCGACCCGTTGCAGGGTGACGGTGCCGGCATCCTGATCCAGATCCCCGATCAGTTCTATCGCGAGGAAATGGCCAAGCAGGGCCTCGAACTGCCGCCAGTCGGCGAGTACGGCGTCGGCATGGTTTTCCTGCCGCAGGAAGGTGCTTCGCGCCAGGCCTGCATCGAGGAAATCGAGCGCTCGATCAAGGCCGAAGGCCAGGTGCTGCTGGGTTGGCGCGATGTGCCGGTCAATGCCGAGATGCCGATGTCGCCGACGGTGCGCGCCAAGGAACCGGTGATCAAGCAGGTCTTCGTCGGTCGCGGTCCGGACGTGTTCGTCACCGACGCGCTTGAGCGCAAGCTGTACATCATCCGCCGCCGCGCTGCCAATGCCATCAAGTCGCTGAAGCTCAAGCACGGCCAGGAATTCTACGTGCCCTCCTTCTCGGCCCGTACCGTCAACTACAAGGGCCTGCTGCTGGCCGACCAAGTCGGCGTGTATTACGACGACCTGCAGGACAAGCGCACCGTTTCCGCTCTGGCCCTGGTGCACCAGCGTTTCTCGACCAACACCTTCCCGACCTGGGATCTGGCGCATCCGTTCCGTTACATCGCCCACAACGGTGAAATCAATACCGTGCGCGGCAACGTCAACTGGTTCAAGGCCCGCGAACAGGCGATCTCGTCGCCGATCCTCGGCAAGGATCTGGACAAGGTCTGGCCGTTGCATTACCCCGGTCAGTCGGACTCGGCCTCGTTCGATAACGCGCTCGAACTGCTGGTCATGGGCGGTGGCTACTCGCTGGCCCACGCCGTGATGCTGATGATCCCGGAGGCCTGGGAAAAGCACACGACGATGGATGAAAACCGTCGCGCCTTCTACGAATACCATGCCGCGATGATGGAGCCGTGGGACGGCCCCGCCGCCGTGGCCTTCACCGACGGCCGCCAGATCGGCGCCACGCTCGACCGTAACGGTCTGCGTCCGGCACGCTACCTGGTCACCGACGACGACCTCGTGGTCATGGCCTCCGAGTCCGGCGTGCTGCCGATTCCGGAGAAGAAGATCGTCAAGAAGTGGCGTCTGCAGCCGGGCAAGATGTTCCTGATCGACATGGAACAAGGCCGCATCATCGACGACCAGGAACTCAAGAACTCCCTGGCCAACGCCAAGCCGTACCGCGAGTGGATCGACAAGATCCGCATCAAGCTCGACGAGGTTCCCGCACCGAACGAGAAGGCTGCCGCTGCTGCCGCTTCCCTGCTCGATCGCCAGCAGGCTTTCGGCTACACCCAGGAAGACATCAAGGTCATTCTCGAGCCGATGGTCCAGAACGGTGAGGAAGCCACTGGTTCTATGGGTACCGATTCTTCGCTGCCGGTGCTGTCGAAGAAGAACAAGACCCTGTACACCTACTTCAAGCAGCTGTTCGCGCAGGTGACCAATCCGCCGATCGACCCGATCCGCGAAGAACTGGTCATGTCGCTGGTTTCCTTCATCGGTCCCAAGCCCAACCTGCTCAATACCGGCGATATCAATCCGCCGATCCGCTTGGAAGTGTCGCAGCCGGTCCTGTCGTTCGCCGATATCGAAAAGCTGCGCAACATCGAGCAGTACACTTCCGGCAAGTTCCGTTCCTTCGAGCTGGACATCTGCTACCCGGTCTCCTGGGGCAAGGAAGGCGTTGAAGCCCGTCTGGCTTCGCTGGCCGCCGATGCCGAGGATGCCGTGCGCTCGGGTGCCAACATCCTGATCGTTTCCGACCGCAAGGTCGATGCCGATAACGTCGCGATTCCGGCACTGCTGGCCACCTCGACCATCCATCAACACCTGGTCAAGAAGGGCTTGCGCACTTCCGCCGGTCTGGTCGTCGAAACCGGCTCCGCCCGCGAAGTGCATCACTTTGCGTTGCTCGGTGGTTTTGGTGCCGAAGCCGTGCATCCCTACCTGGCCCTGGAAACCATCGAGACCCTGGCCAAGGGCGATGCCGAAAAGGCCGAGAAGTTCACCAAGAACTTCGTCAAGGCGATTGGCAAGGGCCTGTGCAAGGTCATGTCCAAGATGGGCATCTCGACCTACATGTCCTATACCGGCGCGCAGATTTTCGAGGCCATCGGTCTGAAGAAGGACTTCGTCGAGAAGTACTTCACCGGTACCCCATCGAACATCGAGGGGATCGGTATTTTCGAAGTTGCCGAAGAGGCGATCCGCCAGCACAAGGAGGCCTTCTCGGCCGATCCAGTGCTCACCAACATGCTGGATGCCGGTGGCGAATACGCCTTCCGTATCCGTGGCGAAGAGCATCTGTGGACCCCGGATTCGATTGCCAAGCTGCAGCATTCGACCCGTTCCGGCAAGTACGAGACCTATAAGGAATACGCCAAGCTGATCAACGATCAGACCAGGCGTCATCTGACCCTGCGCGGTCTGTTCGAGTTCAAGTTCGCCGCCCAGCCGATTCCGCTCGACGAAGTCGAGCCGGCCAAGGAAATCGTCCGTCGTTTCGCGACCGGTGCCATGTCCCTGGGTTCGATCTCGACCGAGGCTCACACCACGCTGGCCGTGGCGATGAACCGCATCGGCGGCAAGTCGAACACCGGCGAAGGCGGCGAGGATGCCAAGCGCTTCCAGCCGCTGAAGGCTGGTCAGACATTGTCCGAGGTCGTCGGTGCCTCTCGCATCGAGCGCGATTACGTGTTCAAGGAAGGCGATTCGCTGCGTTCGGCGATCAAGCAGGTGGCTTCCGGCCGTTTCGGTGTCACCACCGAATACCTGGTCAATGCCGACCAGATCCAGATCAAGATGGCGCAGGGCGCCAAGCCGGGTGAAGGCGGCCAGTTGCCGGGGGCCAAGGTCTCCGAGTACATCGGCAAGCTGCGTCACTCGGTGCCGGGTGTGACCCTGATTTCCCCGCCGCCGCACCATGACATCTACTCGATCGAGGATCTGGCCCAGCTGATCCACGACCTGAAGAACGCCAACGACCGCGCTTCCATTTCGGTCAAGCTGGTGTCGGAAGTCGGTGTCGGTACGGTGGCGGCCGGTGTCGCCAAGGCCAAGGCCGATCACGTCGTGATCGCCGGCTTCGACGGCGGTACCGGTGCTTCGCCGGTGTCGTCGATCAAGCATGCCGGCACGCCGTGGGAACTCGGCCTCGCCGAAACCCAGCAGACCTTGGTGCTCAACCGCCTGCGTTCGCGGATTCGCGTTCAGGTCGACGGTCAGATGAAGACCGGTCGCGACGTGGTCATCGGTGCGCTGCTCGGTGCCGACGAATTCGGCTTCGCCACCGCGCCGCTGGTTGTCGAAGGCTGCGTCATGATGCGCAAGTGTCATCTCAATACCTGTCCGGTCGGCGTTGCCACCCAGGACCCGGAACTGCGCAAGCGTTTCTCGGGGCAGCCCGAGCATGTGGTCAATTTCTTCTTCTTCGTTGCCGAAGAGGCTAGAGAATTGATGGCCCAGCTCGGCGTACGCAGTTTCGACGAGCTGGTCGGCCGTGTCGACCTGCTTGAAATGCGCGCCGGTATCGAACACTGGAAGGCCAAGGGGCTCGATTTCACCAAGGTTTTCCATCAGCCCGACGTTCCGGTCGATGTGCCGCGTCGCCATACCGAAGGCCAGGACCACGGCCTGGAGAAGGCGCTCGATCATCTGCTGATCGAACAGGCAAAGAAGGCGCTCGAAAAGGGCCAGAAGGTCCAGATCGAAACCACGATCATCAACGTCAACCGTACCTGCGGCACCATGCTCTCGGGCGAAGTCGCCCGTCGTTACGGTAATGCCGGCCTGCCGGACGACACCATCCACGTCAAGCTGACCGGCACCGCCGGCCAGGCTTTCGGTGCTTTCCTGGCCAAGGGCGTGACGCTGGAACTGACCGGCGAAGGCAACGACTACGTCGGCAAGGGCTTGTCGGGCGGTCGCATCATCATCAAGCCGAGCCCGGATTTCCGCGGCGACACGCAGCAGAACATCATCGTCGGCAACACCGTGATGTACGGTGCCACCGATGGCGAAGCCTTCTTCGCCGGTGTCGGCGGCGAGCGCTTCTGCGTCCGCAATTCCGGCGGTATGGCAGTGGTTGAAGGCGTCGGCGATCACGGTTGCGAGTACATGACCGGCGGGACCGTGGCGGTGCTCGGTATGACCGGGCGCAACTTCGCGGCCGGCATGTCCGGCGGTATCGCCTACGTGCTCGACGAGGACGGCAGCTTCAAGAACCGTTGCAACCTGGCTCAGGTTGCGCTGGAAAAGGTTCTGCCGGCCAACCGCCATGCCGCGGGCGAGCCGCTGCATCGCGGCCAGGCTGACGAAACCCAACTCAAGGAAATGATCACCCGTCACGCCGAACAGACTGGCAGCACCACTGCCAAGCGCATTCTGGCCGACTGGGACGTCTACCGCGAGAAGTTCGTCAAGGTTTATCCGCATGAATACAAGCGAGCCCTCACCGAGATGGCCGCTGCTGCACAGAAGGAGGCCGCATAAATGGGCAAGCCGACTGGTTTCATGGAATTCGCGCGCATCGAAGAGGCTTACGAGCCGGTAGAAGCGCGTCTGAAGCACTACAAGGAATTCGTCCAGACCCTGTCTGACGACGACGCCAAGACTCAGGGTGCGCGCTGCATGGATTGCGGCATTCCGTTCTGCAACAACGGTTGCCCGGTGAACAACATCATTCCCGACTGGAATGATCTGGTTTTCCGCGGTAACTGGAAGCAGGCGCTGGATGTGCTGCATTCGACCAACAACTTCCCTGATTTCACCGGCCGGATCTGTCCGGCGCCTTGCGAAGCGGCCTGTACTCTCGGCATCAACGCAGCGCCGGTCGGGATCAAGTCGATCGAGCACGCGATCATCGACAAGGGCTGGGAGATGGGCTGGGTGGTGCCGCAGCCGGCTGCCGTCAAGACCGGCAAGAAGGTTGCCATCGTCGGTTCCGGCCCGGCCGGGATGGCGGCGGCGCAGCAGCTGGCGCGCGCCGGTCACGATGTGACCGTGTTCGAAAAGTCCAGCCGCATCGGCGGTCTGCTCGGTTTCGGGATTCCCGACTTCAAGCTCAACAAGTCGGTGATCGACCGCCGGGTGGCGCAGATGGAAGCCGAAGGCGTGGTCTTCAAGACCAAGGTCATCGTCGGCGACAAGAACCTCCCAGCCGGCATCAACAACGATGCCGCCGAGGTGGTTTCCGCCGCGCAGCTGAAGCAGGATTTCGATGCCGTGATCCTTGCTGCCGGTTCCGAGATTCCCCGCGATCTGCCGGTTCCCGGGCGTGAATTCAAGGGCGTCTACGCGGCGCTCGAATTCCTCATCCCGCAGAACAAGGAAGTGCAGCAGGGCGTCAAGAATCCGATCAACGTCAAGGGCAAGCACGTCATCGTGATCGGCGGCGGGGATACCGGTTCCGATTGCGTCGGTACCAGCTACCGTCACGGCGCCGCTTCGGTGACCCAGTTCGAACTGATGCCGGCGCCGCCGGAGCAGGAAGACAAGCCGCTGGTCTGGCCGTACTGGCCGCTCAAGATGCGCACCTCGTCGTCGCACAAGGAAGGCGCCACCGTGCGCGAATTCGCTGTCGCGACCAAGGAGTTCATCGGCGACGGCAACGGTAACGTCAAGGCCCTGAAGGCCGTGCGCGTCGAATGGCAGAACGGCAAGATGGTCGAAGTTGCCGGTTCTGAGTTCGAGCTGCCGTGCGATGCCGCCTTCCTGGCGATGGGCTTTACCAACCCGGTCGGCTCGCTGCTCGAAGCTTTCGGCGTCGAGAAGGATGCGCGCAACAACGCCAAGGCCACGACCGACGGCGCAGGCTGCTACCGCACCAACGTCGCCGGCGTCTATGCCGCAGGCGACGTCCGTCGCGGTCAGTCGCTGGTGGTCTGGGCGATCCGCGAAGGCCGTCAGGCTGCGCGCGAAGTCGATACCTTCCTGACGGGTTCGAGCATCCTGCCGCGCTAAGCGACTGCCAGTCCCGCCCAAACCCGCCGGAGAGCAATCCCGGCGGGTTTTTTTGTGTGCGCCCAGCATGGGCGCACTCCTGCGGGTGCAAGTCCCGCCGCAAGTTGATCACAGCGAACGAAGTGAAGCGCAACTGCGTGAGGGTGACCGAGCGTGGGGAGGAAGCGTGGATCGTAATCTGCGAGCCGATGAAC
>NZ_JAKLLH010000009.1 GCF_023150235.1 Azonexus sp.
CTTGCGACGAAAGATGGAAAAAATGACAAAAACATAATCCGGAACCCGTTCTCTATGCGCCGGCAGCAAAAAATCGCTTGAAAACAGCGAATGGTGCGGCGCAGCATCCTTCTCCACAGCGTTTTGCAAGAAGCTCATTTTTCATTGTCGACCGTGATCAAGGTCTGGCGCTGCGCCTGCGTGACCGCGATTGGGCGAAAACACGACCGTTTGCCGGTCTCGATTATTTTCCGCCACTCCCCGCGTGGCGGATCGAGGCGCGTTGGCAGGCGCTGGCCGAGCCGCTGCGGATCGAGGTACCGAATGTCACCGGTGAATTGCGACCGGTCGAAATCGCCTGGCAGGCGATATTTGTTCACGCCGGCGAGGAAGTCAGGCTATTGCCGATGAGCGTGGGAGAAAACGAGGTGTTCTTTGTTTTTCGCGACCACGGCAGCGGTCGTGAAAGTTACGGTGCCGGCCGCTTCCTCAAGGCAGGGAGCGCGCAGGGCGGGCGCATCGTGCTCGATTTCAATCGCGCTTATAATCCGCCCTGTGCCTTCACGCCTTTTGCCACCTGTCCCTTGCCGCCGCCGGAAAATTACTTGCCGTTCGTGGTTGATGCCGGCGAACGCAAGTACGGCGTTCAATCGCGCGCCTGACGATGCCCTGACCGAGGGTTCAGGTTTGTAGTTTAAATAATTGAATGCTAATATTTGGCATCAATGACTGATTGGAGAACTCGCATGCTGCGTTTCGATATTCCCCCGGTGTGTGCCAACGCCTATCGTTTCCAGGCGGCGATGAGTTTTGCGATTGCCGCGCTCTACCTGTTCACGCCGTATCGCTGGGTGGCTTTCCTGCTCGCCTTCGGCGCCCTGATCCGCGGTTTCGTTTCGCCGCACAAGTGTGTTTCCTACCAGTTGTTCGCTAGCCTCAGCCAAAAGTTCGGCTGGCAGAAATTGCAGAATGCCGGCTCCAAGATGTTTGCCGACAAAGTGGTGATGCTCGCCGGCAGCGTGATGGCAGTCAGCTGGCTGCTCGATTCGCAGATCGGGATGATTCCGGCGGTGGCGATCCTGGTCTTTGCCTGCATCGATCTGCTCACCGGTTTCTGCGCCGCTTGCTGGGCTTACGGCCTCTGGTACCGGGTGCGCGGCACCGCCTGATTGGCCGGGTTCAAACAGACAAGGGCGACCCCGCGGTCGCCCTTTGTTTTTGCGGTAGCAGCTTTTGCCGCAGCCTTGCCTCAGGCGAGTGCCTGGTCGACCGCCCGGGCCAGGCTGGCCACCGTGCGTTCCGGGTGGTGCAGCTTGTCCAGGCCGAAGAGGCCGATGCGGAAGGTGCGGAATTCGCTGCCTTCATCGCATTGCAACGGCACGCCGGCCGCCGTCTGGACCCCGGCGCCGAGGAACTTGCGGCCGTTCTGGATCTCCGGGTCGCGGGTGTAGCTGACGACCACACCGGGCGCCTGGAAGCCGGCGGCGGCGACGCTGGCAAAGCCTTTTCCGACCAGCATTTCCCGGACCTGGCGGCCCAGTTCGTGTTGTTCCTGGCAAACCCGTTCAAAGCCGTAGGCTTCGGTTTCCAGCATCACCTCGCGCAGCGCGCAGAGGGCGTCGGTCGGCATCGTCGCATGGTAGGCGTGGCCGCCTTGCTCGTAGCTTTCCATGATCTGCAGCCACTTCTTCAGGTCGCAGGCGAAGCTGCTGCTGGTTGTTGTCTCGATCCGTTCGCGGGCGCGCTCGCCGAGCATCACCAGGGCGCCGCAAGGCGAGCCGCTCCAGCCCTTTTGCGGGGCGCTGATCAGCACGTCGACCTGGCTGGCAGCCATGTCCACCCAGACCGTGCCGGAAGCGATGCAGTCGAGCACGAACAGGCCGCCGACTTCGCGCACCGCCTGTCCGACGGCGAGCAGGTAGTTGTCGGGGAGGATCATTCCGGATGCCGTTTCGACGTGCGGCGCAAAGACTAGATCGGGTTTTTCGTGGCGGATGGTCGCCACCACTTCGGCAATCGGTGGCGGCGCAAACGGCGCTTCCGGTCCGTCGCCGACGCGGCGGGTCTTGAGCACCTCGATGGCTGCCGGAATCCGGCCGGTTTCGAGGATTTGCGACCAGCGGAAGCTGAACCAGCCGTTGCGGATGATCAGGCATTTCTTGTCGGTGGCGAACTGGCGGGCGACGGCTTCCATGCCGAAGGTGCCGCTGCCGGGAACGACCAGCGCCGAGTGGGCGCGATAAACGGTCTTGAGAATCCGCGAAATGTCGCGCATCACGCCCTGGAAGCGTTGCGACATGTGGTTCAGTGCGCGGTCGGTATAGACCACGGAGTATTCGAGCAGTCCGAGCGGGTCGGGTTGGGCAAGCAGGGCAGCCAAATGGGTCTCCTCAGCGATATGATGGTTCAGCCGGCGAGAAATAATGCCACGACCCGGTGCTTGCAAGGAACCCAGCAGCCGGCTTCCGGTCTGACCCGGCAAGGCAATAAGCAAACAGGGAGGCGCCACATGTTTAGCGACCGAATACTGCCTTCGTACATTTCCCGTGAAAATGTCGGGCCTTGGCACATCTATCTCGAACAGGTCGACCGCGTCGCGTCGCTCCTCGACAAAGGCTTGCAGCCCTGGATCGAGACCCTGCGGCGGCCCAAGCGGTCCTTGATCGTCGATGTCCCGATCCGTCTCGACGATGGCCGGATCGAGCACTTCGAGGGCTATCGCGTGCATCACAACACCTCGCGCGGGCCGGGTAAGGGCGGCATCCGTTTCCATCAGGACGTGACCTTGTCGGAGGTAATGGCGCTGGCCGGCTGGATGACGATCAAGAACGCCGTGGTCAATGTACCGTTTGGCGGGGCCAAGGGCGGCGTCCGGGTCGATCCGCGCCAGTTGTCGCAGCCCGAACTGGAGCGCCTGACCCGCCGCTATACCAGCGAGATCGTCTCGATGATCGGCCCGGACAAGGATATTCCGGCCCCCGACATGAACACCAACGCCCAGGTGATGGCCTGGATCATGGATACCTATTCGATGGGCGAGGGGCGGACGGTGACCGGCGTCGTCACCGGCAAGCCGATTTCGCTCGGCGGTTCGCTCGGCCGCCCGGATGCGACCGGGCGCGGCGTCTATGTGGTTGCCCGCGAGGTCGGCCAGCGCCTGGGCCTGCCGATTGCCGGGGCACGCGTTGCGGTGCAGGGCTTCGGCAATGTCGGCGAGGCGGCGGCGCGGATTTTTGCCGAGGCCGGTGCCCGGGTGATCGCAGTCCAGGATGTTTCGGCGACCGTGTATGCACCGGCCGGGCTCGATATTCCGGCACTGCGCCAGCACTTGCGCAGCACCGGCTCGCTGCTGGGCGCCCCCGGATGCGAGGTGATCGAGCGCGAAGCCTTTTGGGGCCTGCCCTGCGATTTTCTCGTACCGGCGGCGCTGGAGGCGCAGATCAACCAATTCAACGCCGGCAAGATCGTCGCCCGGGTGATCGTCGAAGGCGCCAACGGCCCGACCACGCCGGAAGCCGAGGCGATTCTCGCCGATAACGGCGTGGTGGTGGTTCCCGACGTGATCGCCAATGCCGGTGGGGTGACCGTCAGCTACTTCGAATGGGTGCAGGATTTTTCCAACTTTTTCTGGAGCGAGGACGAAATCAACCGTCGCCTGGAAAAAATCATGGCCGATGCGTTCGCAGCGATCTGGACGCTGGCCGAGGAGAAGCGTTGGTCGCTGCGGACTGCGGCGTTCGTGATCGGCTGCAGTCGGGTACTCGAAGCCCGCGCCATTCGCGGGCTGTATCCGTAGGCATTTCAGGGAAGCGGCGAAACGGCCGTTAACCTCCGCAGGAAAGCTTGACCGTCTAGGAGGTATGCGATGCGCATGATCTACAGCAGTGAGCATTTCTGGATTTTGTCCTATCCGGCGCAGCAAGGCGTCGAACTGTTCGACAAGGAAAGGAAGCGGCTACTGTTCCTGCAAGGGGATGCGGCCTGGAGTTTTCGCTATGCGATGGAGCAGATTCCCGAAGCCGAGCGCGACGAGGAGACCATCGATGCCTTCCTCGACGACTATTGCGACGACAAGGCGCAGCCCATTGCCCTGCATTGACGTGCTAGAATCGCGACCATTGTCTTCTACCTGCTTTAGGAAACCAGTCAAAATGGGCGACGTGAATACCAGCTATGTCTCCGACCACACCCAGTGGATGAACGAACTCCTGGAAAAGAACCCGGAATGGGCCGAGGATCAGAAGGCCGGTCGTGCCCTGTGGTGGGACAAGAAGCAGGATGTCGATACCACCGCGCGCAATGCCGCGTCCAAGGTGCCGCAGAAACCCTATCCTTACGATGTGAATTTCTTCGGCGAATAAGCGCGCTCGGGGTTTTTACCCGGCCCTTTCGCCTTGATAAAACCGGCTTCGCGCCGGTTTTTTGCTTGATACGGAGCCTTGCATGCAGATTGCCGACCCGACGCAGACCCTGGTGGTCAATGAAGTCAAACTACTGCTCGATACCCTGCCGCTCGATGCTGCCAGTGTGCTCGAGCTGGGTTGTGGCAAGGCCGACAAAACACGATTGCTGGCCGAGAGTGGGCGGGTGCGGGAGATCGTTGCACTCGAGGTCGATGCGATCCAGCATGCAAAAAACCTGAAAATCGACGACTTGCCGCAAGTCCGTTTCGACCGTGGCGGCGCCGAGGCGATCCCTTTGCCGGATGCCAGCGTCGACCTGGTGCTGATGTTCAAGTCGTTGCACCACGTGCCGCTGGCGCAGATGGACCGGGCCTTGGCCGAAATCGCCCGGGTCCTCAAGCCAGGCGGGCTGGCCTGGATTTCCGAGCCGGTCTATGCCGGAGAACTGAACGAGGTGTTCAAGCTTTTCCACGATGAAAAGATCGTCCGCGAGGCGGCCTTTGCCGCGCTTTGCCGAACCGTCGATGGCGGGGTGCTGCAATCGCGGCAACAGTTGTTCTTCAACACCCGCAGCCATTTTGCCGACTTCGCGCAGTTCGACCAGCGGATGATCCAGGTCACCCATAGCGACCACCGCTTGTCGCCCGAGCTGTACGCGCAGGTCCGCGCCTGCTTCGAGCGCTATCTCGGGGCGGACGGCGCGACCTTCCTCAATCCGCAACGCGTCGACTTGCTGGCCAAGGCGGGTTAGGCGTTTTGCCGCCGGTTTTGCGGGGTATTCGCTCTTCAATCGAGCAGGCGGAGGATGAAGCCGGCTCCGTCGACCAGTAGATCGAGTAGTTCAATGTCATTGTTCCGGTTGCCGGTTTTTTGCCGGAGCTGTTTGCGTTCGCGTGCGTTGGCAACGATCAGGTCGCCGAGCACTTCCGCGCCCGGTGCCACACGCTGCTCCTGCTCGGCCTGGCGGTAGCGGGCGAGGGCGTTGTCGACTGCCTGCGGGTCGAGTAGTGCGATCGGGGCGCGGCAATGCGGGCAGGCCGGGTCGCGTTGCAGGTCGACCGGGGCGCCGCAGCCGTTGCAGCGGATTTGTCTGACTTCGACCGCGAGGCGGGCGATTTCGGCCGGGTTGAGCTGGCGGATGAAGCCTTTTTCGATCAGAAACTGCGAAAAGGCGACGAAACGGCCGTGCTGCTGCGGGCAGCGATGGTAGTTGAAGCGGCCGCCGGGCTTGACCAGGTCCGTTCCGTGCCGCAGCCCGTCGCCGCAGCGCGGGCAGTGCAGCGCCGCCGGCAGCGGCAGGCGCGGCGTATCCCGTCGCGCATGGATTTCGCGGAACAGTTCGATGACGCCGCCCGGCGCGATCTGCTGGCTTTCGTGTTGATCGAACCATAGCCCCTGGCAGCTGTAGCAGAGGTCGAGCACGACCTCGCCGCCCTGCGTGCGCGGGCAGCGCAGCTTGGCCATGGTCTGGCGGCAGGCGGGGCAGGCGAGCGGTTGCATGGCGGGCCGGCCGGGCTCAGCCGCAGCTATTCGGGCGGATGCTGCCGAGGTTCAGCGTCACGCCCTTCTTCATCTTGCCGATCACGTGCATTTCGCAAGCCTGGCAGTCGAACTTGAGCACCAGCTTTTCGTTGCCGTTGATCAGCGTCATCGGGTCCGGCTTGATGAACTTCACCTCCTTGGGGCAGAGGTTGAAGCTGTAGCGCAGGCAGTGGCGGGTGATCATCAGCGAGACCATGCCCTTTTCGTTGCCGGTCTCGTAAGCCTCCTCAATCAGCTTGACGCCGTGTTTCTCGTAGAAGGCGCGGGCCTTGGCGTTGAAGACGTTGCCGAGGTAGGTCAGTTCGTCCTGCGGGTAGGGCACCGGGTCGGCCGCCGGCTGGTCGCGTTGCGGGCGCGGATGGCTGGCGACGCGGGCGGCGAGCAATTTTTCGGTTGCTTCGCGGCGCAGCGCATTGACCGCGCCGACCGGCAGGAACCACGGCTGCTTCAGCGCCAGTTCGACTTCCTGGCAGACAAAGGGCGTGTTGCCGAACTTGCCCAGGTTTTCCTTGAGCTTGGCCAGCGCTGTATCCGGATTCTGCGCCAGTTCACTGCCGATTTTTTCGCTTTTGGCCAGGTCGACCGTGACACTGACCTGATCCTCGTCGGTGAGCGTCAGCGCGAAGCCTTGCGCGTGTTCGGCAAAGTGGGCGTGCAAGGCGATGCGGCGCTCGGCCGAGTCCTTTTCCAGCGCCCGCTCGAATTCCTGGTCGCGGTTGCGGAACAGGCTGATGCCGGCGGCCAGGTCGGCGGGCATCTCGGCCGGGTAGAGCTTGCCGCCCTCGACCTTGTTGATCCGCATTCCCTGTACGTTGCCGTGCGCGTCGTGGAAGCAGACGCCGTCGCCGTTGTGGAATGCCTGCTCGCTATTCACCGTGATCCAGCCGTCGCCGACCTCGCTCACCTCGCCGATCAGTTCGCCAACGAAGGCCGGCGAATCGAAGGCGCCGATGTCGTCCTGGCGGCCGTCGGCAAAGTAGTCGGTATAGCCACGGTTGAAGGTCTTGTCCGGTTGCGGCGTGAACGTGAAGGTCGAGCGGCCGCTGGAGGCGCGTACGTATTGCGGGTTGGCGTCGATGATTTGATCGAGCAGGTGACGGTAATGCGCGGTGATGTTCTTGACGTAGGAAAGGTCCTTCAGCCGGCCCTCGATCTTGAAGGAATTGACCCCGGCCTCGATCAGCGCCAGCAGGTTCTCGGACTGGTTGTTGTCCTTCATCGACAAGAGGTGCTGGTTTTCGGTGATCACCTTGCCCTTGTCGTCGACCAGCGTGTAGGGCAGGCGGCAGGCCTGCGAGCATTCGCCACGATTGGCGCTGCGCCCGGTGTGGGCGTGGCTGATGTAGCACTGGCCGGAATAGGCGACGCAGAGCGCGCCATGCACGAAATACTCCAGCGACAGCGTGGTCGCGGCGGCGACCTTCCTGATCTCGTCGATGCTCATCTCGCGCGCCAGCACCAGCTGCGAGAAGCCGGCGTCTTCAAGGAACCTGGCCTTGGCCGGGTTGCGGATGTCGGTCTGGGTCGAGGCGTGCAGCTGAATCGGCGGCAAGTCCATCTCCAGCAGGCCCATGTCCTGGATGATCAGCGCGTCGACGCCGGCCTGGTAAAGGTCCCAGCATAGCTGGCGCCCGGCTTCGAGTTCCTCGTCGTGGAGGATGGTATTGACCGCGACAAAGACCTTGGCCCGGTAGAGGTGGGCAAAGTCGCACAGGCGGGCAATCTCGGCCAGCTCGTTGCCGGCGCCGTAGCGGGCGCCGAAGGACGGGCCGCCGATATAGACGGCATCGGCGCCGTGCTTGATCGCTTCGATGCCGAAATCGGCGTTCTTGGCCGGGGCGAGGAGTTCGATGGGGTGTTGGTAACGCATGTCTCGATTCAGGCGTGCCGGTTCCGGCGGGAGGCTGGCAACGCGAAGGGGGTCAGGGATGGCTGCTTAGTAGCAAAAACGCGGCGCAAGTTCGCTCAAATTGAACTCGCGCAGAATCGCTTCGGCGCGTTCGCGGGCATTTTTGCGTCCCCCAAGGGGACTTCCTGCGGGGCGCGGTTTGCCGCCGGGGCGCCGGGAGGCAATGATCAGCTCGTTCTTCATCGAATGCTCCCAGCCGACCAGCTCGGTCACGGTCACGTCGTAGCCGTGCGACTCCAGCAGCAGGCAGCGCAGCACGTTGGTCAGGTGGCTGCCGAGCTCGCGGGTGTGGATCGGGTGGCGCCACAGTTCGGAGAGCGGGGTCTGCCTGAGCGACTCGTTCTTGCGGGCACGCATCGCGGCGGCGACTTCGGCCTGGCAGCAGGGCACCAGCACGAGGTGGCGGGCGTTGCGGGTGAGCGCGAAGCGGATCGCGTCGTCGGTGGCGGTATTGCAGGCGTGCAGCGCGGTCACCACATCGACCGTCGCCGGCAGTTCTGCCGAAGTCAGTGAGTCCTCGACCGTGCAGGCGAGAAAGCGCATGCGCGGAAAGTCGAGGCGCTCGGCCAGATCGCGCGACTTGTCGACCAGTTCCTTGCGGGTCTCGATGCCGACGATTTCGCCGCTATCCAGCGCCTTGAAATACAGGTCGTAGAGGATGAAGCCGAGGTAGGACTTGCCGGCGCCGTGGTCGACCAGGGTCTGTGCATCAGCGAGCAGCGGCTCGATGAACTGGTACAGGTGATAGACCTGCTTGAGCTTTCTGCGGGTATCCTGGTTGAGCTTGCCGTCGCGCGTCAGGATGTGCAATTCCTTCAGCAAATCAATGGATTGGCCGGGACGGATCTCGGGGATGTCGGCGGGGGTGGTCTGCTTTTTCATGGGATGGAATTATCGCATTTCCAGCGCTTGCCCCACCCGTTTTTGCACCCAGGCGGATATCTCCGCTTTTTTTGTGCAGTTGCTGTCAACCGGATGAAACACGGTACGTTATTCGGCTCATGGTGCCTTGCACCGCCTTTCAATCTCGGAGAAAAAAATGGGCCATCTGAGCAACGAATCCTTTGAAGAATTCCTGGATTCCCTGAAGAAAGCTGGCATTACGATTTCCAACGAAGCCGAACTGCGCGAACGTCTGGCCGAAGCCCAGCGCTGGCGCTTTGCCTTCCAGACCCTGGCCGCCAACGGCAAGTCGATCGGCATCAGCTTTGCCGAAACCGCCGAAGGTCGCAACGACGCCGAAATCGAGCGTGCGTTCGCTGAATTCAGTCTCTCCGACCGGACCCGTGCAGTCTTCTCCGCCAGCCTGCGGCATTGAGCAGGTAAAGCTTGCCGCAGTGTCGGCATGGCTCAGGGCGCCCCGGCGGCGCCCTTTGTTTTACGTCGAAAGCTTGTCCTCTCCATTCTTTCTGCCTGGCTGCGGCGGTTCGCTGTCCCCGTTAGGTTTGCATAAAGTGCAGGCAAGCGGTGGAGGGAGTCCTTGGCCAGCATCCTGAAGTTGTCTTTTGGCGGCAAGGCGCCGGCGGCTCATCACCGTCTGGGAAAGACCTTTCTTTTCTCGGGTTTGACTCGACGTCAGTTGAAAATCGTCGACGCACTCCTGCATGACCGGCATTACCTGGCGGGTGAAGTCGTTTTCGATCTTGGCGAGGAGGGGCAGGCGCTCTATATCCTCCTGTCGGGGCGAATGGCGGTTTTGCACCCGGCTCAGGGTGAGTTGCCGCTGGCTGAGCTTGGCTCCGGTGATTTTTTTGGCGAAATGGCCCTGCTTGACGAGTTGCCGCGCTCGGCCCAGGTGCGGGCGCTCGAGGATAGTCATGTCGCTGTTCTCTTTCGCGGCGATTTCGAGAAATTGATGGAGTCGCACGCCGAACTTGCTTCCCGGATCGCCATGCAGCTGGCACGCTATCTTGGCAATCGTCTGCGCCAGATGCTGGTGCAGCGGCCCGCGAGCGGCGATTGAGTCCACATTCCGTTCCGCTGCTGCCCTACCGGCCCGGCCCCGTTGCCTGGCTGGGAATCGTCGCCGCCACCTGCCTGATTCTTTTCCTGTTTGAAAAGATACTCTGGCTGGTTGTCCCCTTTGTCATGGGGCTGCTCATTCATTACGTGCTGTCGCCGCTGAAATACCGCTTGCTGCTTGCAGGCGTACCGCATAAGACAGCGGCGGCACTGGTTGCCCTGGGGGCTTTCCTGGCCCTGGGGGGGCTGCTTTTTCTTTCCGTGCCGCGCTTGAGTACCGAGCTTGGATCTTGGCCGGAGTTGACCGCCCGTTATCTCGACGGGGGCATCCGCCTGCTGACCGACTCCGTGCGGCAACTGGAGAAGCGTTTTTCATTCCTTGCGCACGCCCATGTCAGTCGCGAACTGGCGCTACAGATCGCCGATCTGACCAATAGTTTTGCCCACAAATATCTCCCGGCTGTGGCGGTAACCCTCGCAGCTTGGGCGCCGTCCCTTCTACTCGGCCCCTTCATTGCCTTCTTCATGCTGCGCGATGGTTGGCGCTTCAAGAAATTTCTCGGACGTTCGGTAGCCAATGCCTATTTCGAGCGAACACTCTACCTGCTCGATCAGGTAGACCGTACTGCCCGCGTCTATTTTGTCGGTTTGTTGCAGTTGACCGTGTTCGATACCCTCTGCCTGGCCTTGGGCCTGTGGGTGCTGGGAATGTCGAATCCCTTGCTTCTGGGTTTGCTGACAGCCGTTTTGGCCTGGGTTCCCTTCATCGGTTCGGTGATGGGCTGCGTCGTCGTGGTGCTGGTGGCTGCAACCGACTTTCCCGGCAACCCCGGAATGGCTTATGGAGCCGTGTTGCTGTTCGTGGTCGTCCGCTTGCTGGACGATTTTGTATTCATGCCGCTGACGATTGGCAAAAGCCTGAAAATGCACCCTTTGCTGACAGTCCTGATGATCTTTGTCGGTGGCGCGGTAGCGGGCGTCCCAGGTTTGATGCTGGTCTTGCCGGTACTCGGGGTAGTGATGGTGCTTGGGGAAAGTATCGGGATGATCGTCACGGATGCCCGCTTGCGGGCTCGCCACGCACATGCGCGAACCCTGCGCGAAGCAGCGGCGCGTCGCGGCTTGTAAGCGTCCCCTGGTCAGTAGTGTGGAGGTATCTCGTCGCGCAAGCTGTGAGCCTCGTTGTCTGGCTGATTGCGAAGCTGTTCCCGAAGAGTGCGCAATTCGCCAATCAGAAAGTCGATTTGCTGCTGTTGTTTGTAAATTGCACGATTATGCTCGTCGACCGTATCCTCGAGATAGCTGATCTTGATTTCAAGTTCGGTCATGCGATTTTCCATGTTTTGTTTCCTTTTCCGGGTCATTCCCGACATCGTTGCACGGCTTGTCCGCGGGAGGTTTGCGATAGCGGCCATGAAGTAACGGCAGGGTGGCGCCGATCAGTGTCAATGTGCAGAGTGCAAAGATAATCAAGCCTTGGCTCATCCTTGGTTCCTCCTGTTGGCCGGCATCTTAACCGCTTGTCCCCGCGCTGCGGGAAAGTGCGATCGATGATGGAAATTCAAGAGGAAATATTGACAGCATTCCTGGTGATTTATATAATCTTGGCTTCGATTCCTCGATAGCTCAGTCGGTAGAGCGCCGGACTGTTAATCCGTAGGTCCCTGGTTCGAGCCCAGGTCGGGGAGCCAAATTCAAACGCCCGCAAGATTACCTTGCGGGCGTTGCTGTTTCCGGGGCTGGTTTTTTCTGCTGCTGCGGCCGGAGGCGGGGATGTGCGAGCGGTATCGATAAATAAAAAATGGCGGGATTGCTCCAAGCCGTTAACCGTTTCTGTTGAAACGGATCGGCAAAGCCAGAACTGACGGGGCCTGCAAGGAAGAAGCCTGCCGAAGATTTTTTCGGCAGGTTTTTTTACGCCTGCTGTAAACAGAACGGATGCCAATGCGTTATTTAATACATGGCCTCTCAAAATCAAACCCCTCCGAAACCCGCTCGGCGCAAGCTATTGCGGGTGCCGCCACCGTCGAACGGGATCAACGTCAATTTCTGCAAGAACCCGATCTGTCCGAATTTCGGGGTTCCAATCGAACCTAAGGCCCAGAAGGGCCCGGGAGCTCAGAACCCCTACACGGTCGTCGCCAACGGGCCGAGCATGCCGGCGGGCAAATGCAACCATTGCGGCGAAATCTTCACCATCAAAAGCAACCAGGGCGTCTTCGAGGAAACCCACCGCATCCTCTCCAGAGTGGAAGGACTGCCGTGTTGCCCGGAGCTTCATTGTCCGAATCATCGGGTTTCGATCAATGTCCCCGGCGCCTACCATGAGTTCGGCGTTACTAGCGCCGGCTCAAAACGCTATCGTTGCAAGGCTGCCGGATGCGGCAAGATGTTCTCCGTAAAATCCAGGGATCGCAACCCGATCGCCAAGCAAACGCAGTCGGACAAGAACCGATACATCTTTTCCCTGCTGGTGAATAAGTCCCCAATGCGCCGCATCTGCGAGGTGGCCAACGTCACTCCGAAGGTCCTATACGACCGCATCGACTTCCTGTTCGAACAGGCCACCGCTTTCCTGTCGGAGCGAGAGCGGCGCCTGTGCGATATGGAGATTCCTCGCCTGTTCATTGGCGTGGATCGCCAGGATAAAGTCATCAACTGGTCCCAGAGGGCTGACAAGCGGAACGTCACGATCTCCTCGGTCGCCGCGGCTGACAACGAGACCGGATATGTGTTCGGGATGGTCCCTAATTTCGATGGCGAGCCCAATTCGGCCGACATCAACGCCGAACTCAAAGCATTGGGCGAACTTCAAATGCCGGCTTGCCATCGAACCCACGCAAGACTGTGGCTGCAACAAGAATTCGACGAAAGGCTGAAGGCCTCCAAGAAATACATCGGTCGAGGAACGCTTCCGTCCGCCATCGCCGCTTCCTATGCGACCGCGGTCGCAAGGCCGGATGTTGAAGCCCCCGAACACGTCGTCCTAGAGGACATGCTCCCAAACGATGGCATGCTGGTTCATGCGGAATACACCCTCTATGGATTCTTCATGGCGCTGCGCAAGATGTTCGGCAACGTCGAAAAAGTCCGCTTCTTCCTTGACCAGGACTCGGGCATGCGCGCCGCCTGCCTGGCGGCGTTTCAAGAGAGGATTTCGGCGGGGACCTGCGACGCGTTCTATGTGCGGATATCCAAAGACTTGATCATTGATGACAAACGGAAACTCATGCAGGAGGCTAAGGATCAGTTCGACATTGTCGCGGCGGCCAACCCGGGGCTGGATCAATCCGACGTCGAGCTACTGATGCTCAAGGACCGAATCGCCAATGCCAGAACCTACGGCAAGTGGAATGATCGCTGGGTGTTCCATCCGCTGCCGACCCTTTCTGAAACCGAGAAGGCCGTTTGCCATTTGACTGACATCGGAGGCTACAACCCGGACCATCTCGCTCGCGTTTACGGCAAGGCAAGCCTCCATGCGGTCGATTCGTTCTTCAATCGCATCCGTCGCCGCTCGTCGATGCTGGAGCGTCCCGTGCATTCGTCGGCGAACCGCGGCCGAGTGTTCAACGCCTATTCGGCCTACCTTCCGGAACAGATCGACAAAATCCAAACGCTGATCCGCGCCTGCCACAACTACGTCTGGGTCGGCGAAGGGAAGAACGCACCGAAAGGGACTCCGGCAACCCGGCTCGGTCTGGCGAAGGCGCCGCTTGACCTGAACGACATCATTTACTTTAGATAACGACCCGGCTCCATCCGACGAGCGGCCTTGCCTTTTTTCCTTGGAATGCTATGTCTATAGCATCAAAAACAACCTGGAGAATGATATGGAACGGGGCAATGACCGCAATGCGACTTTTTACAACGAGCTCCGGGGGATGGCTGCGCGCCTCAACCAAATGGCCGAGCATCTCGACCAGGAAAGCGACCTCTTGGTGATTGGTGGAGATGCGGAGGAAGGTGAGTTTTCCGTGGATCTCCTGGACGGCCTCGCGCCTCAGTTGGTGGCCGACATCCTGAAATCAGTCGCTCGGCAATCTGGCGGCGGCGGAAACGCTGATTCGTTCTGGCCTGACATGGCCTCGGAAGTCGTTCGAAACGTCGCTGTCGTCTCCCGAGCTTTTGACTTGACCGTCAAAGGGTTGGAATGGAAGAAAGAGCATGGAGAACGGCCTTACTCGCTGGCGTTCATCTACCAGTTGGCGATGAGCCCGGACACCTTGCTTGAAGTGGTTCTCAAAGGGATCAAAGACACCGTAGAGACTGACTTCGAAGTAATCAGCGAATACGTAACTCCCGAACTTTTTGATGCGATAAAGTTCCTCTCCGACACCTGGCTACCGATGACACCTGCAACCCAGGACGGCATTAAAGTCAATATCAGCAAAATCCTAGGGCCCTTCGCAGGCGATGTGGTTCTGCGCCGTAGATTCGCATCCGGCAACGGGGCGAGCCTCGCCGATAACCCGCAACTTTTGGCCAAGCTCGCACGCACGCACTTCTCGGTTCTCGAATTCGGCGTCGCCGCCCGCCTCATGAATGTCTTCTTGACGACGCTGCTCATGAGTGCGGCGATTCATAGGGTGAAGGCCTCCAAGGCCAACCCAAGGGCGAGCAACTAACCACAAAAGCAGTCCTCATAGGAAGGAAAAGCCTGCCGAAAATTTTCTTCGGCAGGCCTATCTTTATGAGGTCCGTCAATTTAGACGGCGTCTGCATTCAAAGGAATCTTGCTTGAAAATACCAAACAGCTAGCCCGTTCGCATTGGGTCACCTATGGCGGCGTGTTACCCTTTCAGGTTCTTGCACGACGGATATAGCACGCGATGATCATCAAAGAAGCCGACGACAAAAAATCCTCGATTCGGGCACTGCAAGCCCTGCTGTCCCGTCCCGACTGCAGAGCAGATACCAGGAAGCGCATCGATCAGGAAATCCGCAACATTCAGGCAGGTATTCGGGGTGAAGAGGAAGCCGCCTACGAGATAAAGGTCCATTGGGGCGAGTCCAAAAACTGGATGGCCATCCATGACCTGCGCATCGAGCATGGCGGGCTGGTTGCCCAGATCGATCATCTGCTGATCAACCGTTTCATGGAAATTTGGGTTTGCGAGAGCAAGCACTTCTCCGAGGGAATCGGTATCAACGAGCACGGCGAATTCGCCGCCTTCTTCGGCGGCAAACCCTACGGTGTTCCGTCCCCCATCGAGCAGAACACCAAGCACATCCTGATTTTGAGGAAGCTCTTTGACTCCGGCGCGGTCAAGCTGCCGACACGGCTCGGCTTCACCATCAAGCCTGATCTGAAAAGCCTCGTCCTCGTCTCCAAGGGCGCCCGCATCAGTCGCCCCAAAGCCAAGATCGACGGCATGGACGCGATCATCAAGAACGACCAAGTTTTCAAATACATCGACAAGTCCATCGACCAGAGCAACAACCCGCTATTGATGGCAAAGATCATCGGGCAGGACACGCTAGAGGCCTTGGCGCGCGACATCGCGAAACTGCACAAGCCTATCGCCTTCGATTGGACGGCGAAGTTCGGGCTGCCCAAGGAGCCGCCCGCGGCGCCTGTGGTGAAGCCCGAGCCTACTCCAGAGGCGCCCAAGGCGGAAGCCGCCGCACCGACGCCGGATGCTGCACAGCCTACCGAATCGCAGGAGCAGAAGCCCAAGCAGAAGCTCGTCTGCCATACCTGCGGAACCTCCGTCGGTTACAACGTGGCAAAGTTCTGCTGGTTCAACAAGCCGAAATTCGGCGGCAACATTTACTGCATGGACTGCCAGAAGACCGTCGCGGCGGCGTAGGCAGCAAAGGGGGAAAGCATGATCCAGAAAATCACCCGCATCCCGCTTCGGGACGCGTTCAAGCATGAGGCGCTGGACTTCACGCGCTGGCTGGAAGAGAACATCGATGTCCTGAACGACTGCCTCGACATCACGCTTTCGAACGCCGAGCGCGAGCAGGCAGCCGGCGACTTCTCCGTCGATATCGTCTGCGAGGACGAGTCGGGCTCAAAGGTCATCATCGAGAACCAGTTGGAGAAGTCGAACCACGACCATCTCGGCAAGGTCATCACCTACCTCGTCGCCCTCGAAGCCAAGACAGCCATCTGGATCGTCTCCGATCCGCGCCCCGAGCATGTCTCCGCCATCACCTGGCTCAACGAGGCCTCGACGGCGAGCTTCTACCTCTTGAAGCTGGAAGCCATCCAGATCGGCGACTCCGCTCCGGCGCCGCTCCTGACGCTGATCGTCGGTCCGAGCGAATCGACCAAGGCTGTCGGCAAGGCCAAGCAGGAATTCGCCGAACGCTACGACCTGCGGCGCAACTTCTGGACGAAGCTCCTGACCTACGCCAAGACGAAGACCAAGCTCCATTCGGGCATCTCCCCCGGCAAGCAGAATTGGGTCGGGACGGGCGCCGGCAAGAGCGGCCTCGCCTACAACTATGTCGTTTGGGAGCACGAGGCGGCTGCCGAGCTCTACATTGACCGCGGCAAAGAATGCGACGAGGAAAACAAGGCGATCTTCGACGCCCTTCACGCCAAGAAGGAACAGATCGAGGCAGCGTTCGAAGGCAAGCTGGACTGGCAGCGCCTAGACAACAAGCGGGCCTGCCGCGTCCGCGTGCTGCTGGAAGGAGGCGGATACCGCGACGACGAGACGAAGTTCGAGGCGGTGCACGCCGCCATGGTCGACGCCATGATCCGGCTGGAGCGTGCCTTCAAGCCGCATGTCCAGAAGCTCTCCATCGAGAGCGCCTGACCGCGGACGGGGTAGAAGATGGCGGATACTTGCCTGTGCGTCGACGATCCCGAAATCGACGAGGTCATCAACCTCGAAACGGGCATCATTTCGACCGCTCGGGCGGTGATCGGTAGCGATTACGACCGGCTTGAGAAGCTGCGGATGGAACTTGCCGAGGCGAACGCGGCGGGCGACTCCCTCTACGCCTGCCCTATCTGCATGGTCGGCGTCTATCTCTCCTGCCGCAGGAAGGACGAGAAGCGCTTCTTCTTCAAGCACCGGACCGAGAACGGAAATTGCCCCGCCATCACGCGGGGAGAGCTTTCCAAAGACGAGATGCTGGCGCGAAAATACAACGCAGCCAAAGAAAGCAGCGCTCACATCAGGCTCAAGGTGATCATCGCCGACAGCCTGCGGCGCGACCCGAACTTCTCCGAAGTCGAGGCCGAGAAGGTTTGGCGTGGCATGGACCGCACAAAGTGGCGCAAGCCTGATGTTCAGGCCTTATGGAAAGGCCAGACGCGGATTGCCTTCGAAATCCAGCTATCGACGACCTTCCTGCATGTCATCGCGGAGCGGCGGAACTTCTACCGGCAAGAGGGCGGACTGCTCTGCTGGGTGTTCCGCACCTTCGATGAGTCGGAAGCCCGCATGACGCAGGACGACATCTTCCACAACAACAACCGCAACCTCTTCCTCGCAAGCGAGGAGACGCTGAAAGCATCCGTCGCGGAGAGCGCCCTGATGCTGGATTGCCATTGGCTGGAGCCAGCCGCTATTGGTGGCGAGGTTGTCGAAGCCTGGCGGCATGCCCGCGTGCCGTTCTCCGATCTTTCCCTCGACCAGGTAGGGCAGCGGGTGTTCTACCGCGACTGCGAAGGGCTGAAAGCCGGACTCGCCAAGGATGCCGGCGAGGAAGCTTTGAAGCAGCGTTTCTATCTCTGGTGGCGGCACTCGAAGCGCTCTTGGCAGGATATCGAATGGACCGAGGCGAAGCGGGAATTCAGGAGGCGCGGCGTCTTTCTGCCCGAATACCCGTCCGATGTCCTCGGCCTGCTTAACGCTCTCTATTCCGCCCGCGAGGGCGAAAGCATTGGCTGGAACCATCCGAATTTCATCTCGGCGGCAAACACGGTTGCCAACAGCTACAAGAATGTCGTCCGAGCTTTCCGCGCCGCCCTGCTTGTTTACGGACGAGGCGAGCAGTTGACGCAGGAAGACAAGAAAGGCAACTGGGCCAAGCGGGTCAAGGAATACAAGGAGCGGCTAGCCGCGGGCGATAAGGACTACGACAGAGATCCACAATATGACTCGCTGATCGCTTTCCTCTTTCCCGAGGTTTGGGGAACACTTTCAGGCAGCAGCAATGGCGGATAGCAGTCGGATTGATCAAAGCCTTAGGCCTTCTTTGTCGTAGGCAAACCAGGAAATTCCTGGCTACCAAAAAAATGAGCCCCAATCTCCGGGGCTCATCTCGTAGCGGCCGTCTACCAAGCCGATTGGCCGTTTATGCCAAAGAAATTGTTTCAACAGAAACGGTTAACGGCTTGGGATTGCTCCCGCCATTTTTTTTTGGCCTGAACAGCGCTTACTTGGTCACGGCGGCGATGGCCTTGGCGACGTAGTCGATGTTCTTGCTATTCAGCGCGGCCAGGCAGATGCGGCCGGTGGACACGGCGTAGATGCCGAACTCGTCTTTCATGCGCTCAACCTGGGCGGCGGTCAGGCCGGTGTAGGAGAACATGCCGCGCTGCTGGACGACGAAGGAGAAGTCCTGGGCGCAGCCGGTGGCCTTGATCGCGTCGACCAGACCGGTACGCATGGCACGGATGCGGTCACGCATGCCGGCCAGTTCGGCTTCCCACTGAGCACGCAGTTCGCTCGAGGCGAGTACGCCGGAGACCAGGGCGGCACCGTGGATCGGCGGGTTGGAGTAGTTGGTGCGGATGACGCGCTTGACTTGCGACATGACGCGGGCCGACTCGTCCTTGGAGGCGGTGACCACCGACAGGGCGCCGACGCGCTCGCCGTACAGCGAGAAGTTCTTGGAGAACGAGCTGGAGGCGAAGAATTGCAGGCCGGAGGCAGAGAAGGCGCGGATGGCGACGGCGTCGGCATCGATGCCGTCGGCAAAGCCCTGATAAGCCATGTCGAGGAAGGGCACCAGGCCGCGTTCCTTGCAGATGCCCACGACTTCAGCCCACTGGGCGTCGCTCATGTCGGCGCCGGTCGGGTTGTGGCAGCAGGCGTGCAGCAGGACGACGGAGCCCGGGGCCATCTTGTTCAGGTCGGCGACCATGCCGGCGAAGTTCACGCCACGGGTGGCGGCATCGTAGTAGGTGTAATCCTCAACGATGAAGCCAGCAGCTTCGAACAGCGCGCGGTGGTTTTCCCAGGACGGGTTGGAGATGTAGACCTTGGCATCCGGGTTCAGGCGCTTCAGGTAGTCGGCGCCGATCTTCAGCGCGCCGGTGCCGCCGACGGCCTGGGCGGTGATCACGCGGCCGGCGGCGAGCAGGTCGGAACCCTGGCCGAAGAGCAGGTTCTGCACGGCGCCGGTGTAGGCGGCCGGGCCTTCGATCGGCTGGTAGCCGCGCGGCGGGGCAGCCTTCAGGCGGGTCTCTTCGGCGGCCTTGACGGCGGCCAGCAGCGGAATCTTGCCGTTGTCGTCGAAGTAGACGCCAACGCCGAGGTTGACCTTGGTGTCGCGCGTGTCGGCATTGAAAGCTTCGTTCAGGCCGAGGATCGGATCGCGCGGGGCCATTTCCACCGCTGCAAAGATCGAAGAGGACATAGGAACTCCGTGGAATAATAGGGACAAACTGACGATAACGCGCGAAGCAGGCTTCGCGCTGACAAAACCGCAAAATTCTAGCATGACTGAAACGCCCGCATCCCTGCCTGACGCTCAGGTTGTTACTTTTCCCGACAGTCCCTTTCGTTTGCACCAGCCTTTTCCGCCGGCCGGCGACCAGCCGGAGGCGATCCGGCAACTGGTCGAGGGGCTCGACGATGGCCTCTCGTTCCAGACCCTGCTCGGTGTGACCGGCTCGGGCAAAACCTACACGATGGCCAACGTGATCGCCCGCAGCGGCCGGCCGGCCTTGATCCTGGCGCATAACAAGACGCTTGCGGCGCAGTTATATTCGGAGTTCCGGGAGTTCTTCCCGGAAAATGCCGTCGAGTACTTCGTCTCCTATTACGACTACTACCAGCCGGAAGCCTATGTCCCGTCGCGCGACCTGTTCATCGAGAAGGACAGTGCGATCAACGACCATATCGAGCAGATGCGCCTGTCGGCGACCAAAAGCCTGATCGAGCGCCGCGACGTAGTGATCGTCGCCTCGGTATCGTGCATCTACGGTATCGGTGACCGCGAGGAATACCACAACATGATCCTCACCATGCGCGTCGGCGACCGCATGGATCAGCGCGACATCATCAAGCGCCTGAGCGCGATGCAGTACGACCGCAACGAAGTGGATTTCCATCGCGGCACTTTCCGCGTCCGTGGCGACGTGATCGACATCTTTCCAGCCGAGCACGCCGAGCATGCGATCCGCGTTTCGCTGTTCGACGACGAAATCGAGGCCCTGCAGTTCTTCGATCCGCTGACCGGACAGATGCTGCACAAGGCCCTGCGGTTTACGGTCTTCCCGGCTTCGCATTACGTCACGCCGCGGGCGACGGTGTTGCGGGCGATCGAAGCGATCAAGGAGGAGCTGCGCGGGCGTGTCGAGCATTTCATTGGTCAGCAGCAACTGGTCGAAGCGCAGCGGATCGAGCAGCGGACCAAATTCGATCTGGAAATGCTCGATCAGATCGGCTTCTGCAAGGGGATCGAGAACTACTCCCGGCATTTGTCCGGGCGGCGCCCCGGCGAAGCGCCGCCGACGCTGATCGACTATCTGCCGGCCGATGCGCTGATGTTCATCGACGAATCGCACGTCACCATCGGCCAGGTCGGCGGCATGTACAAGGGGGATCGTTCGCGCAAGGAAAACCTGGTCAATTACGGCTTCCGCCTGCCTTCGGCGCTGGATAACCGGCCGCTGCAATTCAACGAATTCGAGGCGCATCTGCGGCAGACCGTCTTTGTGACCGCGACGCCCTCGGACTACGAGCAGAAACACGCCGGTCAGGTGGTCGAGCAGGTGGTGCGGCCGACCGGGCTGGTCGATCCGGAAATCATCGTCCGCCCGGCGACGACGCAGGTCGACGATCTGCTGGCCGAGGCGGCAAAGCGGATCGCTGTCGGCGAGCGGGTGTTGGTGACGACGCTGACCAAGCGGATGGCCGAAGATTTGACCGATTTTCTCGCCGATAACGGAATCAAGGTGCGTTATCTGCATAGCGATATCGACACCGTCGAGCGCGTCGAGATCATCCGCGATCTGCGCCTCGGCGAGTTCGACGTGCTGGTTGGCATCAACCTGCTGCGCGAAGGCCTGGATATTCCCGAGGTGTCGCTGGTGACCATCCTCGATGCCGACAAGGAAGGCTTCCTGCGCTCCGAGCGTTCGCTGATCCAGACCATTGGTCGGGCTGCCCGGCACTTGCATGGAACGGCGATTCTTTATGCTGATAAGATAACAGACTCAATGCGTCGGGCGATGGCCGAAACCGAGCGCCGGCGCGAGAAGCAGTTGCGCTTCAATGCCGAAAACGGGATCACGCCCCGTGGCGTATCCAAGCGGATCAAGGATATTATCGATGGTGTACATGACGCGGAGAGCGTTGGCAGTGGCCTGAGGGCAGCCGAAAGGGAGGCTGTTTATCAGGTCATGGACGAGAAGGCGCTGGCCAGGGAGATCAAGCGTCTCGAAAAGGCAATGCAGGATTTCGCGAGAAATCTTGAATTTGAAAAAGCGGCGGCGGCGCGAGACGAGCTTTTCCGTCTCAGGGAAAAAGTGCTCGGCGCGGCGCGGCACGACCACGACAGGGAGATCGAATGATGACATACCGGGTGTTGCTGGTTTGCATGGGCAATATCTGTCGTTCGCCTACCGCCGAGGGAGTATTGCGGCGGTACATCGTCAATCAGGGGCTGGGAGACAAAGTCGAAGTCGACTCGGCTGGGACCCACGGCTATCACGTTGGAGAGGCGCCTGATTCACGGACGCAGAGAGCGGCCAGAGCGCGTGGCTACAATCTGTCGCAGTTGCGGGCACGCAAAGTGGCGCCGCAGGATCTCGATTATTTTGACCTGATCCTGGCAATGGACAAGAGCAATCTCGATAATTTGCGGCGGATGGCGACGCCGGAGCAGCGCGAGCGGATTGCGCTATTCATGGACTACGCCAGGAATTTCGACGATGAGGAAGTGCCCGATCCATACTACGGCTTGGGACATGGCTTCGATCTGGTGCTCGATATGGTCGAAGATGCCTCCGAAGGTCTGGTCGATCACTTTCGCAAGGTCACTGGCCGCTGAGGAGTTTTTTCCTCATGACAAAAAAAAGGGGTGCTCATGGCACCCCCTTTTTGCTGCCGTCGAAAGCGCTGGCCTTACTTGTTTCCGGTTTCGACCATGACCAGCGGTTCGCTATCGACCTTGACGCTGTGCGTCTTGCGCGGGCGCCCCAGCTTGACCGGTGCCTCGGTCTGGACGGGGTGTGCCTGATTGCTTGTGGCGACCATCGTCAGACCACTTTCGGCAAGTGCCTGCTCGACGTCAATGACAAGCTGTGCCGGCTGCTGCGACAGGAGCTCGCTGCTGGCTTTTTGCTCAACGGGCTGGTTGACCGTGGCGAGATCGTCGACTGTACTGCCCGAGGGGGTGTGCGTCTCTTCTGTCCGAGGTCCAGGCTCGGCGGGAGAGGGGGACGGAATGTCGACACAAGGCTCAGGGGCTACGGTCCCGGCAAGGACGGGTTCGGCCACCGGCTCGACCTGCGTCCCAATGCTGGCAGGCGCCTCGCTGCCCAGCGGTGCCTGCACTTCGGGGCTCATGCCTTGTTGCGGCTCGATGCAGGGGGCTTCACCCAGTGCTACCGGACTCAGGGTTGCAGGTGCCTCGATGCTTGCCGTCGTCGCCACCTGAGTCAGCGGCTCGGCATGCGGTAAAGGTTGCCCTGCGGGTGGCGCGGCATTTGCCAGTTCGACCGTGGTTTCCGGTTGCGGTAGTGGGGCGGCCTCCTGGGTGAGAGGGGCGACAGCCGGAGACGGAGGCACGCTGCTTGCCAGCGGGGTCTCGTCCGCACTGGCGGGGATGACGACGACGACCGGCTCCTGAGTAAGATCGGCTTCGACGACTGCTGCTGCCACGACCTGATTTTCGCCGGCCTCGGTTTCCTGGCGACGTTCGCCGCGATTGCGCCCGCCACGCCGGCCGCGTCGACGGTTACCCTGTTCGTCCGCATTGTTTCCTGGCTCGCTCGGCGGCAGGAGGGGAGAAGCGGTCAATGCAGCTGCCGGGGTTTCAATCGCGGGGCTGGCTTCCTGTTGCTGACGTTCTCGTTTTTCCCGGCGCTGCTCGTTGTTACGCTGACGACGCTCCTGGCGTTCGGCGTTATTCACGGTCAACTCGTCGCGGGCCGGTTTTTCACCCCGTTCTCCACGCTCCTGGCGTTCACCGCGCGCTTCTTCCTCTCGGCGGGGGCTACGGCTGTTACGGCGGCTGCCGTCACGATTTTCGCTGCGTTCCCGACGAGCTTCGCGTGGCTTTTTCGGTGCTTCGTCCGCTGCCGGAGGTGTGGCCACCGGTTGTGCTTCCGGAGAGCGGAACCAGGACATGATGCGGGCAAACAGGCCGACGCCGGGCTTGGCTTCCACGACTGGAACGGCAGCGGGTTTCTCGGCCACGACCGGGGCTGGTTGCTCCGGTGCAATTCCCTTGACTACGGCCTCTTGGCGGGGTTTGGCAGTTTCGTTCTGGCCATTGCGGGCAACTGCTTCCTCGACGGGCATCTCAACCATCTTGTACGAAGGCTCGCGGGCTTCGTCCTGGTTGAGATCGTCGTGACGCAGGCGGGCGATGGTGTGCGCCGGGGTTTCCAGGTGCACGTTCGGGATCAGCAGGATGGTGACCTTGTGGCGCAACTCGATGGCCTGGATATCCGGGCGCTTCTCGTTGAGCAGGAAGGTGGCGACATCGACCGGCACCTGGACATGCACGGCGCCGGTGTTTTCCTTCATCGCCTCTTCTTCGAGGATGCGCAGGATGTGCAGCGCCGCCGATTCGGTCGAGCGGATGTGGCCGGTGCCGGTACAGCGCGGGCAGGGGATGTAGCTGGTTTCGGCAAGGGCCGGACGCAGGCGCTGGCGCGACAGTTCCATCAGGCCGAAGCGGCTGATCTTGCCCATCTGGACGCGGGCGCGGTCGAAGCGCAGCGCGTCGCGCAGGCGGTTCTCGACTTCGCGCTGGTTCTTGGCGCTTTCCATGTCGATGAAGTCGATCACGATCAAGCCGCCCAGGTCGCGCAGGCGCAACTGGCGGGCGAGTTCGTCGGCGGCTTCGAGGTTGGTGCGCAGCGCAGTTTCCTCGATGTCGGCACCCTTGGTGGCGCGGCCGGAGTTGACGTCGACGGCAACCAGGGCTTCGGTGTGGTCGATGACGATGGCGCCGCCGGACGGCAGGTTGACCTGGCGGGCGAAGGCGGTTTCGATCTGGTGTTCGATCTGGAAACGTGAGAAGAGCGGCACGTCGTCGCGGTAACGTTTGACGCGACCGACATTGCCCGGCATCACCGTCGCCATGAAGGCACTGGCCTGCTCATGAATTTCGTCGGTATCGATCAGGATTTCACCGATATCCGGCTGGAAATAGTCGCGAATGGCGCGAATCACCAGCGAGCCTTCCAGGTAAATCAGGAATGCACCGGATTGTTGCTGGGCTGCTCCCTCGATGGCACTCCACAACTGCAGCAGGTAGTTCAAGTCCCACTGCAGCTCTTCGGCCTGGCGACCGATGGCGGCGGTGCGGGCGATCAAGCTCATGCCTTGCGGCACCTGCAGCTGATCCATGGTTTCGCGCAGTTCGGTGCGTTCGTCACCGTCGACGCGGCGTGAAACGCCACCGCCACGTGGGTTGTTCGGCATCAATACCAAGTAACGTCCGGCCAGTGAGACGTAGGTGGTCAGGGCGGCACCCTTGTTGCCGCGCTCGTCCTTCTCGACCTGGACGATCAACTCCTGGCCTTCCTTCAGGGCCTCGTTGATCTTGGCTTTACCGGGTTCGACACCGGACTGGAAATAGGCGCGGGAAACCTCCTTGAACGGCAGAAAGCCGTGGCGGTCGGCGCCGTAATCGACAAAACAGGCCTCGAGCGAGGGCTCGATGCGGGTGATCACCCCTTTGTAGATGTTGCTTTTCCGTTGTTCCTTGGCGGCGGATTCAATGTCGAGGTCGATGAGTTTCTGACCGTCGACAATGGCGACACGGAGTTCTTCCGCCTGTGTCGCATTGAAGAGCATGCGTTTCATATTGTCGGGCTCCAGCTGGCCGGAACGCCGCAGGGAAACGCCCATGCAGGCAGCGACAGTTTCAGCAATCGGGTTGCGTCATGTTTTTCTGGATATGGCGTCAAAAAGCGATGGTGAAAGTGCTGATCAGTAAGTGACCGTGTGTTTTTTCTTGAAATGAACGGTCTGAAAAATCCTGCAACGGACAATCCGTGCGTGCTTGCGGCGAGCTAATCCATTAACATCACTACTTTTGGTGAGTGAACTTAACCAGTCGTTTTGCGTTGGTCTGGCCTGCGCAATTGGCGCGGGTGGGAAGCGGAGCCTGCCTGGAGCCTGCCGTAGGGCGGTCGCGCTCGTGGCGCTAGGGCGAACGGTCTGACGGTTCGGCATCCCTTGCAAACCGAGACGCAAAACGGAAGCAGTATATTAAAAAATGAAGCAGACAGGGAATAAATCACTCAATCAGACCGTTGTTCGGATCGAAATTGGCGAGGAGGAAATCGGGCAGCGGCTCGACAATTTCCTGATCCGCCGTTGCAAGGGCGTACCCAAGAGTCATCTATACCGGATTTTGCGCAGCGGCGAAGTGCGGGTGAATAGTGGCCGGGTCGATGCGACCTATCGTCTACAACTCGGCGACAGTGTCCGGATTCCGCCGATCCGCGTTGCCGAACGGGTCGAGAGTGCAATCGACGAAGTCGCCAAGCAGCGGGTCGAACTGCCGATCATCTACGAAGACGAGGCGATGCTGGTGATCGACAAGCCCGAAGGGATTGCCGTTCATGGCGGCAGCGGCGTCAGTTTTGGCGTGATCGAAGCCTTGCGTCGGCAGCGGCCGCTGGCCAAGTTTCTCGAACTGGCGCACCGCCTTGATCGGGAAACTTCGGGCGTCCTGCTGGTGGGCAAGAAACGGCTGGCGTTGACGGCGTTGCACGATATGTTCCGCGAACACGGGGCCGGCGCCGACAAGCGCTATCTGGTGCTGGTCAAGGGGCGCTGGATGAATCAGACCCAGCATGTGCGCTTGCCGCTGCACAAATACCTGACCGAAAGCGGCGAACGGCGGGTCAATGTCGACGCCCAGGGCAAGCCGTCGCATACGGTATTCCGCTTGCTCGCTCGCTGGTCGGGCATGAGCCTGCTCGAGGCGCAGTTGAAAACCGGGCGTACCCATCAGATTCGGGTGCATCTGGCGAGCCTCGGTTTTCCGATTCTCGGCGACGAGAAATACGGGGATTTCGCGCTCAATCGCGATTTGAGGCGCGATGGCCTCAAACGCATGGCGCTGCATGCCTGGAATATCGCTTTCCGGCATCCCTTGAGTGCGGCGCCGCTGAGTTGTCGGGCGCCGTTGCCGGCCGGAATCGCCGATTACATTGCCACGGTCGACGCCCGTGAAGCACGGGAATTCGCCGTTGACGACTTGCAGGAGAGATTGCTGTGAACTATTCGCTGGTGGTTTTTGACTGGGATGGCACCTTGCTCGACTCGGCGGCAGCCATCGTCCGGTCCATCCAGGCGGCTTGCCAGGATCTCGGCTTGCCGATTCCCGACGATGCGCGGGCGCGGCACGTGATCGGCCTCGGCCTGGCCGACGCCATGCGGCATGCCGTGCCGGAGCTGAAGCCGGAGCAGATTCCGGCGATGGTCGATCGTTACCGGCATCATTACCTGGCGAGCGATCATCAACTGACGCTGTTCGCCGGGGTGCCGGCGATGCTTGAGCGCTTGCGTGCGGCGGGGCATATGCTGGCGATCGCGACGGGCAAAAGCCGCATCGGCTTGGAGCGGGCGCTTGATCATTCCGGTTTGCGGCCGTTGTTCATGGGCTCGCGCTGTGCCGACGAGTGTCATTCAAAACCGCACCCGCAAATGCTCGAAGAACTGATACTGGAATTTGGCGTCGAAGCAGCGTCGACCGTGATGATCGGCGATACCTCGCACGACATGCTGATGGCGAGGAATGCCCGAGTTGACGGTCTGGCGGTGACCTACGGTGCGCATCCGCATGCGCATTTGCTGGATAGTGCGCCGCGGGCTTGCTTGCATTCGGTCGCGGAGCTTGATGCATGGCTGCGGCAAAACGCCTGATCTGCCGTAGCGACGAATTGGCGGACGCGGGGCGGGGGGTGCGCTTTGTCGTTGAGCGGGCGGGGCGCGAGCATCCGGCTTTCGTTATCCGTTTTGCCGGGCGGGTGCATGCCTACCTCAACGAATGCGGGCATGTGCCGGCGGAGCTGGATTGGCAGCCGGGCGAATTCTTCGATTATTCAAGGCTATACTTGATCTGCTCGATTCATGGGGCATTGTATTCGCCGAGCGACGGGCGCTGTCTGGGCGGTCGTTGTCAAGGCAAGGGTTTGCAACCGCTGACGGTATGCGAAGAAAATGGCGGCGTGTGGTTGTGTCCGGACGATACCGGTCGGCCTGGTCGCTGAGCAGTGTTTTTATCTGTATTCATCAAGAAATAAAGAAAAATGAACGACCCTCAACAAACAGAATCCCGTTCGCAGATCGAGTCGAGTCCCGCCTCGTGGGAGCAGAAAACGCTGGAAAAGCTCGTCTTTGCCACCCTGGAAGAGCAGCGGGCGCGGCGTCGCTGGGGGATTTTCTTCAAGGCGCTGGGTTTTGCCTACTTGCTGGTGGTCTTGGTGGCCGTGGTCGATTGGGGTGTCGGGGCCGAGCAGCAGGAGCGGCATACCGCGATGATCAACGTCACCGGGGTAATCGATGCCAAGGGGCTGGCCAGTGCCGAGCACGTGATTTCGGCCCTGAACAGCGCGTTCAAGGAGAAAAACGCTGCCGGCGTGATCCTGCGGATCAATAGTCCGGGCGGCAGCCCGGTGCAGTCCGGCCTGATCAGCGACGAGATCATCCGTTTGCGTCAGGCTCACCCGGACAAGCCTTTGTTCGCGGTGGTCGAGGATATGTGCGCTTCCGGCGGATATTACGTGGCGGCGGCTGCGGATCGTATCTATGTGAACAAGGCTAGTATCGTCGGTTCGATCGGGGTCTTGATGGACGGTTTCGGCTTTACTGGGACCATGGATAAGCTCGGCATCGAGCGTCGCCTGCTGACGGCCGGTGAAAACAAGGGTTTCCTCGATCCGTTCTCGCCGCAGGCGCCGCAACAGCGGGCGCACGCGCAGGTTTTGCTCAACGACATTCATCGCCAGTTCATCGAAGTGGTCAAGCAGGGGCGCGGCAAGCGGCTCAAGGAATCGCCGGAAATGTTCTCGGGCCTGATGTGGACTGGTGCGCAGAGCGTCGAACTGGGCTTGGCCGACGATTACGGCAGTGTCGATAGCGTTGCCCGCGATGTGTTGAAGGCGGAGAAGGTCCTCGATTACTCGATCAAGGACAATATTGCCGAGCGTTTTGCCAAGCGCCTCGGTGCCGGCGCTGTTGGCAGTCTGTGGCAGGGCGTCGCGGAAAGCGCCGCCAGCCTCCGCTGGCAGTAAATCAATACGCCGAGGGCGCCTTGGCCGTGTCGCCGGCGACGCTCAGGCGAGGAGCAGGAAAACCGTGGGGCGCCGCTCGATTTCGGGCGGCGTTTCTTTTTTGATCTGCTGGCGCCACTCGCCGATCTTGCGGGTAAGGATCTTTTCGCTGCCGAGCGTCAGGTCGGTCGCCAGGCAGAGGCGGGTTTCCGGTTGGCAGGTGGCGAGCAGGCTGTCGAACAGTACCCGGTTGCGGTAAGGGGTTTCGATGAAGAGCTGGGTCATGCGTCGCTTGCGCGACTCGCTTTCCAGGTCGCGCAAGGCCTTGGTGCGTTCGGGTTCCTTGGCCGGCAGGTAGCCGTGAAAGGCGAAGCACTGGCCGTTGAGTCCCGAAGCCATCAGGGCCAGCAACAGCGACGATGGGCCGATCAGCGGCACGACGCGGATGCCATGTTGTTGGGCAAGAGCGACCAAGTTGGCGCCGGGGTCGGCGACTGCCGGGCAGCCGGCTTCCGAGAGCAGGCCGACATCGTGACCGGCGAGCAGTGGGATTAGCAGTTCCTTCAGTGCATCGGCACGGGTGTGTTCGTTCAGCTCCGAGAGTTGCAGTTGCTGCAGTGGCAGGTCGGTGCCGACGGCTTTCAGGAAGGCGCGGGCAGTCTTTGCTTGTTCGACGACAAAATGGCCCAGCGGTCGGATGGTGGTCAGTACGGGCGGCGGCAGGTTGTCGGCAACGGGGCTGGGGCCGAGTGGAACGGGAATCAGGTAGAGGGTTCCTGGGGCTTGGGTGGGATTCATTTTGGAATTCGCCGGGTTACAACACGTCGACACCGGCAGCCCCCAGGATGTCGCATAGTGCGATCAGGGGCAGGCCGACCAAGGCATTCGGGTCGTCACCGCGCATGCTTTGCAGCAGGGCAATTCCCAGTCCCTCGGACTTTGCCGAGCCGGCGCAGTTGTAGGCGGGCTCACGGTCAAGGTAGTTTTCGATGGCACGCTCGCTGAGCGTGCGGAAGGTGACCAGAGTCGGTACCCCGCGTACTTGCGCCAGGCCGCTGCGGCTGTCGAGCAGGCACAGGCCGGTGAAGAAATTGACGGTTTTGCCCGAAAGTTCCTTGAGTTGAGCGATGCCTCGTTCGCGGTTGCCGGGTTTTCCGTAAATTTTGCCGTCGACCGTGGCAACCTGGTCGCTGCCGATGATCAGGGCGTCGGGAAAATCCTTGGCGACCGCCCGCGCCTTGGCTTCGGCAAGGCGTAGCGAAAGAGCTTCCGGTGTTTCGCCGGGGTGCGGCGTCTCGTCGGTTTGTGGGTTGGCTACCGTAAAGGGCAGGCCGAGTCGTGCAAGCAATTCACGGCGATAAGGGGACGTCGAGGCGAGGATCAGTAGTCTGGGCATGGCGGCGGGAGGTGCTTGCGATGCAACGGAATGCTGTAACAAGCTGTTGCAAAGGCACTTTGTTTTTGACTTGGGGAAACAAAAATAATATCATCCTGCGTTTAAGTCGAAGCAGCTTGAGATTGAAAAAGATTACAGACGCTTTCGTTTTTGCCCGCGAGGGGCGCGTTCTTGAGGGAGCGTTGCCGCTGGCGGTGCTTGAGCGACTGCACGATCTGGTGGCCGAGGCGACGGGAGAAGTGCAATTCCGTCTCTGCGGGTTTAAAGGTTCGCGTGGCGAGCTGATGCTGGAACTGCGGGTCACGGGAACCGTTTCCCTGGCTTGTCAGCGCTGCCTGCAGGCCATTTCTTACGATCTTGAGGTCGATAACCGGCTGGAACTTGTTCCCGAAGGTGCCGATCTGTCGCAAGACGAGCTGGAAGACGACACCCGGGACTTTCTGCCGGTGGTGCGTGAACTGGATGTGCTTGAGTTGGTCGAGGATGAAATCCTGCTCAGTCTCCCGGTTGCGCCGCGGCACGAAAAATGTGGCTTGCCCGGAGCCGCCGAGTCTGGCGAACGGCCTAATCCGTTCGCGGCGCTGGCTGGCTTCAAGGGTAAACCGAACTGATTTTTTTGGAGTGACATCATGGCCGTTCAACAGAACAAAAAATCCCCGTCCAAGCGTGGCATGCACCGCGCCCACGACTTCCTCACCGCCCCTTCCATCGCCGTCGAGTCCACTACCGGCGAGACGCACCTGCGTCACCACATTTCTCCGAGCGGTTTCTACCGCGGCAAGAAAGTCCTGAAGGGCAAGGGCGAGTAATCGTTCAACGAAAGGCAGGCGTCTCCAGTCGGGGCGCCTGCCTTTTCTTTTGTCTTTTCGGACCCTGTCATGACCCGCATTGCCATTGATTGCATGGGGGGTGACCACGGACCGTCGGTGACGGTGCCAGCGGCCATCCGTTTTCTTGCCGAGCAGTCCTCGGTACAGCTGTTGCTCGTTGGTCGTGAAGAAGTCTTGCGCCCCTTGCTGGGAGCGCAGGCCGATCATCCGCGCCTGCGTGTCGTCCATGCCAGCGAAGTGGTCGGCATGGACGAGTCGCCATCCCTGGCGTTGCGCAACAAGAAGGATTCCTCGATGCGCGTCGCGATCAATCAGGTCAAGAGCGGCGACGCCGATGCCTGCGTGTCCGCCGGTAATACCGGAGCCTTGATGGCGATTTCGCGCTTTGTGCTCAAAATGCTGCCAGGAATCGATCGCCCGTCCCTGTGTGCTCCCTTGCCTACCAGTCGTGGTCACACCCATCTGCTGGACCAAGGGGCCAATGTCGATTGTACCGCCCAACAATTGCTTCAGTTCGGTGTGATGGGGACGGCGCTTGTTGCCGCGATGGAGAGGAAAGAAAAACCTACCGTCGGTTTGCTCAATATCGGCGAAGAGGATATCAAGGGTAACGAGGTCGTCAAGGCGGCCGCCGAACTCCTGCGCCGTTCCGATCTCAATTTTGTCGGTAACGTCGAGGGCGATGGAATTTATCGGGGTTGTGCCGATGTCATCGTCTGCGATGGCTTCGTCGGCAATGTGGCCCTGAAAACTTCCGAAGGACTGGCGCAAATGCTGGCCGGTTCGCTCCGTGACGAGTTCAAGCGCAACTGGCTGACCCGCTTGGCGGCGCTGTTTGCCATTTCCGTACTCAATCGTTTCAAGAAACGTTTCGATCATCGCTGCTATAACGGAGCGATCCTGCTCGGTTTGAAAGGTATCTCGGTCAAGAGCCATGGTTCGGCCGACGAGCTGGCATTCGGCAATGCCATTCGCCGAGCTTTCGATGCCGCAGAGAATCGTGTTCTTGAACGCATCGCCGCGCAAATGGCGCAAATGACCCAGTTGCAGCCGCTTGCAGCCGAGGAGGTTCAATAATGTATGCACGCATTGTCGGTACCGGTAGTTGTCTTCCCGGTACTCCGGTCAGCAACCAGGATCTCGCCGCCCGAGGCATCGATACGAACGACGAGTGGATCGTCACCCGTACCGGGATTCGTACCCGTCACCTGGCCGAGGCTGGCGTGACTTCGAGCGAGCTCGGTTACATCGCTGCCCAGCGCGCGCTGGAAATGGCCGGGTTGCAGGTGAACGATCTCGACTTGATTATTGTTGCGACCTCGACCCCGGACTTCATTTTTCCCAGTACCGCCTGCCTGATTCAGGGCAAGCTGGGCAACAAGGGCGCGGCTGCATTCGATGTGCAGGCTGTTTGCAGCGGTTTTGCCTACGCATTGGGAATTGCCGACAAGTTTATCCGTTCCGGCAGCCACCGGCGGGCGCTGGTGATCGGCGCCGAAGTCTTCTCGCGCATCCTCGATTGGAATGATCGCGGCACCTGTGTCTTGTTCGGCGACGGTGCCGGAGCCGTGGTACTCGAAGCGTCCGAAAAGCCGGGGATCCTGGCGACGGCGATGCACGCCGACGGCAGCCAGTTCGGAATTCTCAATGTTCCCGGCCAGATCAGCGGCGGCCAGGTGGTTGGCGATCCTTTCCTGCGCATGGATGGGCCGGCGGTATTCAAGTTCGCCGTGCGGGTGCTGGCCGAGATCGCCGAAGAGGTGTGCGTGGCGGCGGCGATTCCGACCTCCGAGGTCGATTGGCTGATTCCGCACCAGGCCAATATCCGCATCATCGAAGCCACCGGCAAGCGACTCGGGATCGAGCGCGAGCGGGTGATCGTCAGTGTCGACCGGCACGGCAACACCTCGGCTGCGTCGGTGCCGCTGGCACTCGACGAGGCGGTGCGCGACGGTCGCGTACAACGTGGCCACAAGGTACTGCTCGAGGGGATTGGCGGCGGTTTTGCCTGGGGCGCGGCGCTGCTCGAGTTTTGATCGGTACGAGAAGCGAGAGCCGAAGGTCGTCGCTGGCCGACGATCTTCCACTCTCTACTCTCCATTAGCTAGGAGTCTGTATGTCTTTTGCGTTCGTTTTTCCGGGCCAGGGCTCGCAGAGCGTTGGCATGATGGCCGCCTACGGCGATGCCGCCGTGGTTCGCGCCACTTTCGACGAAGCTTCTGCGGCGTTGGGGGATGATCTTTGGGCGATGGTTGCCGATGGTCCGGCTGAATTGCTGGCGCAAACCGTCAACACCCAACCGGTGATGCTGACGGCGGGTATCGCCGCCTGGCGCTTGTGGCAGGAAGAGGGTGGCAAGCAGCCGGCGGTGGTTGCCGGGCATAGCCTGGGCGAATACGCAGCGCTGGTGGCCGCCGGGGTGATCGAATTCAAGGACGCCGTGCCGCTGGTCCGCTTGCGCGCGGCCGCAATGCAGGCCGCGGTGCCGCTCGGTACCGGAGCGATGGCGGCAATTCTCGGGCTCGACAACGAGGGGATCGTTGCCGCTTGCGCCGAGGCGGCGCAGGGCGAAGTGGTCGAGCCGGTGAATTTCAATGCCAATGGACAGACTGTGATCGCCGGCCACAAGGATGCCGTCGAGCGGGCAATGGTCGCGTGCAAGGCGCGCGGGGCCAAGATGGCCAAGGGCCTGCCGGTGTCGGCGCCGTTCCATTCTTCGCTGATTCGTCCGGCGGCGGAGCAACTCGCGGCACGTCTGAACGAGCTGAGCCTGCAAGCGCCGAAGATCCCGGTGATCAACAACGTCGATGTCGCGATCGAAACCGATCCGCTGCGGATCAAGGATGCGCTGGTCCGCCAGGCCTACAATCCCGTGCGCTGGGTCGAGACGGTCCAGAAAATGGCCGCGATGGGCGTGTCGACCGTGGCAGAGTGCGGCCCGGGCAAGGTTCTGGCCGGTTTGACCAAGCGCTGTGCCGACGGTGTCAGCGGGGTTGCGCTGGCCGACCTGGCCTCGCTCGAAGCCAATCTGGGACTGGAGTAAGCCATGCTGAACGAAAAAATCGCGCTGGTTACTGGCGCCACCCGCGGTATTGGCCGCGCGATTGCGCTTGAGCTGGGCAAGCTCGGCGCTACCGTGATCGGGACCGCAACCAACGAGGATGGGGCGAGCAAGATTTCCGCTTACCTGGCCGAGGCCGGCATCGCCGGGCGCGGCGTCGTGCTCAACGTCACCGATACGGCCCAGAGCGATACCTTGCTGGCCGATCTCGGCAAGGAGTTCGGCGCCATCGGCATCCTGGTCAACAACGCCGGCATCACACGCGACAACTTGGCGATGCGCATGGGCGATGACGACTGGGATGCGGTGATCGATACCAACCTCAAGGCGGTTTTCCGCTTGTCGCGTGGCGTCATGCGCGGCATGATGAAGGCCCGTTTTGGCCGTATCGTCAATATTTCTTCGGTGGTCGGCTATTCGGGCAATCCGGGGCAGGCCAATTATTGTGCGGCCAAGGCCGGGGTGGCTGGGCTGACCCGTTCGCTGGCCCGCGAGCTGGGTAGCCGCAACATCACCGTCAATTGTGTCGCGCCGGGTTACGTCGCAACCGACATGACGCACGCGCTAACCGAAGAACAGAAAGCCGCCATGCTGGCCTCGATCCCGTTGGGGCGAGCCGGGATGCCGGAAGACATTGCCGGCGCGGTAGGCTTCCTGGCCTCACCTGCCGGCGCTTATGTGACAGGTACCACCATTCATGTCAATGGCGGTATGTTCATGGATTGATTTCCAGAAGCCCTGGCTTTTTGGTACACTTCTAACGTTTTTTTTCGAACCCCCGAGGGGAAGGAGCTTTTCCAATGGATAACATCGTAGAGCGCGTCAAGAAAATCGTCGCCGAACAACTGGGCGTGAACGAAGCGGACATCAAGAACGAGTCCTCCTTCGTGGACGATCTGGGCGCTGACTCCCTGGACACCGTCGAGCTGGTCATGGCCCTCGAAGAAGAATTCGAGTGCGAGATCCCCGACGAACAGGCCGAGAAGATCACCACGGTGCAGCAAGCCGTCGATTACATTCTCGCCAACAAGAAGTAATCCATTTCGGTTGAACCAGGCAAGGCCGGCCCACTCAGGCCGGCCTTGCCACATTTAGTATTCGGAGTGCACCTTGGCACGTCGCAGAATTGTCATTACCGGCCTGGGCCTGATTTCCCCGGTTGGAAATAGCGTTGAAGAGGGCTGGCAGAACATCATCGCCGGCCGTTCCGGTATTGCCCCGATCACCAAGTTCGATACCTCCACCTTCCCGGTCCAGTTTGCCGGCGAGGTCAAGAATTTCGACATCACCCAGTACATCGCCGCCAAGGATGCGCGCCGGATGGACACCTTCATCCACTTCGGTCTTGCTGCCGGCATCCAGGCCGTGCGCGATGCCGGGCTGGACAAGGAAGGAGTCGCCGATCTCGAGCGGGTCGGGGTTTCCATCGGTTCCGGCATCGGCGGCCTGCCGCTGATCGAGAATACCAAGGCGGAATACGACGCTGCCGGCGTGCGCAAGGTGTCGCCGTTCTTCGTGCCCGGTTCGATCATCAACATGATCTCCGGCAACCTGTCGATCGAGTTCGGCTTCAAGGGTCCGAATATCTCGGTGGTGACCGCCTGTACGACCGGCACTCATTCGATCGGCGAGGCTGCACGCATCATCGAGTACGGCGACGCCGACATCATGGTCGCCGGCGGTGCCGAATCGACCGTGTCGCCGCTGGGTATGGGCGGGTTCTGTGCCGCTCGGGCGCTGTCCACCCGCAACGATGATCCGGCAACGGCCAGCCGTCCGTGGGACAAGGATCGCGACGGCTTCGTGCTGGGTGAAGGGGCCGGGGTTCTGGTGCTCGAAGAGTACGAGCATGCCAAGGCCCGTGGTGCCAGGATTTACGCCGAGCTGGCCGGCTACGGCATGAGCGCCGACGCCTACCACATCACTGCGCCGAACATGGACGGCCCGCGCCGTTCGATGCTCAATGCGCTGAAAAACGCCGGGATTGCGCCGTCCGACGTGCAATACGTCAATGCGCACGGGACCTCCACGCCCCTCGGCGACAAGAACGAATCGGACGCGATCAAGGCGGCCTTTGGCGATGCCGCCCGCAATATCGTGGTGAACTCGACCAAGTCGATGACCGGCCACCTGCTCGGTGGCGCCGGCGGTGTCGAATCCTTGTTCACCGTGCTGGCGCTGCATCATCAGATCTCGCCGCCGACGATCAATATCTTCAATCAGGATCCGGAGTGCGACCTGGACTATTGCGCCAACGTCGCCCGGCCGATGCAGATCGATATCGCGCTGAAGAACAATTTCGGCTTTGGCGGAACCAACGGTTCGCTGGTCTTCAAGCGAATCTGATTCTCTTCGTAGCCAAGCGGAGCCAGAACGGTGCAGTTTCCGGTGCTGATCGGACTGCGCCGTTCTCTTTTATTGCCGATGGCAGGTTTGTTGCTCTTCTTGCCAGTGCTGCCGCTGGCCTTCCTGGCGCCACACCCCTTGCCCTGGCGGATCGCCTATCTGCTGTGCTGCTTGCTGCTTCTGCTCACCGCCGCGCGCTCCTGGCTTTGGCAGCCCCCGTGCTTGGCCTTGCTGGCCGACGGGGGCATCCGTTTGGCCGATGAAGAGTCAGGGCGGCGGGTGCTCGGTGGGACTTGCATTCACCCCTGGCTGACTGTATTTCGCCTGGAAAATGGGCAAAAACGGCCGTTGACCGTGGTTGTCACGGTCGACAGCCTGAATCGCGAAGATTTTCGCCGCCTGCGGGTCTTCCTCCGCTGGCGGCTACCGCTCAACGCAGCCGGCGGCGCTTGAGCACCGTGTTGCGGGCTTGTTTCGCCAGTTCGGGGTAATCGCGTGAGAAATGCAGGCCGCGGCTTTCGCGGCGCTGCATTGCGCAGCGTACGATCAGCTCGGCCGTGACGACCAGGTTGCGCAATTCGATCAAGTCGTGGCTGACCCGGAAATTGGCGTAGAACTCGTCGATTTCCCGCTTGAGCAGGCCAATCCGGTGCTTGGCGCGCTTCAGGCGCTTGTTGGTGCGCACGATCCCGACGTAATCCCACATGAAGCGCCGCAACTCGTCCCAGTTGTGCGAGATCACCACTTCCTCGTCGGCATCGGTGACCCGGCTGTCGTCCCAGGAGGGGAGCGACGGCAGGGTGAAGGCTGGCTTGGCCAGCATGTCGGCGACTGCGGCTTCCGAGAAAACCAGGCATTCAAGCAGCGAATTCGAGGCCAGCCGGTTGGCGCCGTGCAGGCCGGTACAGGAGGCTTCGCCGGCGACGTAGAGGCCCGGCACGTCGGTGCGTCCGTGCAGGTCGCTGACGATGCCACCGCAGGTGTAGTGCGCTGCCGGGACCACCGGAATCGGGTCGCGGGCGATGTCGATCCCGAGTTCGAGGCAGCGGGCATGGATGTTCGGGAAGTGAGCGCGGATGAAATCCTCGCCCTTGTGGCTGATGTCGAGGTAAACGCAATCGAGCCCGCGCTTCTTCATCTCGAAATCGATGGCGCGGGCGACGATGTCGCGCGGTGCCAATTCGGCCCGTTCGTCGTGTTCGAGCATGAAGCGGGTGCCGTCGGGCAGGCGCAGCAGGCCGCCTTCGCCGCGTACCGCTTCCGAGATCAGGAAGGACTTGGCTTGGGGATGGTAGAGGCAGGTCGGGTGAAACTGGATGAATTCCATGTTGGCGACCCGGCAACCGGCACGCCAGGCCATCGCAATCCCATCGCCGGTCGAGGTATCCGGGTTGGTGGTGTACAAGTAGACCTTGCCTGCCCCGCCGGTCGCGATCAGGGTGTTGCGGGTACCGATGGTCAGCACCTCGCCGTTGCGCGTATCGAGCACATAGGCGCCCAGGCAGCGCCGTTCGGGCAGCCCCAGCTTGTCGCTGGTGATCAGGTCGATCGCGATGTGGTCTTCGAGAATGGTGATGTTCGGGTGCTGGCGCACCTTGGGCGTCAGCGTGTCCTGTACTGCGAGACCGGTGGCATCGGCAACGTGGATCACCCGGCGGGCACTGTGGCCACCCTCGCGGGTCAGGTGGTAGCCGGAATCGTCCTGGGTAAACGGGACCCCCTGTTCGATCAGCCAGTCGATTGCGCGGCGACCATTCTCGACGACGAAGCGCGTCGCCGCACGATCGTTGAGCCAGGCGCCGGCGATCAGTGTGTCTTCGATATGCGCCTCGATCGAGTCGCGGCTGTCGAGTACGGCGGCGATGCCGCCCTGTGCCCAACCCGACGCCGAATCCTCAAGGCGTCGCTTGCTGATCAGGGCCACGCGGCAGTGCTCGGCCAAGCGTAGTGCGGCGGATTGGCCGGCAAGCCCGCTGCCGATGATAAGGGCATCGAATGTCTGCACTTTTCAGTATCCAGAGTGATGATTGCGGCGCGAAATATAGCACGCGGGCTGTTCAGCCAGCCGTTACGAAGCGTCACAAATTTGTCTCGGGCTGTGCTGGGCAGGAAAATCGGCTGCGCTATACTGGCAGGACAAATATAAACATTGGTCCCCAGGGAATGAATGCCATGAGTGAGCGCGAAATCGACCAGGCACTGGTCGAGCGGGCGCAGGGCGGTGATCAGCGCGCCTTCGATCAGTTGGTGGGTAAATACCAGCGCAAGCTGGGTCGTTTGCTTGCGCGCATGATCCGTGATGCCGCCGAAGTCGAGGATGTGACACAGGAAGCCTTTATCAAGGCTTATCGGGCCTTGCCGTCTTTTCGTGGCGATAGCGCCTTCTACACCTGGTTGTACCGGATCGGCATCAATACCGCGAAAAATTACCTGGTATCGCAAGGGCGGCGGGCGCCGACCTCGACGGAATACGATGCCGACGAAGCGGAAACCTTCGAGGATGCGACCCAGTTGCGCGATATCAATACGCCGGAAAGCCTGCTGCTGTCCAAGCAGATCGGGCAGACGGTGAATTCGGCGATGGAGGCGCTCCCCGAGGATTTGCGGACGGCGATTGTCCTGCGCGAAATCGAGGGACTTTCCTACGAAGAAATTGCCGGCATCATGGATTGTCCCATCGGTACGGTACGCTCGCGCATTTTCCGGGCACGCGAGGCGGTCGCTGGCAAGTTGCGTCCGCTGCTCGATATTTCTCCCGACCGCCGCTGGTAAAACGATGGAAAAGCCGACCGAACACAGTACGGTGCGCGGTGTCGTGCGCGCTGTCGAAAACGGCGAGGCGCTGGTCGAGATCGAGCAGGGCGGTTGCGGCCGTTGTCACGAGGAAGGCGGTTGCGGCGGGCAGAATCTAACCCAGATGTTCTGTGCTGGCCCCAAATCCTATCGTGTTGAAAATACCGTCGGAGCACGCCCCGGCGATCATGTGGTGGTTGCGGTTGCTGCCGGTAGCGTGCGGCGCACCGCAAACCTGGCCTACGGCCTGCCGCTTCTCGGCATCATCGGCGGCGCGCTGGCCGGAACGGCCTTCGCCGGCGATACCGGCGGAGTGGCAGGCGCACTACTGGGTGGGGGCTCGGTATTTTCCTGGGTTCGACACCGCACGATGGGGGCTGGGAATTTTTCTCCTCGTCCCCATATCGTCGACCGTGCCGATTCCTGAGCCATTGACCGATACAGTTGTCGACCCGTTGTTTCTTTTTTTCAGACCGTTCCCCGGAGGGTAATAGCCGATGAAACGCCTTTCTGCGTTTTTTGCCTTTTTCCTTGCCTGCACCCTGGCGTTTGCGCAGGGGAGAAATTTGCCGGATTTTGCCGATCTCGCCGAGAAACAGGGGCCGGCGGTGGTCAATATCAGCACCACGCAGACCGTGCGTCGCGGTGGCCAGATGTCGCCTTTCCCCTTCGATGAAAACGATCCGGCCTTCGAGTTTTTCCGTCGCTTCATACCGGTGCCTCCAGGTAGTGCCGTACCGCGTGAGTTTGAAAATAAATCCTTGGGTTCCGGCTTTTTCATCAGTGCCGATGGCTACATTCTGACCAACGCCCACGTTGTCGATGGCGCCGACGAGGTAACGGTACGTCTGACCGACAAGCGCGAATTCAAGGCCAGGATCATTGGCGCCGACAAGCGTACCGATGTCGCGCTGATCAAGATCGAAGCGGCCAATCTGCCGGTGGCCAGGCTCGGCGATCCGCAGAAACTACGCCCGGGTGAATGGGTGGTGGCGATTGGTTCACCCTTCGGTTTCGATAATTCGGTGACGGCGGGTATCGTTTCGGCCAAGGGGCGCTCCTTGCCGCAGGAAAATTACGTTCCCTTCATTCAGACTGACGTTGCGATCAACCCCGGCAATTCCGGCGGGCCGCTGTTCAACATGAATGGCGAAGTGGTCGGCATCAACTCGCAGATCTACAGCCGTAGCGGTGGCTACATGGGGGTGTCGTTCGCGATCCCGATCGACGTTGCGATGGATATCCAGAACCAGTTGCGCGCCAGCGGCAAGGTCAGTCGTGGGCGTCTCGGTGTTGTCATTCAGGAAGTCAACAAGGAACTGGCCGACTCGCTGGGCTTGCTCAAGCCGATGGGGGCCGTGGTCAATGCCGTGGAAAAAGGCGGCCCGGCCGACAAGGCGGGGCTCGAACCCGGCGATGTGATCCTCAGATTCGATGGGCGGCCGATCAATGCCTCGGCCGATCTGCCCCGTATCGTCGGGGCCACCCGTCCGGGAACCCGCTCGCTGGTGCAGGTCTGGCGCAAGGGTAGCACGCGCGACATTACCGTCGTCGTGGGCGAAATGCAGGAAGACAAGTCGGCGCAACGCCTGGCGAAAACCCAGCGTCCTCCCGAGCAGGCCGCTAACCGCTTGGGTCTGGTATTGAGCGAATTGACCGCCGAGCAGAAGCGCGAGCTGAAACTGGGCGCCGGTCTGGCCGTCGAGGAAATCCGCAGCGGTGCACCGCGCAGTGATCTACGTGTCGGCGACATCATCATCGCCGTGATCAGCAAGGGCGCCACCACCGAGTTGAAGAGCGTCGAGCAGTTCAACAAGTTGCTGCAGCAGTTCGAAAAGGGCGGCAACGTGACCCTGCTGATCCGGCGCGGCGAACTGCAGACCTTCATCACGATCAAGGGTATCAACGGAAGCAATTGACATGAGTATCGAACTGACGCTGATCAGCCGCGGCTACTGCCATCTCTGCCATGACATGGAAGAAGCCCTGAAACCCCTGGCGGCAGAGTTTGCGGCAACGGTCAGCGTCGTCGATGTCGATGCCGATCCGGCGCTCGAAGCGAAGTACGACGAACTGGTGCCGGTGCTGCTGCATGGTGACCGGGAGCTCTGTCACTACTTTCTCGATGTCGCCAAAGTCCGTGAATATTTGGCGGGAATCCGCTAGAATTCAAAGTCTTCTGAACAAGGAAGGGCGCCGGACAGCGCCCTTTTTTACTGGCAGCCTATTACGCGGCAGCCTACTAACCGGCAGCCTATCGCAGCATGGATCACATTAGAAATTTCTCGATCATCGCTCACATCGACCACGGTAAATCGACCCTGGCCGACCGAATCATCCACCTTTGCGGCGGTCTTTCCGACCGTGAAATGGAAGCCCAGGTACTCGACTCGATGGATATCGAGAAGGAGCGGGGCATCACCATCAAGGCGCAGACCGCGGCCCTGTCCTACAAGGCCCGCGACGGCAAGGTCTACAACCTGAACCTGATCGATACCCCGGGACACGTCGACTTCTCTTACGAGGTCTCGCGTTCGCTGTCGGCCTGCGAAGGGGCGCTGCTGGTCGTCGATGCCTCGCAGGGTGTCGAGGCGCAGACGGTGGCCAACTGCTACACGGCGCTCGACCTCGATGTCGAGGTGGTGCCGGTGCTCAACAAGATCGACCTGCCGTCGGCCGATCCGGACAGCGCCAAGCAGGAAATCGAGGACGTGATCGGGATCGATGCCAGTGACGCGGTCCAGGCTTCGGCGAAGACCGGCCTCGGTGTTCAGGACATCCTCGAACAGGTCGTCGCCCGCGTGCCGCCGCCGGTCGGCGATGTCACGGCACCGCTCAAGGCGCTGATCATCGACTCCTGGTTCGACAACTACGTCGGCGTGGTGATGCTGGTCCGCGTTGTCGATGGCGAAATGCGTCCGAAGGACAAGCTGCACTTCATGGCCACCGGCGCCAATCAGCTGTGCGAGCAGGTCGGTGTGTTCACGCCGAAGTCGCTGCCACGCGACGCACTGCGCGCCGGCGAGGTCGGTTTCGTGATCGCCGGGATCAAGGAACTGAAAGCCGCCAAGGTCGGCGATACCATTACCCATGCCGAGCGCAAGGCCAGCGAGCCGCTGCCCGGCTTCAAGGAAATCAAGCCGCAGGTGTTCGCCGGTCTCTACCCGGTCGAAGCCAACCAGTACGACTCGCTGCGTGAGGCGCTGGAAAAACTCAAGCTCAACGATGCTTCGCTGCAATACGAGCCGGAAGTTTCGCAGGCCCTCGGCTTCGGCTTCCGTTGCGGCTTCCTCGGCCTGCTGCACATGGAAATCGTGCAGGAGCGTCTGGAGCGCGAATTCGACCAGGACTTGATCACCACCGCACCGACTGTGGTCTACGAGGTCGTGCAACGCGACGGCTCGGTGATCCAGGTCGAGAACCCGGCCAAACTGCCGGAAATCTCCAAGGTCGAAGAGATTCGCGAGCCGATCATCACCGCGACCATCTTCGTGCCGCAGGATTTTCTCGGCAACGTGATCACCCTGTGCAACCAGAAGCGCGGCAACCAGGTCGACATGCACTACCACGGCCGCCAGGTAAAGCTGGTCTACGAAATGCCGATGGCCGAAGTGGTGATGGACTTCTTCGACAAGCTCAAGTCCTGTTCCAAGGGTTACGCTTCGCTCGACTACGATTTCAAGGAATACCGCACCGCCGACGTGGTCAAGCTCGACATCCTGATCAACAGCGAGAAGGTCGATGCGCTGTCGCTGATCGTGCACCGCGCCAACTCGCAGTATCGTGGCCGCGAACTGGCGTCCAAGATGCGCGAACTGATCCCGCGCCAGATGTACGACGTGGCGATCCAGGCTGCCATCGGCTCGCACATTATCGCCCGCGAGAACGTCAAGGCGATGCGCAAGGACGTGCTGGCCAAGTGTTACGGCGGCGATATTTCGCGGAAGAAGAAGCTGCTCGAAAAGCAGAAGGCGGGCAAGAAGCGGATGAAGCAGGTCGGCTCGGTCGAAATTCCGCAGGAAGCCTTCCTCGCCGTGCTGCGCGTCGATAACTAACCCGAGCCGAGACTGAGCATGAACTTTCCGCAGATCCTTTTGGTGCTGATGATCGTCACCGGCCTGTTGTACACGGTCGACGTGCTGAAATTCAGAAAACTGCGCGCGCCGGGTGGCAAGGAACCGCTCTGGGTCGAGTGGGGCGCCAGCTTTTTCCCGGTGATCCTGATCGTCTTCGTGCTTCGCTCCTTTCTGTTCGAGCCGTTCAAGATTCCTTCCGGTTCGATGATCCCGACCCTGCTGGTCGGCGATTTCATCCTGGTTAACAAATTCACCTACGGCATCCGCCTGCCGGTGATCAACAAGAAGATCATCAGCATCAACGATCCGCAGCGCGGCGATGTGATGGTCTTCCGCTTTCCGGAAGACCCTTCGCTCGACTACATCAAGCGCGTCGTCGGCGTCCCCGGCGACACCATCGCCTACCAGCACAAGAAGCTGAGCATCAACGGCCAGCCGGTGCCGGTGAAGAAGCTGGAGGATTACCAGCATCGCGAGCGCCTGTATTACTCCGAGCAGTACGGCGCCAAAATGGGCGAGGTCGAACATCGACTGCTCAACGACAGCGATGCCCCGGATTTCATTCCCGACGCCGGCCGCTTTCCGTTCCGCGAAAATTGTTCCTACAATGCCGCAGGCGTGGTCTGCAAGGTGCCGCCCGGGCATTACTTCATGATGGGCGACAACCGCGACAACAGCCGCGACAGCCGTTCGTGGGGCTTCGTGCCGGAAGAGAACATTGTCGGCAAGGCCTTCTTCATCTGGCTGAACTTGAGTGATCTGGGCCGTATTGGCTCGTTCAAGTAAGGAGAACGCGATGAAAAGACAGATGGGTGTCAGTCTTTCCGGCCTGCTGCTCTGGCTGGTGGTGCTGCTGTCCGGTGCTTTGCTTGGACTCAAGGTAACACCGACGGTGATCGAGTATTACTCGATTCTCAAGGATGCCAAGGCGGCGATCAACCAAGTCGGGCCGGATGCGACGGTGGCCGACGTGCGCAAGGCCTACGACAAATATGCGGAAGTCGATAACCTGGAACTGAAATCCTCGGAGTTGCAGATCGGCAAGGAAGGTAACCGCATCGTCGTATCCTTTGAGTACGAGAAGGTGATCCCGCTGTTTGGCAACGTCAGCCTGCTGATCAACTATCGCGGCAAGACGGCTGGCAAGTAAGGGATGACGGCAGAACGTATCGCCGGAAAACTCGAACACACGTTTTCCGAACCCGCGCTGTTGCGCACCGCACTGACGCATCGCAGCTTCGGCATCCCCAATAACGAACGCTTGGAATTTCTCGGCGACGGCATTCTCGATTTCGTGGTTGCCGATCTGCTCTACCGGCGTTTTCCCGAACTGCCCGAAGGCGACCTGTCCCGCTTGCGCGCCAATCTCGTCCGCCAGGACAGCCTGCACCAGCTGGCGCTCGGCATCGGCATCGGCGATGCCTTGCGTCTCGGTGAAGGCGAGTTGAAAAGCGGCGGCGCCAGTCGTCCGTCGATTCTCGCCGATGCGCTCGAAGCGGTCTTCGGCGCGATCTATCTCGATGCCGGTTTCTCCGCAGCGGCAGCCGTCATCGCGCGCCTCTACCAACCGCAGCTCGATGCGCTGAAACCCGGTGCGGCGCCGCAGAAGGACGCCAAGACCCGGCTCCAGGAATGGCTGCAGGGGCGCAAGAAGCCGCTGCCGCGCTACGAACTGTTGCAGACCTTCGGCGCTGCCCATCAGCAGCAGTTCGAGGTTGCCTGTATCCTGGCCAATCCCCCGCTGCGTACGGTCGGCGAAGGGGGCAGCCGACGTATTGCCGAACAGGTCGCTGCCGACCTGGCACTCAAGGAATTGAACGCATGAAAGAAATCCGCTCCGGCTACCTGGCCATCGTCGGCCGCCCCAACGTTGGCAAATCGACGCTGTTGAACCGTCTGGTCGGTGAAAAGATCAGCATCGTCTCGCGCAAGGCGCAGACCACGCGCCACCGCATCACCGGCATCCTGACCAACGACGATGCGCAATTCGTCTTCGTCGATACCCCGGGTTTCCAGACCAAGTTCTCGAACGCGCTCAACCGGGCGATGAACCGCGGTGTGACGCAGACCCTGCACGACGTCGATGTCGTCCTTTTTGTCGTCGAAGCCGGGCGCTACGACGCCAAGGACCAGGCGGTGGTGCGCCTGCTGCCCAAGGACGTGCCGGTGATCCTGGTGGTCAACAAGACCGACCAGTTGAAGAACAAGGACGCCTTGCTGCCTTTCCTGGCCCAGGTCGCCGCCGATTTCGACTACACCGCCGTGGTTCCGGTCAGCGCCGCCAAGGGGCGCCAGACCGACGAACTGCTCAAGGAGGCGCGCAAGCACCTGCCCAACGAAGGCCTGATGTTCGGCGAGGACGAACTGACCGACAAGAGCGAACGCTTCCTGGCCTCCGAATACATCCGCGAAAAGGTCTTCCGCCTGCTTGGCGACGAACTGCCTTACGCGACGGCGGTCGAGATCGAACGCTTTGAAACCGAAGGCGCACTGCGCCGGATTTTTGCCGCCATCGTCGTCGACCGTGAAAGCCACAAGGCGATCGTCATTGGCAAGGGTGGCGAAAGCCTCAAGCGGATCGCCAGCGAAGCCCGCCAGGACATGGAACGCCTGTTCGACGGCAAGGTCTATCTCGAAGTCTGGGTCAAGGTGAAGTCGGGCTGGAACGACGACGAACGCCTGCTCAAGAGCCTCGGCTACGATTAAGCCGGGCGCCGACGAGCGAAAGACGGAACGCCAGGGGCGAAGCCGGGACCATGTCAGCGCGTAGCAAGGTCGATGCCCAGCCGGCCTGGGTATTGCACAGCTATCCCTATCGCGAAACCAGCCTGATCGTCGAGGTGTTCACCCGCGATCACGGGCGGATCGCGCTGCTGGCGCGAGGTGCGCGCCGGCCGCGGGCGGCGATTCGCGGCTTGTTGCTGGCTTTCCAGCCGCTTGAAATCGGCTGGGCCGGCAAAGGCGAAGTGCCGACCCTGATGAAGGCCGAGTGGGTCGGCGGCCAGCCGCTGCTCGGCGGCGAGGCCCTGTTCTGTGGCTTCTACCTCAACGAACTGCTGCTCAACCTGCTGCCGCGCGAAGACGCGCACCCGATCCTCTTTTCCCGCTACGGCGCCTTGCTCGCGCACCTGGCCGGCGACCAGAACAGCGCCGAGCGCGAAGCCGACCTGCGCCGTTTCGAAAAGGCGATGCTGCAGGAACTCGGCTACGGCCTGACCCTCAGTCACGATGCCGCCGGCGAGCCGATTGCCGCCGAGCTTCAGTACAGTTACCGGATCGAGGAGGGCGCGGTGCCGTTGGCGCAGGGCGGTGGCGAGCCGCCGCTGGTGCTCGGGCAGACCCTGCTCGACCTCGACGCCGAAGACTTTTCCCGGCCGCGCACGCGGAGCGAAGCCAAGAATCTGATGCGCACCCTGCTGGCGCATTACCTGAGCGGGAACGAACTCGTGACCCGCAATATTTTCAAGGAGTTGCAAGCGCTATGATCGAACTCGGCGTCAATATCGACCACGTTGCCACCCTGCGCCAGGCGCGCCGCACCTACGAGCCGGACCCGGTCTGGGCGGCTTCCGAAGCCCACCTCGGCGGTGCCGACGGGATTACTTTCCACCTACGCGAGGATCGCCGCCACATCCAGGACCGCGACGTCGAGCGGCTGGCCGAAACGACGCAGATCAAGCTCAATTTTGAAATGGCGGCGACTGACGAGATGATCGCCATCGCTTGCCGGATCAAGCCGCAAATGGCGATGCTGGTGCCGGAAGGGCGCCACGAAGTGACCACCGAAGGTGGCCTCGACATCCTCGGCCAGGAAGCCCGGCTCAAGGACCAGATCGCCCGCCTGGCCGAGGCCGGCATCTGCACCAGCGTCTTCATCGACGCCGAACCGGCGCAGGTCGAAGCGGCGGCACGGATTGGCGCCCAGGTCTGCGAAATTCACACCGGTCCCTATGCCCACGCCTTTCATGACCGGGGGCGTGATGCCGAAGCATCGGCAGTGCTCGCCGAACTGGCCAAGATTCGCGCCGCCGGCCTGGCGGTCCGCGAACTCGGGATGCGCTTCAATGCCGGGCATGCGCTCAACTACTACAACGTGCAGCCGCTGGCCCGCCTGCCCGGCGTGCGCGAACTGCACATCGGCCACGCGATTGTCAGCCGCGCCGTTTTCGTCGGCCTGCGCGAAGCGGTGCGCGAGATGAAGGCGCTGATCCGCGAAGCCGCCGCCCGCCCCGAAGGCGTTTAAGCCCGATGATTTACGGCATCGGTACCGACATTGTCCGCGTCGAGCGGCTGGCGGCGATGTGGCAAAAGCACGGCGAGCGGGCGCTGGACAAGCTGCTCGCCGCCGACGAGCTGGCGGCGTTTGCCGCCGCCAGCGATAAAGGCCGCTTTCTCGCCAAGCGCTTCGCCGCCAAGGAGGCCTTTGCCAAGGCGCTCGGCAGCGGCGTGCGCGAACCGGCGACCCTGCCCAACATCGCCATCGGCCACGATCTGCTGGGCAAGCCGCAACTGCATTTCCACGGTCAACTCGCCGAATTGGTCAAAAACCTCGGCTTGACCGCGCATCTTTCGCTCAGCGACGAAGCCGAATACGCCGTCGCCTACGTGCTCCTGGAGCGTGCATGACTACCGCTGCGTCCTCTTCCTCTACCTCGGCCGGGTTTGCCGAAGCCGCTGAATCAACCACGCTGGCCGCTTCCCCCCGCGCCTTGCCGCTCGGGCCGCTGATGATCGACATCGCCGGCCATCAACTCAGCGAACTCGACCGCGAACGCCTCTGCCATCCGCTGGTCGGCGGCATCATCCTGTTCACCCGCAACTACCGCGACCCCGAGCAACTGCGCGCGCTCACCGCCGAAATCCATGCCTTGCGCCAGCCGCAACTATTGATCGCGGTCGACCACGAAGGCGGCCGCGTGCAACGCTTCCGCGCGGGCTTCACCCGTTTGCCGGCGATGCGCAGCCTCGGTGAAACCTACGCCGCCGACTCGGAAGCCGGGCGGCAACTGGCGCGCGCCACCGGCCTGGTGCTCGCTGCCGAACTGCGCGCCCACGGCGTCGATTACGCCTTCACCCCGGTGCTCGACCTCGATTACGGCCCGTCGCGGGTGATCGGCGACCGCGCCTTCCACCGCGACCCGGCGGTCATCGTGGACCTGGTCAAGGCCCTGGGCGAGGGCCTGCGCGCCGGCGGCATGGGCACCTGCGGCAAGCACTACCCCGGCCACGGCTACGTGATCCCCGATTCGCACGTCGAACTGCCGGTCGACGAACGGCCGCTGAGCGAGATTCAGGAAGACATCAAGCCCTATCGCCAGCTGGTGCAAGCCGGCGCCCTCGACGGCGTGATGGCGGCGCACGTTATTTACCGTCAGGTTGACCCGGCCACCGCCGTCTTCTCCCGCCACTGGATCGACTATTTGCGCCAGGACGTCGGCTTTGCCGGCGTCGTATTCACCGACGACCTGTCGATGGCCGGTGCCGGCGTCGTCGGCGACATGCTCGCCCGCGTCGAAACCGCCTACGCCGCCGGCTGCGACATGCTGCTCGTGTGCAACTCGCCCGACGCTGTCGGTGATGTGCTGGCCCGCTGGCAACCGCCGCAAGACGCCGCCTACCAGGCGCGCAGCGCACGCATCGAACGGCTCGCCACCGCCATGCAACATCCGGTCGGCGACCTGCTCGCCAGCGCGGCGTATCGGGCCGCACAAGCCTTGCTGCCGGCGGTGGCTTGAAGGCTGACTGAACGCTGGCGGGCGCGCTTGCCGGCGATTGCCGGTGGGTTCAGGAAAAATGGCTGCGGTCACGGTCGACCGTGACCGCAGCCATTTTTGTCATTCAGCGAGGAAAAAGGTTTTTTTACCCGTTTGCGCCCATCAGGAAGCAGCCCTGGTTTTGCCCCTGGGCGTCGTTCAAGGCGTCGCTGATCCGCTGCGAGTGGCTGCCGCCAGCCAGGGGTTGATCACCGCCACATTGGCTGCCGCATAGGGGGCTGTATCCCGCGTCGCTACCGAAAAATGCCGCGACGAGGCAATCGCGGCGATATAACCGTCAGGCGTGGGGAAGCCTTTGCCTGCGGCTCTCGCAGTGATTGCCAGTTCGGCATAACACTGTGCGGCCTCGGCATCAAAAGGCAGGATTCGCCCTCGGAATAAGGCAACAAGCCCGCCAAGCGTTTGTGCCAGGCGCTCTTTCCGCTTGCCAGCAGGCAGGGAGCCGATCCCGAAGAGCAACTCAGCCAGGGTCACGCTCGACAAATAAAGTGTCTCGGCCGTTTGATCGTTCAGCCAGGCGATGACGTCAGGGTTCGGCTCGGGTTTCATTGCCTCTGAAACCACATTGGTATCGAGAACGATCATTCAAGCCCCAAGGGCTCGGCGGGCGTTTTCTCCCGCTGCCGTTCAATCTGGTCAACATCGGCATTGCTTAACCCAAGCCCATGCCCCAGCTTGACCAAGGCATCGCCCAAGCGCAGGCGCGATTCAGGCTTGACCGCCGCCGCCAGAATCGCCCGGACCTCCGCTTCCGTACTCCGTCCATGCTGTGCCGCGAGCGCACGTAAACCCCGGTGCACCTCATCGGGAAGATTCCTGACTGTCAGCATTGCCATCGCAGCACCTTGTTCATCGTAAGACTAACTCCGGTTTGAAACCCCACCCTTCAGGGGGTGGGAGCTGACCCCGGCCTGAAGGCCGGGTTTCAGGCGACCGTTTTGGGAGGGGATGCAAACCCCTTCCAAAACATGTTTGACCGACAGGCATGAATGCCTGTCGCTAATTTCTTGCTCAAAATTGGTTGCATGCATGTTATTGAAGTGCATGCGGCTCGGCAAGTTAGTGTCCCGGCAAGGCTGGCGGCGAGTGTGGGAAAAGCCATCCCGCCGCAGCCTCACCCCTTATTCAACTCGCGCTCTTGGCAACCCCACTCTTGCCGGCGTCGGCACTTGTGCTGCCGCCAACGTCACCACCGCCGGTCAGTTCCTTGGTCTTGCTGGCGATGAAGTCGTCGTAGCCTTTTTGCACCAGCGCGTAGGTCTGGTCGATGCTGCCCTTGATGTCGTCGCCGAGGGCGTTGAGGCCTTTGAGGATGTCGCTGGCTTCGTTGAAGCCGCGCTCGAAGCCGCCGCGGATGGTGGCGACGAAGTCCTTGACCAGGGTTTCCGGGTCTTTGTCCGGGTTTTGCTTGGCGTAGGCTTCAAAGAAGCCGGTGGACAGCGACAGGATGCGGTCGGCGGTGCCTTGCGGGCTGTTGTCCTGGCTCATCGCGTTCTGGATCGCGTCCGGCCCCAGCGTGGGCGCCAGGGCTTCGTTGATGCCTTGAATGGCGCTTTTCAGCATCAGCGCCAGCGGCTCGTTGCCGCTGCTGAGCGAGACGCTGACCGAAGACTGGACGATCTCGACATTCTGCTGCGCCTTGAATTGCGCCAGCGCGGCGTTGGCGCTGGTTTTGGTGGCAGCGGTCGAGGTGGCCTGTTCGCTGTTGCCGGTCCGCTTGCTCGCTTCGGCGCCGTTATCGGTCCGGGTCGAGGCGGTAGCGGACGAAGTGCGCGCCGCCAGTGGAAGTTTGTCGCTCAAATTGCCGGATAGGGTGGTGCCGATCATGGTGATTCTCCTCGCGCAAGGCTGCGGCGAACCAAGGTGGTGCGCCTCTATCTTCTTTATCGGCATAAAAGGGCGGGCTGACAAGGGCTGGGGGCTTGTTTTTCGTCGCCGAATCGCGGAACATCCGGCCCCTTTTTGCCCGGAGAAGTCATGGCCTTCAAGGATGCTGCCGCCGAATACCGTCTGCTCGACCTGTCGCTGCTCGACCCCGACCCCGAGCACCCGCGCCGTCAGCCGGACGAGGCCGCGCTCAAGGGCTTGGCCCACGCCATCGGCAAGAAGGGCGTGCTGCAGCCCTTGCTGGTGCAGCCGGCCGATGCCGCCGGGCGTTACCGGGTGATCGTCGGCGAGCGCCGCCGTCAGGCCGCGCTGCTGGCCGGCGAAACGCAGGTGCCGGTGCTGATCCGCGCCTGCCCGGTGGACGAGGTGCTGGAGGTGCAGGTGTTCGAGAATCTCGGTCTCGGCGTGCGCGCCGCGCTGGAGCCGCTGGACATGGCCAACGCCATCCAGCGCATTGCCGACCGTTTCGAGACCCCGAATGCCGCCGCCGAGCAGTTCGGGCGTTCGCCGACCTGGCTCAACCAGGCGACCGCCGCCGCTAACCTGTCGCCCAAGGTCAGCGCCCTGCTGGAGTCAGGCAAGATCGGCAGCGCGACCACGGCGGTGCAGATCGAGAAACTGGCGCAGAAGGACGAAGCCAGCGCCGAATCGCTGCTGGAAAAGATCGAGCAGCTGGCGGAAGGCGAAAAGCTGCCGCGCGAGCTGGTCGAGGAAGCCTTGACCGAGGCCGGCGTCAAACGCCGCAAGAAGGACAAGAAAAAGCCTGCTGCCGAGGATGAGGCCGCCGGGGCCGCGCCAGTGGCCGTAGCGCCATTGGCACAGCCGCTGCCGGCAGCGGGCGAGCCGGGTACGGCGCTTACCGGTGATCTGCCGCCGTGGGAGACCGGCGGTGCAGTGGCGGCAAGCCCGGCATCGGTTGCGGCAAGCCCGGCATCGGCGCAGGCTGGTTCAGCGGCGCCAGCGCAGTTTGCCGCCACCGGGGCACCGGCTCCGGCGCACACCTCGGCCAGAGATTCGGGCGCCGGCCCGCAGCTGGCCGTGCACCCGGACAAGATGCGTCAGGTCGCCGCCTTGCTCGGTCTGGACGATGGCGACGAAGCGACGATTCTCGACCGCCTGATCGACGAGTTCCTGGCACTCAAGGGCCACGCCTGAGCGACGGGGGGCGGCGCAGGAGCGAGCCAGGGGCAACCGAACCAGGGTTGGTCGAGGCCAACTGGATGCAAGCGGGGCCTGCACACGGTCGACTGGAAATTGGCCCATTTTTACGGTCGACCGTGGCATTCCAATGTTTTTTCAGCTATCCACAAAAGCTGTGGATAAGTCTGTGAATGAGTCGTGGGGAAATGCGCTAAGTCCCCCAGCCGTAAGGCTTTTTCTTACTCTGCTGCAAACTTGTGCAGAATTGCAAGTCATTGATTTTAATGGATTTAAACCATATGCACGGTTTGGCACGGCTTGCCGGCGTGTCAAGGGGTTGGATGAAAAATATATTTCGCCACCTGTGCGTAAGCCAGGCTTGACAGGCGTCCTGTCAAGGGCTCGGGGGTATTTTTTTCCACAGCCGGCAGTGTAGGGCAGGGGGCCGCGCGACGGCGACCGCTTCTATCGACCCGCCCGGCCCGGCGGGGTGGGGTGGGCGCCACCCGGGCGGTCCGTTTTTCGCCATCGGCTACGGTCGACCGTGGCGATCCGCCGGCCTTGGCCGCTATCCACAAAAGCTGTGGATAAGTCTGTGGGTGAAGCGGGGAGCGATGCGCTAAGTGCCGCTGCGACAAGGCTTTTTCCTGCCTTGCCACAATTTTTGGCAATTCTTCAACCTGTTGATTATCATGGATTTTTATTTTTGCTGCACTTTTTGGGCCGGTGGATGGCGTGGCAGAGGGGGCGGTGAGAATGGATCGTTTCACTTGTGCGTAAGCCCCGCCTGACTGAGCGCCTGTCAAGGGGGCACCGGGGTTTTTTGCTTGCGGTCTTCCTCCGGCGGACATGGCCGGCGGCGCCGCAAGCCTGGCGTGTTCAGCCGACAAAGCGCATCGACAGGTCGAGTGCCTTGACGTCCTTGGTCAGCGCGCCGACCGAGATGCGGTCGACGCCGGTTTCGGCCACGGCGCGGAGGGTCTCCAGCGTGACGTTGCCCGAGGATTCGAGGATCGCCCGGCCGGCGTTGCGGGCCACCGCCTGACGCAGCAGTTCAGGGCTGAAGTTGTCGAGCAGGATCATGGTGGCGCCAGCGGCCAGCGCTTGGTCGAGTTCGTCGAGGTTTTCGACTTCGACCTGGATGAACTTGCAGCGGTCGGCTGCAGCGGCGGCGACTTGCCGCGCGGCGGCCATTGCGGCGGCGATGCCGCCGGCGGCGTGGATGTGGTTTTCCTTGATCAGGATCGCGTCCCACAGCGCCAGCCGGTGGTTGCCGCCGCCGCCGGCGCGGACCGCGTATTTTTGCGCGATGCGCAGGCCGGGCAGGGTCTTGCGGGTGTCGACCACCTGCGCGCGGGTGCCGGCAATTTCATCGGCGTAGATGCGCACCTTGCTGGCGACGGCCGAGAGCAGTTGCAGGAAGTTGAGTGCGCTGCGTTCGGCGGTGAGCAGGGCGCGGCCGTTGCCTTCGATTTCGCAGAGCAACTGGTCGGCGGCGATGCGCTCGCCGTCAGCCACCTGCCAGCGCACTTGCGCGCTCGGGTCGCAGGCGGCGACGCAGGCGTCGAACCAGGCGCGGCCGCAGAGCACGCCGGCTTCGCGCGAGATCACCGTGGCGCGCACGCGGCGCTCGCCGGGGACCAGGCTGGCGGTGAGGTCGCCGGCGCCGACATCTTCGGCCAGGGCGGCGGCAACGTTACGGGCGATTTCTTCGGCGAGCGGGTAGTCGAATTCGATGCGCATGGCAAGGGCGGTACGTGGAATGGTGGGGAAGGCTGCGGATTTTACCGGCAGTCACGCTTGAATGGGGGGTAAATGCCGGCGCTCGAATGGGGGAAATACAGGCAGCCAGGGTCAGGGGCGGTCCGGCGGGCGCAGCTTCAGTCGGCGTTGCTCAGAACTTCCAGGCGGCTCATCAATTCCGAGAAGCGCGCTTCGCCCGGTGCGTGGGTGTTGGCGCTGCTCAGATGGCGGCGTACCTCGCGCAGCAGCTGCGGATCGGCACCGTTCTTTTCCATGTGCGAAAGCATGATGTGTGCCGCATTGAAGAGGAGGCGGACGTTGCGCGGCATTTTGTCCAGCGCCAGGCGGATTTTGCCGACGGCGCTCTGAAAGTCGCCCGAACGGGAGAGCAGGGCGCTGCTGTTCATCATGTCGATGGCTTCGCGGCGCGAATTCTCAACCAGCTTGTTGCCTTCGTCGTTGAGCCCCTGTTTGCGCAGGATCTGGCGTACGGCTTCGAGGTTGGCGTGATCCTCGGGGTTGTTCATCACTTCGGTACGCAGCAACTGCAATGCTATTTCGGTTTCACCGAGGATGAGCAGGGTTTCCGCGACGTCGCGGGCCGTCAGCGGGCCGAGCTTGCCGGCTTCGCCGCGTTCGAGCAATTGCAGCAATTCGGCGGTCGATTTCTTGGCCTGCGTGTTGTTGCCACTGTCGGCAAAAATCCGGCATTCGACGCTTTTTGCCTGCAAGACCGCTTCATCGCTATCGAAAACCTTGTGCATCTGGTCGAGGATGTTCAGCGCCTCCTGGGCGTTGCCTCGGCTGTTGACCACCCTGGCCAGGCCAAGGTAACTGTCGGGTGATTTGTGCACCGAATGTTCCGCCAGCTGGATCGCCAGGCGGAAAGCCTTTTCCGCGCGCTCCAGCTTGCCAGCGGCGAGGGCCATTTCACCCATCGCGCGCTGTCTCGTGTGCGAGCGCGGCGAGAGAGCCAGGGCACGTTCGACGATATGCTCGGCCTTTTCGTCGAGCGCCAGGATGCGATAGGTTTCGGCCAGGCAGTCGTAGGCTTCGAGATAGCTGCGGCTGCGGTTGACCAGCTGTTCGAGCAGGTCGCAGGCGGTATCGGGGTCGCCAGCCTGCAGGAAGGTGCGAGCCAGCCCGAGTTGCGCCCAGGGAATCTCGCGGGCAGCCAGGACTTTTTCGTAGAAGGCGCGAGCCTTCTCGGCCTGGCCGGTCTGGATCAGCAGTTCGCATTTCAGGCGCAGCAAATCCACGGCATTGGCCTTGTCGACCGTGGCGCGTTCGTCGCAGAGGGCAATGGCCTTCAGGTAGTCGTGGGCGAGCACTGCCTGGTCGATCTCCTTGAAGGCATCCTTGCGGGCCTTGATCTTGTTGATGCGCGAAACGAGTACGGCTTCCGTGACCGGCTTGATGAGGTAGGCATCGGGTTGCGCCTCGGCGGTCCCCATCACCGTTTCGACGGTCTTGTCGGCAGTGACCATCACCCAGCAGCAACTGGGGCCGATCAGCTGGCGGTGCCTTGCTTCCTCCAGAACCTGCATGCCGTTCTGACCCGTCCCCAGGTTGAAATCGCAGAGCACGACGTCGTAGCGTTTGGAGGACATCAGGTGCAGCGCTTCGCGCCCGTCGGCGGCAAAGTCGATGGCCTTGGGGTTGGCACCACAGTTGCGCAATACCCCGCTGAGCATGGTACGCATGCCGGAAAAATCATCGATGATCAGGAAACTGCTGCTGGCGATGAACTTGTTTTCGTCTTCCTGCGAGAGCAGCGAGGTGATTTGCAGCATGGAGGGTATCGGTCAGACGGTGGCGGGAGCTTGCTCAGCGTCCTTGCAGGGCATCGAGCCGCTGCATCAGTTCGGCAAAGCGCGGTTCTGCAGGGGCCAGCTGGTTGGCAGCCAGCAGGTTTTTCTTGGCTTCGCGCAGCAGGGCGGCCTGCAGGCCGTCGTGCTCCATGTAACTCAGCATCACGTGGGCGGAGTTGAGCAGCAGGCGCACATTGCGCGGCATGCGCTCGAGAGCCGCCCGCATCTTGTCGATGGCCTCGGGATAATTGCCGCCACGGGCCAGCAGGATGCCGGTATTCATCAGCTCGCCTGCTTCCTTGCGCGAACTCTCGACCAGGTTGCTGCCCTCCTCGGCCAGCCCGGCTTTGCGAAATATGGCCTGGACTGCGTCGACCGTGTGCGTATCGTCCGGATTGTTCATCACCTCGGCACGCAGCAGCGCCAGGCCCTTGTCGCGGTTGCCCGCCACCAGCAACAACTCGGCCATCTCGCGGCTGGCCTGTGGATCGGGGCGCACCGAGCTGCGGTCGAGCATGCCCGCCAGTTCGCGGGCCGCCTCCGCTGCCTGGCGCGCAAGGCCGTTCTGGTGATAAACGTAACCTTCGACCGACTTGCTGCGCAGACGCGCCTCGTCGTTATCGAACAGCTTGTCCATCTGGTGCAGCACATTCAGCGCTTCCTGCGGGTCGGCCTTGGCGCCGACGGTACGGGCCAGGCCGAGATAGGCATCCGGCGTCTTGCGCGCCGAGTGCTCGGCCAGCTTCAGCGTTTTGCGGAAAGCCTTTTCGGCGCGGTCGAGTTTCCCGGTCTTGAGGGCCAATTCGCCAATGGCGCGCTGGCGGCTGTGTGAATTGGGTGAAAGCGCAACAGCCCGGTCGAGGATGGTTTCGGCCTTTTCGTTTTCGCCCAGCGCCTGGTAGCTCTCCGCCAGGCTGTCGTAGGCATCGAGAAAGCTGCGGTTTTGCTCGATCAGTTGCTCCAGCAGCTGGCAGGCGGCGTCGTGGCGGCTGGCTTGCTGATGGATGCGCGCCAGGCCGAGTTGTGCCCAGGGAACATCGCGGGCGGCGAGAATTTTTTCGTAGGTCTGGCGGGCTTTGTCCGATTGTCCGGACTGCATCTGCAAGTCGCACTTGATGCGCAGCAGTTCGATCGCGTTGGCCTTGTCCACGGCGGCGCGTTCTTCACAGAGGCGAATCGCCTTCAGGTAGTCGCGCGAGGAAATCGCCCGGTCGATGTCGACAAAGGCTTCCTTCTTGGCCTTGATCCTGGCGATGCGGGCGGTGAGCACGGCTTCGGTGACCGGTTTGATCAGATAGGCGTCGGGCTGGACTTCAACCGTGCCCATCACCGTATCGACGGTTTTTTCGGCGGTCACCATGATCCAGCAGCAACTGGGGCCGATCAGGTTCTTGAACTTGGCTTCTTCCAGCACCTGCATGCCATTCTGGCCGGCGCCGAGGTTGAAGTCGCAAAGCACGATATCGTAGCGGCGCTTGGCCAGTTGCTGGATGGCCTCCGGCCCGTTCGATGCCGTATCGATCGATTTTGGATGGGCGCCACAGTTGCGCAACACGCTGCTGAGCATGCCGCGCATGCCGAGGAAGTCGTCGATGACGAGAAAAGTGCTTTTGGCAATCAGTTGCGTATCGACATCGCCGCCGCCGAAAGTCGTGGCGGCGATCATGGCAACCTCAGAATGAAACAGCCGCCGCCGAGTTTGCCGCCATTCTCCAGGCGAATGCTGCCCCGCTCCTTGCGGTTGCAGTGCATCTGCGCGACGACCGCCGCAAAATACAGACCCAGGCCGGTGCTGCCGGTGCTGAAATTGATTCCGCGCATGGCCGCAATGCCGTCGTCAACCATGTGTTGCGGAAAGCCGCGACCGTTATCCTCGATACGGATCTCGAGGGCATCGTCCACCGGCGCAATCTGCAGATGCAGGGCATCCCGGGTGTATTGCACGGCATTGTTCATCGCATGCACGACAATGCCATTGACCAGATCGGCGTCGAATTCCCAATAACAGTCGCTGTCGATCTCGACTTCCAGCGCGATCTGGCGCGAGGTGAGCAGAGGGGTGACGTGTGATACCGCCGAGCGGGCGAATTCCGCGATTTCCTGGGTTTCCGGGTTGAACGGGTAGAGGTCGTGACCGAATTTATAAAGCGTCAGCAGCTGGATCAGGTTGCCGTTGATGCGCTGGGTTTCGTAGAGCATCTGCGACATTTCGCGGTATTCGCCACATTCGTCGGGCGGAGCCTTGAGCAGAAGCCGCCTTATGGTGTCCTGCAGCACGCTGATCGAATTCTTCATGTCGTGCACTGAGGAAGCGAGGAAAAGCGAGGCGTCGGGCTTGGGCAGGTGGCTCATGAAAGGCGGGCAGGGATCCTTGGTCAGCCCGCAATTCTAGGCAAATTTGCCATAAATGACAAAAAGACTTAATTTATCTGAATGGCGTAGTCGATTTGCGTATGCATAAAGAGTTGAGGCTGCGGCGTGCCGCCAGTAGTAGCTCGCCGGCGGTCAGTCCGATCGGGCCGTGACCTTCGGCCACCAGCAGGTCGGCGGCGGCGCCGTGCAGATGGACTCCGGCAAGTGCCGCCTCCCGTACTCGCCAGCCTTGCGCCAGTAGCGCTGCGATCAGGCCACCGAGAACGTCGCCGGAGCCGGCGGTGGCCAGTCCGGGATTGCCGGTGGAATTGATCCACCAACGGCCGTCGACCGTGGTGATCACGCTTCCGCAGCCCTTGAGGACGGCGGTGCAGGCATAGCGGCGAACCAGCTCGCTGGCTGCGGCGATCCGGTCGTCCTGGATGTCGCGGATGCTGCATTCGAGCAGGCGCGCGGCTTCCGCCGGGTGCGGCGTGATGATCGCTGGCGCGATGCGATGGTGGAGACAGGCTTCGAGACACCCGTTAGCGGCCAGCAGGTTGAGGGCATCGGCATCGAGCACCAGCGGCAGTGGGGATTTCAGCGCCTCTTCGAGGAGCCTGACGGCATCGGCGGAAGTCCCCATGCCGGGGCCGCAGGCCAGGGCTTGCAGGTCGGCCTGCCAGAGATGTTCGGGACGGCGCAACATCAATTCGGGCTGGACTGGGTCGACGGTTGGTGCCTCCGGGTCGAGCAGGCCGGCATAGACGCGACCGGCGCCCAGGTGCAGCGCGGCGCGGGCAGTGAGCAGGGCGGCACCGACCATCGCCTTGCCGCCGCCGAGTACGCCGACGCTGCCGAAACTGCCCTTGTGAGTATTGGCCCGGCGCGGCTGCAGGTATTCGGCAAAATCATCCCGGCTGACCAGGTGACCATCGGCGGGAATGGTGGCGAGGGCGGGCAGATCCAGGTCGGCAATGCGGATTTCACCGCAATGATCCGGACCGTCGGCGGTCCAGAGTCCGGGTTTGCCGGCAATGAAACTGAGCGTATGGCTGGCCCGGATGGCGATGCCGGGGGTGGCTCCGGTATCGGTGTTGAGTCCGCTTGGGCAATCCAGAGCCAGGAGCGGGCAGGAGAGGGCGCTGGCCAGCCGGTTGGCGCGGGCGATCAGGTCCGCCAGATGAGCTTCGGGCGCCCGGTTGAGGCCGATCCCGAGCAGGCCGTCGACGATCAAGGCCCAGCGGCGCTCGGGAATGGCGTTTTCCAGGCGCCCGCCCGCAGCCAGGAAACGGGCATGGGCCGCGGCGGCGTCTGCTGGCCGTCCGGTCGAGGTCTCACTGGCGACAAGGCAGGTCTCGACACCCTCCGCCGCCAACAGGCGGGCGGCAACCAGCGCATCGCCACCGTTATTGCCCGGTCCGGCCAGCAACAAGACCGGGCCTTTGCTACCGGCAAGCAGTTCCATGCACTGCCGGGCACTGGCGGCGCCGGCGCGCTCCATCAGCGGCAAATCGACAAAGTGCGATTCGATCCGGCGCAGGCTGGCGGCAAGTCGCAGTGGCGGTGCGGAGGCTGACATGGGCGGGCAAGAAGAACAATCAGGAAGGGAAAAGCCGTGGCGATGCAGACGACAGCGATTTGGCGCAACTTTCCGATGTTTCTGACGGGTATCTGGCGAGCCTTGCGGCAAGCGCCGGGCAGGATGGGGGAGAACCCGGGCTGTTCGGCGCCATCGGTGTGCGAAATGCGGATTGCGGAATCAGTTGAGGGCAGCCGACAGTTTGCGCCGGAATTCGCGGACCAGGTCGTCGTGCTGCTCGCCGGAAAGCGCCTCGAACAGGTTGAGCATCGCCTTGCGGCCGGCACCCTGGTCGAAGAAACGGTCGCGGGCGACGACTTCGAGCGCGGCGGCAAGGGCTTCGCGGAAGCGGCTCTGGGCGGCGTAGGCGGCCGAAAGTTCGAGACGGGTCGCGTGATCGTCGGGGTTGGCGGCCAGTTTTGCTTCCAGCGGCGCCACATCGGCAGCGCCGGCCGCCAGCGCGAGGCGGGCGCGCAGCGCGTTGGCGCGGTCGGCTTCGGCGGTGTATTCGCCAGCCAGCAACTGCTGCGCTTCATCGTTGCGCCCGAGCTGGATCAGCACGTCGATGGCGTCGAGGCGGGTGGCTTCGTCCTCGGGGGCTTGGCGGGTGGCCTCGATCAGCACCGTCAGCGCGCCGTCGAGATCGCCGGCGGTAACCAGCTCGGCGGCCTGTTCGCGCAGGCTGGCTTCGGCACCGGGCAGGGCGATGCGTTCGAGGAAGGCGCGGACTTCGCTTTCCGGCAGGGCGCCGTTGAATTCGTCGACCAATTGCCCCTGGAACAGCACCTTGACCGAGGGAATGCTGCGCACGCCGAAATATTGGGAAATTTCCGGGTTCTCGTCGGAATTGATCTTGGCCAGCAGGAAGCGGCCCTTGAATTCCTCGGCCAGCTTCTCCAGCATCGGCTTCAGCGTCTGGCACGGGGCGCACCACGGCGCCCAGAAGTCGACGACGACCGGCACCTGCATGCAGGCTTCGCCGACCTTTTCCTGGAAGTTTTCTTTGGTGACGTCAAAGGCAAATTCGGACATGGAAATTCCCGTGGCTACGATGGTTGAAGGCAAGAATGGCGGCGATTGTAACCTTCCCGGCGGAGCCAGGGGCATGCCTTCCTCTCGATCTCCTCGACCGGCGGCGTTGGAGCGCGGCGCCTTTTCGGGTATCATTCAAATTTCCCGCTGCCTGTGTATTCATGACCAAATACGTTTTCGTTACGGGCGGTGTCGTGTCCTCCCTGGGCAAAGGCATCGCTGCAGCGTCGCTGGGGGCCATTCTGGAGTCCCGCGGCATCAAGGTAACCCACCTCAAGCTCGACCCTTACATCAACGTCGACCCGGGCACGATGAGCCCCTTCCAGCACGGTGAAGTCTTCGTCACCGACGACGGTGCTGAAACCGACCTCGACCTCGGCCATTACGAGCGCTTCACCAGCGCCAAGATGTCCAAGCGCAACAACTTCACGACCGGCCAGGTCTACGACACGGTGCTCAAGAAAGAGCGTCGCGGCGAATACCTCGGCAAGACCGTGCAGGTGATTCCGCACATTACCGACGAAATCAAGACCAAGCTCAAGGCCGGTGCCGAAGGCGCCGACGTGGCGATCGTCGAAGTCGGCGGCACGGTCGGCGACATCGAGTCGCTGCCCTTCCTGGAAGCCATTCGCCAGATGGGGATCGAAGAAGGGCGCAACAACACCTGCTTCATCCACCTGACGCTGCTCCCCTACATCCCGACCGCCGGCGAGCTGAAAACCAAGCCGACCCAGCATTCGGTCAAGGAATTGCGCGAAATCGGCATTCAGCCCGACATCCTGCTCTGTCGCGCCGACCGCTCGATTCCGGTCGAGGAGCGGCGCAAGATCGCGTTGTTCTGCAACGTGATGCCGGAAGCGGTGATCGAGTGTCTCGACGCCGATTCGATCTACAAGATTCCCGGCATGTTGCACGAGCAAATGCTCGACGAGATCGTCTGCCACAAGCTCGGCATCCTGGCCAAGGCCGCCGATCTCACGGTCTGGCAAAAGCTGATCGCGGCGATGGAAAATCCGCTGAACGAAGTGCGTATCGCCTTCGTCGGCAAGTACGTCGACCTGACCGAGTCCTACAAGTCGCTGATCGAGGCGATCAAGCATGCCGGTATCCATACCCGCTGCAAGGTCGAGATCGAGTACATCGACTCCGAGAACATCGAGAAGGAAGGCACCGGCGTTCTCGAACGCATGGACGCCATTCTGGTGCCGGGTGGTTTCGGTCGTCGTGGCACCGAAGGCAAGATCGAAGCGATCCGCTACGCCCGCGAGAACAAGGTGCCTTATCTCGGGATCTGTCTCGGCATGCAGATGGCGGTGGTCGAATTCGCCCGCAACGTCGCCGGCCTCAAGGACGCGCATTCAACCGAGTTTGTTCAGGACACGCCCTTCCCGGTGATCGGCCTGATCACCGAGTGGCACGATGCGTCGGGCAAGGTCGAGAAGCGCGACGAGGATTCCGACCTCGGCGGCACCATGCGCCTCGGCGCTCAGTTGTGCCAGCTCAAGGAAGGCAGCAAGGCGCGCGAGATCTACGGTTCCGCCGAGATCACCGAGCGCCATCGCCATCGCTACGAAGTCAACAACACACTGCTCAACAAGCTGGAAGACAGCGGCCTGGTGGTTTCCGGGCGCGCTCCGGGGACCGATCTGTGCGAAATGGTCGAACTGCCGGCCAACGTTCATCCCTGGTTTGTCGCCTGCCAGTTCCACCCGGAATTCACGTCGAATCCGCGTCAGGGCCATCCGCTGTTCTCGTCCTACGTGCAAGCGGCGCTGGGCAACAAGCTGGGTAAGCAGTAATGAAGCTCTGCGGTTTCGAGGCTGGTCTTGACCAGCCTTTTTTCCTGATCGCCGGCCCTTGTACCGCCGAGTCCGAGGCCTTGTGCGTCGATGTCGCGGCGCAGATGAAGGAAATCTGCGGTCGACTCGGAATTTCGTACATTTTCAAGGCGTCCTACGACAAGGCCAACCGCAGCTCCGGTAAATCGGTGCGCGGTCCCGGCCTCGACGGCGGTCTGAAAATCCTCGAAGCGGTGCGTGCGCAGGTGGGCGTCCCGGTCCTCACCGACGTTCATGGCGAAGGTGATGTCGCGGCCGTGGCCAGCGTCGTCGATGTGCTGCAGACGCCGGCCTTCCTCTGTCGCCAGACCGATTTCATCCACGCCGTGGCCTCTTGCGGCAAGCCGGTGAATATCAAGAAGGGGCAATTCCTGGCGCCCGGCGACATGAAGAATGTCGTCGACAAGGCGCGTGAGGTGAACGGCGGCGCCGACAACCTCATGGTCTGCGAACGCGGCGCTTCCTTCGGCTACAACAACCTGGTCTCGGACATGCGCTCGCTGGCGATCATGCGCGAAACCGGTTGTCCGGTGGTTTTCGATGCCACCCACTCGGTGCAGTTGCCGGGCGGGCAGGGCACGGTTTCCGGCGGGCAGCGCGAATTCGTGCCGGTGCTGGCGCGGGCGGCGGTCGCGGTCGGGATTTCCGGCCTGTTCATGGAAACCCATCCGTGCCCGGAAAAGGCTTTTTCCGACGGTCCCAATTCGTGGCCGCTGGCGCGCATGGAAAGTCTGCTGCGCAGCTTGACTGCCCTCGACCGCGCGGCCAAGGCGGCGGGTTTCGAGGAATTGCAGTAAAAGTCATTTATTCAAGTAGTTCTTTCAACCTTTTGATTTCAAGGAAGAAATATGAGTTCCATCGTTGATGTGATTGCGCGCGAGATTCTCGATTCCCGTGGCAATCCGACAGTTGAAGCCGACGTGCTGCTCGAATCGGGCGTGATGGGCCGTGCCGCGGTTCCGTCCGGCGCTTCGACCGGCTCCCGCGAAGCCATCGAACTGCGCGATGGCGACAAGAGCCGCTACCTGGGCAAGGGCGTGATGCAGGCGGTTGAGAACATCAACACCGAAATCGCCGAAGCCATCATCGGCCTTGACGCTCAGGAACAAGCCTTCATCGATCAGACCATGATCGAGCTCGACGGCACCGAAAACAAGTCGCGTCTCGGCGCCAACGCCATCCTTGCCGTTTCCATGGCGGTCGCCAAGGCGGCTGCCGAAGAATCCGGCCTGCCGCTCTACCGCTACTTCGGCGGCATGGCCCCGATGCAGATGCCGGTGCCGATGATGAACATCATCAACGGCGGCGAGCACGCCAACAACAGCCTGGACATCCAGGAATTCATGGTCATGCCGGTCTCCGCCAACACCTTCCGCGAAGCAGTCCGCTGTGGCGCCGAAATCTTCCACGCGCTGAAGAAGCTGCTCGACAAGAAGGGCCACTCGACCGCCGTCGGCGACGAAGGCGGCTTCGCCCCTAACCTGGGCAGCCATGCCGAAGCCCTGCAGCTGATCATGCAAGCAGTTGAGAACGCCGGTTACGTGCCGGGTCAGGACGTGCTGCTGGCGCTGGACTGCGCCGCCTCCGAGTTCTACAAGGACGGCAAATACAAGCTGGCCGGCGAAGGCCTGGAGCTGACCTCCGCCCAGTTCACCGACTATCTGGCCAACCTGGCCGACCAGTTCCCGATCGTTTCCATCGAAGACGGCATGGCCGAAGGCGACTGGGACGGCTGGAAGCTGCTGACCGACCGCCTGGGTTCCAAGGTCCAGATCGTCGGCGACGACCTCTTCGTGACCAACACCAAGATCCTCAAGGAAGGCATCCAGAAGGGTGTCGCCAACTCGATCCTGATCAAGATCAACCAGATCGGCACCCTCTCCGAAACCTTCGCCGCCATCGAAATGGCCAAACGCGCCGGCTACACCGCGGTGATCTCGCACCGTTCGGGCGAAACCGAAGACAGCACCATCGCCGACATCGCCGTCGGTCTCAACGCTGGCCAGATCAAGACCGGTTCGCTGTCGCGCTCCGACCGGATCGCCAAGTACAACCAGCTGATCCGGATCGAGGAAGATCTGGGCGATACCGCGTCCTACCCGGGTCGCGAGACCTTCTACAACCTGCGCTAAGACGCGAGCGGGGATGAGGGGCGCCGGGTGAGGCGGATTTCCGCTTCCGTGCAATCGGGAACGGCGGGATGCTCCGCCGGTTTCCCCCTGCCTCCTCTTGTCCGATGCGCTGGCTGACGCTGCTTCTTCTCTGCCTGATCGGCCTCCTGCAATACCCCTTGTGGGTCGGCAAGGGGGGCTGGTTGAAGGTCTGGGATTACGACCGACAACTGCAGCAGCAGAAAGAGGCAACCCGTCAGCTGGAAATCCGCAATGCCGGTCTCGATGCCGAAGTACGTGACCTGAAGCAGGGTTACGATGCCATCGAGGAGCGTGCGCGTTTCGAGTTGGGCATGATCCGTCAGGATGAAAGTTTCATCCAGTTGCCGGATAAGCCGCTCGGAAAATAGGCTGAAAATTCCGTCGACCGTAATCGCCGACCTCCGCTAGAATCGTCCGCGGTCCCTCGTTTCTCGGGAGGGCAAGGAGACGAACATGCAGCTCAGGGTTGGCGAACAGGCACCGGGTTTTGCATTGCCGGATGCCGACATGAAGCAGGTTGATCTGGCGGAATTTCGTGGCCGTCGTCACGTGGTTCTCTTTTTTTATCCCAAGGACGGTACCCCTTGCTGCACCCGCGAGGCTACCGATTTTTCCGATCACGAAGCCGATTTCGGGGGGCAGAATTGTGTGCTGCTCGGGATCAGTCGCGACGATTGCCTCAAGCACGCGGAATTTCGCGACAAGGAAGGCATCGGGATCGAGTTGTTGTCCGATCGCGATGGATCGGTCTGCAAGCGCTACGGTGTGTGGCAGGCGCGGGAAGTCGATGGGCATCGCAAATTCGGGGTCAGCCGTTCGACCTTCATCATCGATCGCGATGGCACGATCCGCCACGCGCTCTACAACGTCAATTACAAGGGGCATGCACTGGAAGTGCTGCGCCTGGTCAAGGAACTCAATTCATGAACATGCAAGTCGCCAAGAACACGGTCGTCACCATTGACTACCACGTCACCGATACCGATAACGAAATCGTCGATGAAGGCCGCGAGCCCATCGTTTATCTGCACGGTGGCTACGACGACATCTTCCCCAAGATCGAGGAAGCCCTGCAGGGCAAGAAGGTCGGCGAATCGATCCAGGTCAAGCTGCAGCCCGACGAAGCCTTTGGCGATTACGATGCCGACTTGGTGCAGGTCGAGCCGCGCAAGGATTTTCCCAAGGAGTTGCAAGTCGGGATGCAGTTCGAGGGAGGGCCGGAGGACGGTAGCGACGAAGATTTCGTCATCTACCGCGTGACCGAGATCGCCGACGACAAGGTTGTTCTCGACGGTAATCATCCCCTTGCCGGCATGGCGCTGGTGTTTACCTGCACCGTCACCTCGGTGCGTGCCGCCAGTGCCGAAGAACTGGAGCACGGCCACGTCCACGACCCCGACGAAGATTGCGAGGCTTGAACCAGAATCGGCGGCGCCGGATGTCGGGGCCGGGGAGAATTGAAGCTTGAAAAAGTAGTGCTCATGCGGGTGGCGCGGATCGCTCGCTGACGGCACGGATCTTTCGCTGTTTCGAGCATTTTGGCGTGTATGCGCGCACTTGCCCGGCCGTCACTGCGGAAACGCTTGAATCAGCCTGACCGTCATTGGAAAATCTGCGTATATCAGCAAAGTCGGCGTCTGAGCCGAGCCTTTCAGGATCAATCGGCCCGCCACGAGCGGGCCGATGTGTGTCGGATTCAGGGCAGGGCGGTGGGGGGCCAGCGTTGTGCATCGAAACGCCACAAACCGGGCGCTTCGTTGTCGATCACCAGTTGCGTCCAGCCCATGAACGGGTAGCCGTGGGTCTCGACCCGGGTGAAATTGGCCAGCGGCTTGCCGGCGCTGTCGCGCAGCGGGTGGTCGACGCGGCTTTGGTGCGTATCGCCGTGAATCACCAGCACCTGGCCGGAAAAATTCGCGGTCTCCGCGCGCAGCAGTTCGAGCAATTCGCGGTAGCCGCTGTGCGGCAAGCCTTGTGCGAAATGCTTGAAGCCGGGGTTGGCCTGCATCGCGAAGGCCACGCCGGCGAGTTTTTCCTGGCGGGCGACCTGGAAGGCGGCGCGCACCCAGGCCAGCACTTGCGGGTTGCGCTCGCTGAACTCCCGACTCGGAGTTTCCTTCATCCCCCAGTTGTTGTTGCCACCGGGAAGGTTCAAGGTCGCGAACAGCACCGGGCCGACACGGAAACGCGCATGTTCGGGGTAGGCGGCACTTTGCTGGAGCAATGGCAGGCGCTGACGGCCGAGCGACTCGGGCTGCGCCCAGAACAGCCGGCGCAAGGCGCCGAGGCGCTCCAGCGGCGCGTAGCCGCCGTTGGACAGGCGTTCGCAGTCGCTCCACTCGTTGTCGCCGGGGACAAAAACGAAGGGAATCCGGCTGGCATCGAACAGGGCGTGGCGGTCGGCGAACAAGGCGTCGTCGCAGCGGTCCTTGCCGTGCTTGATGTCGCCGACGTGGATCACCAGCTCGCTGCCGCTGTCGGCAATCACCTCCAGCATCTTCGGCAGTTCGGCACGCTCGAAGGCCGAGTAGGGTGTATCGCCGATCAGCGCGATCCGCCAGGTGGAATCGGCTTGGGCCTGGGCCGGCGCCAGCACCGGCAGCGCGAGCAGCACCAGTAGAGGGGCGATCACGGTCGACCGCAAAAAATGGCGAAAACGCAGGTTGACCGTAAACATCAGCGCAACAAGCCTTTCAGTGCGTAGAGCGCATCCAGCGCCTCGCGTGGGGTCAGGCTGTCCGGGTCGAGCACGGCCAGCTGTTCCAGCGCGGGGTGTGGCTCGGGCTCGCAGGCCTCAATCTCGGGTGCAGCAAAGTCCTGCGCGAACAGGTCGGGCTGCAGCGGATCGACCGCCGCCCGCTGCTCGAACTCGCGCAACTGCTTGCGCGCCGCGCGTACCACGCTGGTCGGGATGCCGGCCAGCGCCGCGACCTGGATCCCGTAACTCTGGTTGGCCGGGCCTTCCTCGACCGCGTGCATGAAGACGATGCGGTCGTTGTGCTCGACCGCGCCGAGGTGCACGTTGGCCAGTTCCGGGTATTCGTGTGCCAGCCGCGTCAGCTCGAAATAATGCGTCGCAAACAGCGTCAGGCTGCGGTTCTTGTCGATCAGGTGACGAAGGATCGCGAAGGCCAGCGACATGCCGTCGAAGGTCGAGGTGCCGCGCCCGATCTCGTCCATCAGCACCAGGCTGTTGGCCGTCGCGTGGTGGAGGATGGCGGCGGCTTCGGTCATCTCGACCATGAAGGTCGAACGCCCGGAAGCGAGGTCGTCGGAGGCGCCGATGCGGGTGAAGATGCGGTCGAGCGGGCCGAGCACGCAGCGGTCGGCAGGCACGTAGCTGCCGATGTGGGCGAGCAGGGCGATCAACGCGACCTGGCGCATGTAAGTCGATTTACCGCCCATGTTCGGGCCGGTGATCAAGAGCAGGCGGCGCTTGTCTGCGAGCAGGCAGTCGTTGGCGATGAAGGTCTCGGCGTTTTGCGCCAGTTCGTTCTCGACCACCGGGTGGCGGCCGCCCTCGATCTGCAGTGTTGCGGTCGACTCGTCGGCAGCGGCAAATTCCGGCTTGCACCAGTTGCGCTTCAAGGCCGACTCGGCAAAGCCGGCGAGCAGATCGAGCTGGGCGACGGCGCGGGCGATGGTCTGCAGTGTCGGCACCACCGGCAACAGGGCATCGAGAATCTGTTCGTAGAGCAGCTTTTCACGCGCCAGCGAACGTTCCTGCGCCGACAAGGCCTTGTCCTCGAAGGCCTTGAGTTCCGGCGTGATGTAGCGCTCGGCGTTCTTCAGTGTCTGGCGGCGGCGGTAGTCGTCGGGAATCTTGTCGACATTGGCGTGGGTGACCTCAATGTAGAAGCCATGCACCTTGTTGTACTCGACCTTGAGGCTGCTGATACCGGTGCGCTCGCGCTCGCGCACTTCCATCTCGACCAGGAAGGCACCGCAGTTGTCGTTCAAGGAGCGCAGTTCGTCAAGATCGGGGTCAAAGCCCGGCGCGATCACGCCGCCGTCGCGCACCTGCGCGCCCGGCTCGGCGGCGATGGCACGGACCAGCAGTTCAAGCGCGGCGGCCGGGGTTTCCAGTTCCTGCCAGGCCTGACTCAACAGCGGCGAGGCGGTGCCGGCCAGCGGCGCCCGCAACTCCGGCAGCCGCGCCAGCGACTCGCGCAGGCTGGCCAAGTCGCGCGGACGAGCATTGCGCAGCGCGATGCGGCCGGCGATGCGCTCGATGTCGGCAATGCCGCGCAGGGCTTTTCGGGTCTCGCCGGCCAGTCGACCGTAATCGTCGAGCAGCGCCTCGACCGCACCGTGGCGCGCCGCTGGAATCGCCTGCTCGCGCAGCGGATGGTGCAGGGTATGGCGCAACAGCCGCGAGCCCATGCTGGTGACGCAGTTGTCGAGCAGCGAAAACAGCGTCGGCGACGGCTGGCCGCGCAGGGTTTCGGTCAATTCCAGGTTGCGCCGGGTGGCGAGATCGAGGCCGAGGTAGGCGCCTTCGATTTCCACGGTCAACCCGCGCAAATGCGGCAATTTGCCCGACTGCGTCGCCTGCGCGTACTGCAGCAGGGCGCCGGCGGCGGCAATCGCCGGCTTCAGGCCCTCGGCGCCAAAGCCGGCGAGCGAGGCAGCCTCGAACTGGTCGCACAACAGGCGGCGCGCCGAATCGAAATCGAAATACCAGTCGGGCTGGCGGGTGCACGCCACATTGCCGGCAAAGTTCGGCGTCCAGCTTTCCGGGTAGAGGATTTCCGCCGGGCGGATGCGCTCCAGCGTCGCCGCAATCTGCTCGGCAGGCACCTCGATCAAAATGAACTCGCCGCTCGCCAGGTTCAGCCGGGCAATCCCGGCGGTGTTGCGCTGAGTGGTCAACGCCAGTAGCCAGATATCCTGCTTGTCATCGACTAGCGCCGCGTCGGTCAGCGTACCCGGCGTGACGATGCGTGAAACTGCCCGTTCCACCGGCCCCTTGGCGGTCGCCGGATCACCAATCTGCTCGCAGATGACCACCGATTCGCCCAGTTTGACCAGCCGCGCCAGGTAAGGCTCCAGCGAATGAAACGGCACCCCCGCCATCTTGATCGGCGTGCCATTGCTCTGCCCGCGCGTCGTCAGCGTGATCTCCAGCAGCCGCGCCACCTTCTCTGCATCCTCGAAAAACAGCTCGTAGAAATCGCCCATGCGGTACAGCAAAAGCTTATCCGGCGCGTGCGCCGCCTTGAGGGTGAGGTACTGGCGCATCATCGGCGTATGCGCCGCCAGTACAGGATCAATCTCAGCCGAGGTGTCGTTCCTTTTGGTTTTCTTGGTCATGGATTTCTGGTGCAGGCTCTCTCCGGGCGGGCATTTTACCAGTACAGATGCAGAGGCCTTGCCGCAGATCATTCAGACCTTGAGAGACTTGCCCTGCGGCAGTATTGAGGGTGAGAAGGCGGTACCCGCCAACAGATGTAGCCTGGGAATGCGAAGCGACGAGGGAGGTTTCCAGCTTTTTTGCCAAAAATCACGGTCGACCGTGTTTTTTTGGCGAAAAACAGTGAAAGTTCGAGGATGTTGGATTGAGCGCAGGCTTCATTAGCTGGCACCTTAGCTCCAGGCCCCGCTGTTTATGCCGCTCTGACTTCGTCGAGCAGATCAGGATGGCGGTCAAGCACCTTGAGCAGTTTCACCAAGGCCAAGGGCGGCTTGGTCTTGCCATTCTCATACCGAGAAAACGCATTGACCCCGCCGCCGAAGATTTCGGCAGCCTCGCGCTGGTCAAGATCGAGCTTCTTGCGCACCTTGGTAATGAAGCCCGGATCGACGATTGCCGCATTCACCTGCTTGGAGAAGGCACGCATTTTACGCATGATGCGGTTCGACTCAGCTGCATCCAGGATGGACTCGGCGCAGGCCGGGCAGAAGTCGCCCATCACTGCTGCAATGACGGTGGATTCACCCTTGTACGTGTAGGGCAGGTCGCGGGTGTCGTGGATCAGTTCTGCCGCGCCGCAAACAGGACATTTCATGTTCATAGCTCCTTAAAGGACACGATCAGGACGTCATCAATGACCGTCAATTTCAGGTATACATCGCCCGCCCGCCTGCGTGCTCGGGCGGTACACGTCCTGCCATATCGTGTGATCGACATAGGTGGTCATGCTTTTGCAGAAGTCCGCTGGCGTGAGCGCCATCACCACGTCCAGCATCTCGGAAAGCTCAAGCCCCAACTCGCTTGCACCGACTCGCGCCGCGTGCGTGGTGCGCACCTTGCCAGCCTCTACCAAGGTTTTGACCACGGCCAGCTTGCAGTGCGGGGTTCGTTTTTCCATAAAGAAACTCTAACCTAGTTGGTTTATTTTGGCAAGTTGGTTAATTTTGGCTAATCGAGTTTTCTGTCAGATTGAGCTATACCCCCAATATTCTCCAGGTTCGGGCGCTAAGCGAACGCTTCGAGGTATCAGCCGCGACCTTCGTTTGAGACTGCGCATCAGCCAGCACTACCTGCCAACAGACGTGGCCTGTGAATGCCAAGCGACCGGGGAGGTTTCCAGCTACTTTTTGCCAAAAAATCGCGGTCGACCGTAATTTTTTGGCAAAAAGCAGTGAAAGTTCGAGGATGTTGGATTGAGCGCAGGCTTCATCAGCTGTCATCCGCAGTCGATTTCTATCAACGCTACCGTCCACATCTATTACCCCCTCGCAGTTTTGCCCGGTGCAGAAGAGTTCAGTTTTGATGTGCAACTGCAGTTGTTGATGGAGCGGAAGCGCAAATTGGCTCAGAACCTGTTAGCAGCACCCGCCTTCAAGAAAGAGGACTATCAGCAGCTTTTAGAGAAAACTTTAGGCTTCGCGGCCTGATAAATTGAAATTCTCAGAAGAGGCTACAGCGTCTGGGTAGATCGCTAATTGCCGCGTGTAAGGCCATGCTTTCATTACGCTAAACCGGATTCCTCAGCCCAAAAACCACGCTCATCGGCTCACTACCTTGATGGCTCTGATAGTGGACCGGACCAAAGTAGCTAAACGGAGCGGCTTTGCCGGCTGCGAGTTTGTGTTCACGGACGAAGAGGTGGATTTTTCGGCCAGCTTTCTCATGCTCGATGATTTCCCGGCCGCGCTTGCTGCTGGGTGTGGTTGCGTTTTGCGATTGCCAGTGGAAGGTGTTTTCGTCGATCCAGTAGTCGGTGTAACGATGGTCTGCGGCTTTGCCTTGTTTGTTCAGCGTGACCAGCAGGACGTGGGCGTTTTGCTCGTTCAGGACGACGTGGCCGCTGTTCCAGCTGCCGGCATTGAAGATTTCACCAAACAGCCCAGGGATTTCCTCGCGCATGAACGACTGACCCACCGCCAGATCCAGCGGATCAATGATCTGTTTGAAGCGGGCCAGGGTGCGCATCGAATCGTCGGCGGGCAGGTCTTCGTATTCGGGATTATTGGCTTTCAGGAGGTAACGGCCGGGGCCTTGTTTGACGACCACGCGCAGCAGGTACTGGTTGTCGCCGTATTCGTCCTGGCGTTCGATGGCGACGGTATGGCCGCTGATTGATCCGGCGTTATTGGCGGTCAACAGCTCCAGCAGCAGGAAATCACCATCACGGATCGGCTGTTTGCCGCCGTTCATTGAATTGCCGCTGGCTCGGGCGATGAAATGGCGGGCAGGATCGAGTTGACCGTAAGAAAGCGGTAGCACCCGGTGTTCCATGATTTCTGCGGAACTGGTGCGGAAGTGGCCGCAGGCGATGCGCAGGTCGTCGAAGTAGGGCAGTTCGACGACCTGGCGTTGCGTCGGCGTCGGGAAGGGCAAGATTTGCGCGCTGTCGCTCTGTTGTGACTGGCGGGCTTCGTAGGTGGCGAAGCGAAAATCGATCAGCTCCTGGACCAGTTCAGTGAAGGTTTCAGCCTGTTGGCTAGGGATGGTGAGCGAATTTTTGAAAATTTCACGGTCGACCGTGAAAAAAGATGATTTTTTGTTAGTGAGGTTGCCACCCACCCAAGCATTCACCAGATTTTTGCGCCAGTAACGTTGCCATTCGCTGGCGTCACCGCTCAGTTGGTGGATATTTTCCGGCAGATCGGCGAGGAGTGGCGGGCGGCGATGCAGGATTTCCCAGGAGACGCGGGCCAGGTCGGGTAAGAGAACGTCGTTGGTCCAGCCCTTGAGTTGCTGAAAGGCTTCCAGTAGCACCATCTTGAAACTGGCCGTCATCCGGGTGGTTTCGAGCTCGACCAGGAAAGCGCGGTAGCGGCCGAGCAAGCTCCGTTCGGCATCGCTCAAGTCGCCCATGCTCGCGACCAGGCTGAACCAGTCGCCGTATTGTTGGCGAATGCGGGTCGGTGCTGCGCCTGCGCGGTAGAACTCGGTCAACGTGGGGCGACGACCAAGCGCTTCGCGCAGCGTTCCGTAATCGTCAGCGAGGCCGTTGTTGTCTAGCGATTTCAGGAAGTCGATAAAGCGCAGGTCGTAATTGATGAAACAACCGTCGGGCAGCGGCCAGGTGCCTTTTTCCAATTGCCGGGCAAAATCGACCAATTCACGCAGTTGACCGTGCAATCCGGCCAGCGCCTGGGGTTTGTGCAGGAAGGATTTGTGATTGGCGATGAAGTCGAGCACGACCAGGCGATTTTTGCCTTCCGCGTGACGTAGGCCGCGACCGAGTTGTTGCAGGAAGAGGATCTTGGACTCTGTCGGGCGCAGCATCAGCACCGTGTCGATGGCTGGCAGGTCAACGCCTTCGTTGAACAGATCGACCGAAAAAATGACCTGCAGACGGGCATCGGCCAGTTGTTGCAGCGCTTCGCCCCGAGAAAGTGCTGAGCCAGCATAGATGGCAGCCGCAACGATGCCGGCGGCGCGGAATTGTTCGGCCATGAAATCGGCGTGGCGGCGCGAGACGCAAAAGGCCAGCGTTCGAGTTTGCGATTTATCCTGCCATTCCTTCAGCGCATGGCGGGCGCGGGCGTGGGTGGCCAGCTTGTTGACCAGCATTTCCGGATCGAACTGGCCGTTGCGCCAGGGAATTTCCCGGTAATCGACCGATTCGTCGAGGATGCCGAAATAGTGGAAGGGGGCAAGAAATCCGCCGTCGATACCGGCAAACAGATTGCGTTCAAAAACCAGGTTGTCATCGCACAGCGCCAGGATGTCGGACTGATCGCTACGGTCCGGCGTCGCCGTCAGGCCGAGCAGGAAACGCGGCGAGAAGTGCTGCAGCAGACGCCGGTACATCGGCGCGGCAGCGTGGTGGAATTCATCGACGACGACGTAATCGAAGTGCGTTGGTGAAAACTGTTGCAGATGCTGGTCGCGGCCCAGGGTTTGGATCGAGGCGCACAGGATGTCGACTTCGGCATCGCGTTGGCGGCCGGTGTAAAGGCCGAGGCTGGTTTGTGGGCGAATGCGCTGGAAGGTGCTGGCGGCCTGGTTGAGAATTTCTTCGCGGTGGGCGACGAAAAGAATACGCCGGGCCTGTGCTTGTTGCGTATCGAAGGCGGCCAACCAGGTTTTACCCAAACCGGTCGCCAGTACTACCAAGCCACGCTGATAGCCCTCCAGGCGGGTGTTGTGTAGCGCGGCCAGGGCATCGCGCTGGATATCGGTTGGGACTGGCGGCGGGTCGTCGTCCTTGTTGCCGAGCGAGACAGGCAGCAAAGCGCGCGGCGACATGGGGTTGCGCCGTGCTTCGTAGGCGCTGATCCAGTCGTCGCTGAGCGTGACGCAGCGCGGATCAGCAAACTGCATTTCAAAACGTGATCGCGCTTCGATGAACCCGTTGTCGCCGGGGTAGTCGATGCGGTAGTTCCATTCCAGGCCGTCGGTCAGCGCCGGGCGGCTGATGTTGCTCGAACCGATGAAGGCGGTGCCGTGCATCTGCCCATCGCGAAAGTGCGCGAACAGGTAAGCCTTCATGTGGAAGCTTTGCCCGGCGGTTTCATACACCTTGATCTGTGCCCCTTGCGATTGCAGCAGCATCAACTGACGCAGTGCTTCCGGGTCGGTCACGTCGAGATAGTCGCTAGTCAGAATGCGCAGGCGAACCGGGTTTGCCGGCGTGGCTCGCGCCAATGCTTCCTGAAAATCAGGCATCAACTGACGTAGACCGCTAGATTTGATGAAAGCGACGGTCATGTCGATTTCATCAGCCCGTGCGATGGCTTGCGAGAGTTGCGGCAGAAAAGGATGATCACGGCCGCCAATGATCAGTTTTTCGTGTGGGACGGGGGCGCGGAAAAGTAGGGCATTCAACCAGCGTTCGCTGCGGTCCGGGCGTTGATCTCCTGTGATCCAGGTTTCGTTCGAAACTATGTCGGGAATGCCGGTCAGCCATGCAGCCAGGCGGCTTTCATCGGCATCGGTGAAGTGCCGACCACCGTGTTGACGCTCGCCCGCGCCATATTTGAAGCTCAGATAAAACACGCCACCCGGTTTCAGTGCCTGCCACAGGCGCTGCAGGCTAGGGGATAACTCGCTTTCCGCTAGGTGCAGCAGGCTGGCACAGGCCCAGATGCCGTCGTAAACAGCGATTTCGTTGACGTCGGCAAAGCGGCGGTGCCCGATGGGTAGGTCGGTATGGCGACGGGCTAGCTCTACCAGCCGGGATGAGGCGTCGAAGGCGGTGACGCGGTAGCCTTGTTCTTGAAATGCCTTGCTGTCGCGTCCTGAACCGCAGCCGGCATCAAGAAGATGCGCTCCCACCGGCAAGCGGGCGAGAAAACGCTGCTGGAGCGCTGCCATATCGACGCCCTGTGTATCAGAGAAAAAAAGCTCGGCATGGGTGTCGTAGTAAGCAACGGTGTCGATCTGTGGCATCTGTTGGTGGTGTGGTGAAAACGAATTCGGGTTCCGGCAGAAAACAAAACCCGCCGAAGCGGGCCTGATGGTGCAATGCAAACGGTCAACTCTTGGGAATAAACAGCGCAGGGCTGACACCAAAGAACTCACCAAGTTTTCCGGCCAGTGTGGCCGATATCTTGCGGTGACCAGCAAGTATCTTCGACAGATTGCCTTGCGCGACGATATTTGAAAGGTCTTCCTGTTTCAGGCCTTTTGCCTCGATCAGAAAGCGTAGGGCATCCTTCGGCTCAGACGCTGCGATGGCGAAGTGTTCGCGCTCGTAGTTGGCGATCAGATCGCCGACAAGTTCCAGAAGACCTGCCAGTTGGTGCTCTTCATTGTCGCCAACTACATCGAGTAAGTCATTCATGAGGGCTACCATGCGGTCATGGCCGGCTTCGTCATGGATCGGACGAATGCGAGTCATGGCATCGAGCTTGGTCCAGGAGGTCTGGATGGCGCGGATGTCAAAACGGCTTTGAACAGCATGCATGATTACACCTTCCCTTTCCTGTGCCGCTTGTTCCAGTTGTCGTATTCACGGTGCGTCATCACTTCGCGAATGTAGACTTTCTTGAACTTGTACTGCACGACAGCAATAACTCGATAGTTGTTACCGCCCACGCCAAATACCGTATGGGGAGGCACATAGTCAGCCGAGTTGAATGTATTTTTCAGCTCGTTGAAGTCTTTTGCCGTCGACTTCTCCAGAACCACCGAATGCCAGTCCTTCAGTACTTGCTCGGCCTCCGGGTGCCTCTCCCCGAACTCGCACAACATTTTCAATGAAATGATGTGCATGCTGGCGAGTATATCAATTTGATATAAATCTGCCGATCTTTTTGATCAAGGTGAATACCAATGCCTTGGATGAGGATTGCCAGACGATGTGCCCCTCTTTTCTTGAGTATTGGTATTGTCCTCATGCCGCAGGGGGGGGGCAGCTTGCTTGCCAAGATCAGAGCTTCAGCCGCTCATTCGCGCCCCATGCTTCCCAGTTCTTTGTCATGTCCGGGCGCCTTTCTCAAGAAAAATCGGAAAAAAACTGGCTTTTTCGCGCAAGCTCCGTATAATGCGCGGCTCTGACAGCGCGCCCGTAGCTCAGTTGGATAGAGTACTTGGCTACGAACCAAGGGGTCGGGCGTTCGAATCGCTCCGGGCGCGCCATTCAGAAATCAGCATCAATGTATCGCAGCGCGCCCGTAGCTCAGTTGGATAGAGTACTTGGCTACGAACCAAGGGGTCGGGCGTTCGAATCGCTCCGGGCGCGCCAGCCGATCACTGCAGGGATGAAAAAAAGCCACCAGCTTCGCGCTGGTTTTTTTTCGTTCATTTTCGGTGCTGCCACGCTTGCGGAGTGGATGTCGCGTGCCCACAGCCAAGCCCGCGTGTGTTGCTGCTTGCTTGTCAAGCTGCCGCTGGCAGGTATGCTTGCTCCTTTTTTTTCCGGGAGTTGTTCATGCAGATCACTCAAGTTGCCCAGCGCCGCCATACCACCAAGGCCTTCGACCCAGATCGTCGCCTTTCTGCCGCCGATCTGGCGGCTGTTCGCATCCTGCTGCGCAATGCGGCTTCTTCGGTCAACTCGCAGCCGTGGCATTTTGTGATTGCCTCCAGCGAGGCTGGCAGGGGGATGATTGCCGACACGATGAAGTCTGCTTATGCCTATAACGAGGGCAAGGTGCGTAAGGCTTCGCAGGTGATCGTTTTTTGTGGGCGCAAGGTACTCGACGAGGCTTATCTTGCTAGCTTGCTCGAGCAGGAAGCGGTGGATGGGCGCCTGCTGACGCCGGAGGCGAGGGCAATTCAGGAAAAAACCCGAGCACATTACGTTGGCCTGCATCGCGATACGCTGGGTGATCTCGATGCTTGGGTGGATCGCCAGGTCTATCTCGCCCTGGGTAGCCTCTTGCTTGGCGTGGCCGCCCTGCAACTGGATGCCTGCCCGCTCGAGGGCTTCGATCCGGCAGCGGTGGATGCGGCGCTCGGTTTGCCGGAAAAAGGCTTGCGTAGCGTGGTGATGCTCGCCCTGGGGCATCGTGGCGAGGATGATTTCAATGCCGCCCTGCCGAAATCGCGTTTGCCGGAAACTGTCGTTTTTAGCGAAATTTGAGATTTCTTCCCCGCTCTTTTCCAGTTTTCTTGTTATTGATTACGGATATTGCAATTAGAATGGGCCGATTGTTTCCTTCCCAATCCGCCCCGCTTGTTCTGCCATGACCGACACCAAGCCGCTATCCGAATTGATGACGACGGAGTTGCAGCTGATTCCGCCAACCTGGACCTTGTATCAGGCCGCCGAGCTGATGAGCGGATTGCGCATCAGCTCGGTCCTGATCGCTACCGATGGGATGCCCGAGGGCATTCTTACCGAGCGCGACGTGTTGCGGGCCTGGGATCATGGCTATGACCCGGAAACGCCGGTGACGGCGGTGATGAGCCATCCGGTGCGGACGGCACAGGCGGCGCAGGACTGGCGCCAGGCACATCATCAGATGGCGATGCAGAAATTGCGCCATCTGGCGGTGGTCGATGCGGCCGGTCGTGTGGTCGGGATGGTCAGCGAAAGTGATTTCCGGCGCCATTTGAGCCAGGATCTGATTGCGCGCTTCAATGATCTGAGTGCGGTGATGACCGTCGAGGCGCTGCGTTTTTCTCCCGATACCTGTCTGGCCGATGCGTTGCGTTTGATGCGCAGCAATCGACTGACCTGTGCCGTGGTCGTGGAACAGAACCGGCCTCTCGGCATTGTCACCGAGCGCGATGTGACCCGTCTGTTTGCCCGTCGTATCGACTGTCGCAAGACTCGTGTGGCCGAGATCATGACCTCGCCGGCACTCACCATCCCGCTCAATACTCCTTTGCAGCAAGCCTTCAATTACATGCTGGAGAGGCGAATCCGGCACCTGGTCGTGGTGCACGACAATGGCCTGATGGCGGGGGTGGTCAATCAGCAGGATTTTGTCGCGCTGCTCGAAGGGCAGTACATGGACGAGTTGCAGGAGATGAATGCGGCGGTCAGTGCCGCGCTGCGCGAATCGCAGGCGCAACTGGAGTCCATCTTCAACTCGGCTGGAGCACTGCTCGGTCTCTTGCAGACGGACGGTGTCCTGCTCAAGGCCAACGCAGCTGCCCTGCGGCTGGCCGGGGTGCGCGAAGAGGACGTCGTGGGGCGCCGCTATGTCGAAACGCCCTGGTGGGGACACGCTTCGTCGGCGCTGCGCGAGCGTCTTGAACTTGCATGCCGGCGCGCGGCCTGTGGCGAGGCTGATGCCTTCGAGGCCCGCCAGCGCGATGCCGGTGGCCGCTGGCTGTGCATCGATTACCGTATCTGGCCGATTTGCGATGCTCAGGGACGGGTGATTTTCCTGCTTTCCGAAGGACACGACATCACCTTGCGTCGTCAGCACGAGCAAAGGGAACGCATACGCAACCGGCTTTTCGCCCTGCTTGCGGCGGATGCGCCGCTATCGGAAATTCTCGACGAGATCGTTCGCCACGTCGAGGATGGCGAACCCGGGGCGCGCGGCGCGGTCATGTTGTTGACCCCGGAGGGCGATTGCTTGCGTCTGGCGGCCGCGCCTTCGCTGTCGCCGGATTTTGTTCGTCTCATCGATGGCATGGCTGTTGGCGAGGGGAATGCTTGCTGTGGCACCGCCGTGGCGCGTGGTAGCCGGGTGCAGGTTGCCGATCTGACCAGTCATCCGTATTACGCGGCCTGGCGCGAGGGCGTGGCAGCGGAAGGTTTGGCCTCATGCTGGTCGGAGCCGGTATTTGCCGCCAGCGGTCGCCTGCTCGGTAGCTTTGCCATTTACCGCGACCGGCAGGGCGAGCCGGGAGACGATCAGATCGAGGCTATTCAGCAGGCGGCGCAATTGGTTGGCGACGCGCTCGAACGCAAGCGCATCGACGAGGAATTGCGCCTTGCTTCCTCTGTTTTTCAGTCCAGTAGCGAAGGAATCGTCGTTTGCGATGCGCAGCGACGCATTCTCGCGGTCAACCCGGCTTTTACGCGAATTACCGGCTACAGCCCCGAGGAAGCCGTGGGGCGCGACCCTGGATTTCTCGGGACTGGACGTACGCCGCCCAGCCTTTACCGCGAAATGTGGGAAAGCCTCGGCGCCAGCGGCCAGTGGTTCGGCGAAATCTGGAATGCGCGCAAGAATGGCGAGGTTTTTCCCGAGTGGCTGACGATCAATGCGCTGCGCGACGAGGTCGGACGCGTCTACCGCTACATCGGGATGTTTTCCGACGTCAGCAGCCGCAAGCAGTGGGAAGACCAGATCTGGCGCCAGACCAATTACGACGCGCTGACCGAGCTGCCCAACCGCCGGCTGTTCCGCGACCGCCTGCAGCAGGAGGCGCGCAAGGCGCAGGCGGCGCAGCAGCCGCTGGCGCTGCTGCACATCGACCTCGATCACTTCAAGGAGGTCAACGAACAACTCGGTCATGCCGCCGGCGACAGCCTGCTGCAGCAGGTCGCCGGGCGCCTGCTCGGCTGTGCCGGCGGGGCCGACACCACCGCCCGCCTGGGCGGCGACGAATTCGCGCTGATCATGCCGGCGCAGCCCGATCTCGGCCGCGTCGAGCAGGTTGCGCAGGACATCGTCGAGCAATTGGCGGAGCCTTGCCGGATCAATGGCGAGCCGGTCTATGTCACCGCCAGCGTCGGCATCACGCTCTATCCCAACGACGGCGAGGCGCACGAACTGCTGCTCAAGAATGCCGAGCAGGCGATGTACGCGGCGAAGGAGGGCGGGCGCAACCGCTACAGCTTCTTCACCCCGTCGCTGCAGGAAGCCGCGCTGCAACGCCAGTCGCTCTCGCGCGACCTGCGCCAGGCGTTGGCGCTGCGCCAGTTCGAGCTCTATTTTCAGCCCATCGTCGATTTGACCAGTGGTCGCATCTTCAAGGCCGAGGCCCTGATCCGCTGGAAACATCCGGAGCGCGGCTTCGTCAGTCCGGCCGATTTCATTCCGCTGGCGGAAGAACTCGGCCTGATCGAGGAGCTCGGGCAGTGGGTTTTCTTCGAGGCGGTACGCTGGGCGCTGGTCTGGAACGAACATCCGGCGGCGGATGGCGGTATTTTCCAGATCAGCGTGAACAAGTCGCCGCGCCAGTTCCAGAACGGCAAGACCCACCTCGAATGGGTCGAGCACCTGCGCCACTGCGGTCTCGACCCGCGCGCCATCGTGATCGAGATCACCGAGGGCCTGCTGCTCGACGAAGCCTCGGGCGCGCTCGACAAGCTCAAGCACTTCCGTCGCCAGGGGCTGGAAATCGCGCTCGACGATTTCGGCACCGGCTATTCGGCCATGGCCTACCTCAAGCGCTTCGACATCGACTACCTGAAAATCGACCAGTCCTTCGTCCGCGACATGGAAAACAATCCCGGCGATCGGGCGATTGTCGAGGCGATGGTGGTGATGGCGCACAAGCTGGGGATGAAGGTGATCGCCGAAGGCATCGAAACCGAGGCCCAGCGCGCCTTCCTCTTCGCCGCCGGTTGCAATTACGGCCAGGGCTACCTGTTCAGCCGGCCGGTGCCGGCCGGCGCCTTTACCGCCTTGCTCAATGCTCAGGCGGCGGCAAGCAGGCCGGGAACGCTGCTGGCTTGAGCCTGTTTTTTGCCCAAAACCACGGTCGACCGTGGTTTTGGGCATTTTTCCGTGCGTCGGCGCCGGCCTGGGGGCTCAGCTCGCCGCAGCGGCAGGGCGCGGTGGCGGCGGGATCACCGCCGCTTCCTTGATCGGCAGGTTGACCAGTGCGGCAAAGGTCGCCAGGGCGATGTCGGCGTACCACATCCAGGAAAAGTCGCCGAACTGCGAAATCGTCACGCCGCCCAGCCAGGCGCCGAGAAAACCGCCGATCTGGTGCGACAGCAGCGTCAGCCCGAACAGCGTCGCCAGGTAGCGCGTTCCGAACAGCTTGCCGACAATCGCCGCGGTTGGCGGGACGGTAGCCAGCCAGGTAAAGCCGAGGCCGGCAGCGAACAGGTAGTAGGTCCATTCGGTGCGCGGCATCCACAAGTACCAGAGAACCAGCAAGGCGCGCGAACCGTACATCGCCGCCAGTACGTACTTGCTGCGATAGCGGGTGACGCAGGCGCCGGCGTAGAGGCTGCCGAAGATGTTGGCCAGGCCGATGATCGCCAGCGACCAGCTGGCGACGCTGGGCGGCAGGCCGCACAGGTTTACTTCGCCGGGCAGGTGAGTGACCAGGAAGGCGATGTGAAAGCCGCAGGTGAAAAAGCCGGCGTGCAGGAGCAGGTAGCTGGGGCTTTTCAGCGCATCGACGACGGCCTGGCCCAGCCGCGAATCGTCGGCGTGCTGCGTGGCCGCGGCACTTGCTCGGGTCAGCTTGCCGACCAGCGGCAGCGCCGCCAGCGTCGCCACCGCCATTGCCCACATCGCGCCCATCCAGCCGATGCTCTGGATCAGCTTCTGCAGGATCGGGGCGAAGATGAACTGGCCGAAGGAGCCGCCGGCATTGATCACCCCCGAAGCCGTGCCACGCGCTTCAAAAGGCAGGCGTTGTGCGGCGGCGCCGATCAATACCGAAAAACTGCCGGCGCCGGAACCCATTGCGGCCAGGAGGCCGAGGGTGATGGCCAGGCCGAAACCGTTATCGATGAATGGCGTCGCCGCACAGCCGACGGCCAGCGTGATCAGCGCTGCGAGCAAAACCAGCCGCGGACCGTAGCGGTCGGCGATGGCGCCGGCTATCGGCTGGATCGCGCCCCAGGTGAATTGCCCGATGGCCAGCGCCAGGCTGATGGTGGCGATTCCCATGCCGGTGCTGTCGCCGATCGGGCTGATGAACAGGCCGAACGACTGGCGGGTGCCCATCGTCACCATCAGGATGCCGGCGGCAGCCAGGGTGACGGTCAGGATGTCGGGACGACGGATTGAATGAAACATGGTCTGAACTCAAAAAACTTGCCGGGCGACGGGAAAAGCTTGCCTGGCGGTAGCGGGGAAAGGGAAGCGGGGAGGGGGATTTCCGGCGGCGGCGGGAACTCGTCCGGGCCGCAGGGGGGCGTGGATGGGCGGCCGGTGCTTATTTTTCCGCCTTGCCGTGCATCACCATGATCGTCTGCTGCATCAGGGCACACAAGGTTTCCTTGCCCTCCTTGACGGCAAAGACCTCGGCCTGGGTCACGATCAGCGTGCGTCCGGGGCGCACCACCTGGCCGCGGGCAATCAATTTTTCGCCGTCGGCCGGAGCGACCAGGTTCATCTTGTACTCGACCGTCAGCACCGAGGCGCTGGCCGGCACCACCGTCATCGCGGCATAGCCGGCCGCGGAATCGGCAATCATCCCGACGACGCCGCCGTGCACGAAACCGTGCTGCTGTTCGATGCCGTCCCAGTGCGCCACGTGAATCTCGGTCTTGCCGTGTTCGACCAGCGGCATCACGGCCCGGATCAGGTGCATGGCGTTCTGCTTGGCAAAGCTGGCGAGTACGCGTTCGGCGAAGTGCGGGTCGGATAGGTGCGGCATGTCGGTTCTCCTGGTCGGGGGCAGTGCTGGGGCCGATGCCAGGGCGATTGGCGCTGAACATTCGCTGTGCGCATGCCTCTGTGAGTGTCGGGATCGGCGAGGATCCTATTAGAATCGATGACATGCCGCTTCACAACTGAGTTATTCGTCGCCTTGCATGAGTAAATGTAATGTCAGTCAGCCTCGCTAAAATTCCCTCCCTGGATTTGCTGCGAGGATTTGTCGCCGTCGGACGGCGAATGAGCATCACCTTGGCGGCTGGCGACCTGTTTCTCACCCAGTCGGCGGTCAGCCGCCAGATCCACACCCTGGAAACCGCGCTCGGCGTCAAACTGTTCGAGCGCACGCACCGGGCGATCCGCTTCACCGCCGAAGGCGAGCAACTGTTCGGCGCTGCCGACAGCGCCATGCAGACCCTCCAGGACGCGCTCGGGGTGCTGGAGAGCAGCTTGCGCCGGCGGCCGGTGACGATTACCGCCAGTATCGGTTTCGTCGGTTTGTGGCTGTTGCCGCGCTTGGGCGCCTTTCAAGCCTTGCACCCGGAAATCGAAGTACGCATCTCGGCCAACAACCAGATCGTGGATCTGCGCAAGGACGGCCTCGACGTTGCCATCCGCTACGGCCAGGAGGCCTTGATGCCGGCGGGCGCGATCCGCCTGTTCGGCGAAACCGTCTTCCCGGTCGCTCATCCGAGCCTGGAGCTGACCCGCCTGGATCGTCCCGAGTTGATCGAACAGGCGACGCTGCTCGAATTCGAAGGCGATCCCTCGGCCTGGTGGCAGTGGAACAGCTGGCTCGAAGCCCAAGGCTGGTCCGGGGTCAAGCCGAAAAGCATCCTTCGCTTCAATCTCTACGACCAACTGATCCATGCCGCCGTCGCCGGCCAGGGGATTGCCCTGGGGCGCGGGCAGATCATCGGCCCGATGCTCGCCGACGGCCGTCTGGTGGCGCTGCCGACGCCGCGGCCGGGACCGGCATCGAACAAGGTCTATTGCCTGATCCAGCGCGATACGCTGCCCAACAGCCAGGCGCAAACGCTGATCGAGTGGATTTGCGCCGAGGCGCGGATCACCGATGCGGCACCGGCGTCAGTTGCTCGGCTGGAATCTCGCGGTTGATCGTGCCGTCGCGTAGCCAGTCCAGCGGTAGACGCCACAGGTTCTCGGCATAACGGGCATTGAAAAAGGCGAAGTGGCCGATAGCCGGCTGCCCGGCGGTGCCCAGATCGAGCCGCAGGTGGCTCGCCGGGCCAGTACTTCGGCGAGTCTTTTGCCGGCGATATCGACACCCCGCCGCTCGTCGCCGGCGCCTCAGCGGATTGCCGGTGGCCTCGGAGTTCTGCGCTGCCGGTTGTACCCGGCCTGCTCAGAATATCCCCAAGGCCATCCCGCTGGCCATCGCTTCGCCCAGTTCGCTGCAGCGGGCGAGGTTGTCGGCGTGCAGATGCTTGGGCGCGAGGATGGCTTCCGGGGTTTGCGCGTGGGTGAGCACGATCAAGGGTTCGGCGATTGCCTTCAGTCGCCAGCCGGTAGCGATCCGCGCGATCTGGCGGGCGGCGCCGTGGCCGTCGCTGCCGGCGCAGATCAGGCTGGCGTAGGGGCGACCGTTCAACTGGTCGAGCGCGGCATAGTAATGGCGGTCGAAAAAATCCTTCATCAGCCCGGCCATGCTGCCCAGGTTTTCCGGGCAGGCGAAGAGAAAGCCGTCGGCAGTCAGCACGTCGTGGCTGCCGGCCTCCGGCGCGTGCCGCAGTTCGACGCGCAGATTGCGTTCGGCGAGCGCCCCGTCGGCGGCGGCCATCGCCATTTGCCGCGCGCCGCCGGTGTGCGAGTGATATACGATGAGCAGGGTTTTCATCGGAGTGTCGGAGAGGGAAAAGGGCGTTCCGAAGACATACGGATATAATGCCGCGAATTGTCGGGTGCGGGTTGCGGAAAGGGGAAGAATGTTGGCGGAAAGAGTGGCCGTATGGCTCCGACTGTGCTTGACGGCTTGCCTGTGCCTGGGATTGCTGGCCTGCGATACGCCGGTTTCCGGAGATTCCGGGCCTCGTTATCTCGATGCGCCGCCGGTGCGCAAGAAGAACCTGTATCGACTGGCCGTGCATCCGCTGCACAATCCGCAGAAGCTCAGCGAGTCGTATCAGCCGTTGATCGATTATCTCAACCGCCGCCTGCCCGAAGCCCGCTTTGAACTGGAGGCATCCCGGAATTACCAAGCCTACGAGGAAAAAATCCGCGCTCGCACGCCGGAAATACTGCTGCCCAATCCCTGGCAGAGCTTGCAGGCGATGGATAGCGGTTATGGGGTTATCGCCATGGCTGGAGATGCCGAGGATTTTTACGGCATTTTCATTGTGCGCAAGGATTCGGAACTCAAGCATCCGCGCGATCTGCGCGGCAAGGCTATCGCCTACCCATCGCCTACCGCGCTGGCGGCGGCCATGCTGCCGCAGTTCTACCTCCACCGCCAGGGCGTCGATATTGCGACCGAGCTGGATAATCGCTACGTGGGCTCGCAGGAATCGTCGATCATGAGCGTCTTTCTCAACGAAACGGCGATTGCCGCAACTTGGCCACCTCCCTGGCGGGCCTTCCAGAAAGATCATCCGCAGGAGGCGGCGCAGTTGCGGGTGATCTGGCAAACGCCGCCTTTATTGAACAATTCGCTGATGCTGCGGGACGACGTGCCGGTTGAAATTCGGCGCAAATTGCAGACTGCCTTGCTCGACCTCACAGATTCGCGGGAAGGCATGGATATCCTCGCCGCCATGCAGACTGCGCGCTTTCATCGGGCGGACAACGCCTTTTATGAACCGGTGCGCGACTTTATCCGGCGTTTTGAGCGTGAGGTACGTCCGGTGGCCCAGCCATGAGCTATCCGACACTTTTTCCGCCCGGCTTGCGTCGTCAGCTGGTGGCCTGGATCGCACTGGTCCTGGCCTTGGCCATGGGCCTGTTCGTTTTTCTGCAAATTCAGCGGCAGCAGGATTTTCTTCTTGAACAGAAAGTCTCGCAGGCCAGGGCCTTGACCTACGGCGTGGCCAGCGCGGCGGGGCCTTGGCTGAAGGCGCGCGATGTTTTGGGGCTGCAGGAACTGGTCGAAGTCCAGAAGGCTTACCCGGAGTTGAGTTTTGTCGTCGTGACCGATCCCGAGGGAATGGTGCTGGCACACAGCGATGTCGCCTACCGTGGGCGTTATCTGGCCGATCTCCCCGAGCAGGTGGAAGGGCGCCTGATTGCCAGCGCCGGGATGCTGGTCGATTATCTTCATCCCGTGAATTTCGCCGGTCAGCACGTCGGCTGGGTCAGACTTGGCCTCGGACAGGCGGAAATACGGCGTGAATTGCTGGGGCTGCAACGCAATGCGGTGCTCTATGCCTTGCTGGCATTGGCCCTGGTGGTACTGGTGGTGGCGGTGCTGGTACGACGGGTGACGCACAAGCTGTACGTGATCGAGGATGTGGTTGGGCGGGTGCGTGCCGGAGACATGGATTGCCGGGTCGAGGTCGAGGGGGATGACGAGGCTGCGCGTCTGGCTCATGCATTCAACGACATGCTCGGGCGCCTTGCCGAACGTGCGGCCGAGTTACGCGACATGCACCGGGTGGTGCAGATGAGCGAGGCGAGGTTTCGCGGTATTTTCGAGCGATCGAACACCGGCATCGTCTTTGCGGATGCCTCCGGGATGTTGATCGATTTCAATCCGGCCTTTGTGCAGATGATGCGCGGTTATGCGGTGGAAGCCTTGCGCGAATTGAATCTGGCACAACTCAGCCATCCGGACGATCTGGCTCGCGAACACGGTTATTTTTGCGAAATCCTGGCGGGAACACGCGACGATTATCGTGTCGAAAAACGCTATCTGCTCCCTGCTGGCGAGGTTTTGTGGGTTGATCTTGCATTGTCGGCACTACGCGACGATTTCGGCGTTCCTCTGTATTTCGTCGGTGTGGTGGTCGATATCACTCACCGTAAACATGCGGAGGAGGGGCTGATTCAGGCCAAGCAGGCTGCCGAGGCGGCCAATCTGGCCAAGGGGGAGTTCCTGGCCAACATGAGCCACGAAATCCGAACACCGATGAATGCCATTATCGGCTTGTCACGGCTGGTGCTGGATACTTCGCTGGAGCCGGGGCAGCGCGACTACCTGAACAAGGTGCACGATTCGGCGCGCGCCCTGCTGGTGATCCTGAACGATATCCTGGATTACTCCAAGATCGAGGCGGGGAGGCTGGACGTCGAATACCAGCCCTTTGTCCTCGATCAGGTGCTTTCCCACGTTGTCGACCTGTTTTCGGCACAGCTGGAGGAAAAGGGGCTGCATTTGCAACTCAGCGTCGCATCCGGTACGCCGCAGTACCTGATGGGCGATGCAACCCGGCTGACGCAGGTGCTGGTGAATCTCGTCGGTAATGCGGTCAAATTCACCGAGCATGGCGAAATCGAGGTGGCGGTGGCCGGCGAGTGCGATGGCGCCGACTCGCTACGTTTGCGCTTCGGAGTCCGTGATACCGGGATCGGTTTGTCACAGGCACAGAGTGAAACACTGTTCCAGCCATTTACACAGGCCGATTCCTCGACTACCCGCAAGCATGGCGGTACCGGTCTGGGTCTCGCGATTTCACGCCGGCTGGTTCATCTGATGGGGGGAGATATTGCCGTCAGCAGCCTTCCCGGGGAAGGGGCAACCTTCAGTTTTCATGTACGGGTGGGCGTGGCGTCCGGGCTATGTCCTGCCACGCGCGGCGAGACGGCCACTCCCGGCTTGTTGCTGGGCGGCACGCGATTACTGCTGGTCGAGGATAATCCGACCAATCAGCTGGTGGCCGCCGAATTGCTGCGGCGCCAGGGGGCTCGTGTCGAAATTGCCGAGAATGGCGCGCAGGCGGTCGAGCAGTTGGCCAGCAGGGAAATGTTCGATGCGGTGCTCATGGATTTGCACATGCCGGTGATGGGCGGGCTGGAGGCTACCCGTCGTATTCGGGCCTTGCCGCACGCCCGTGGGCTGCCGGTGATCGCCATGACCGCTGCCGTGATGCCGGAGGACCGCCGCCAGTGCAGCGAGGTTGGAATGAACGGCTTCGTTCCCAAGCCGATCGATCCCGGAACACTGCTCACCGTACTCGGCCACAGCTTGGGTCGCGAAATGCCGCGTGAACCGGAGCGCACTGGCAATACCCAGGCGCTGCCTTCCTTGCCCGGCTTCAACCTGGCCGAAGCTCTGTCGCGCCTGGGGGGGAATCGCGAGCTGCTGTTCCAGTTGCTGCACGATGCCGCGCAGCAGATACCGGATTATTGCGCGCGCCTGGCCGCGGGCCGCGACCCCTCGTTGCTGGGCCAGGAGGCGCATCTGCTCAAGGGCCTGTTTGCCAATCTTGGCGCAACGATTCTGGCCGAGCAGGCCGGGGCGCTGGAAAAAAGCCTTTTTTCGGCGTCGACCGTGTCGACCGATGCGCGCGGACGGATTGCGGCATTGCAGGAGGGTCTGAGCTGTTGCGCGCAGGAAATTTTGGCGCAGGTGCCGCGCGGAACGACCGTGGCGTCGCCGCCCGTGCTGACGGAGGCGGAAAAGACGCGCCTTCTCTCCTGTTTGCGGGAAGACGAATATCCTCCCGGCGAGTTGGTTGAAAAATTGCGCGGGGCGGCGGAAGCGATGCCTGAGCTTGCTTTGGCACTACGCTGCCTGGACAATTTCGATTATGCTGCTGCGTTGAATGCACTGGCGGGCTGGAACGATGAAGGGCGCGCTGGCTGACTGGATCAAGGGCGATGATGGAACACGATACCCGACCACTTTTACTGCTTGTCGACGATGTGCCGGCGAACCTGCATGTGCTGGTTTCGGTCCTGCAGCGCGAATATCGCCTGAAAACGGCGACCGGTGGCCTTCAGGCACTTGAGATCGCGGCTCGCAAGGAGACACCGGATCTCGTTCTCCTCGATATCATGATGCCGGGAATGGACGGTCACGAGGTGTTGCGCGCCTTGCGTGCCGCGCCCGCCACGCGCGACGTGCCAGTCATTTTCCTGACGGCCGATACCTCGGAGGAGACCGAGGTTCAGGGGCTGGAGGAGGGCGTTGATGATTTCCTCACCAAGCCTGTCGTCGCTCCGGTTCTGCGCGCCCGGGTCAAGGCGCACCTGCAGCGCCGGAAAATGGAGCGACAGCTGCAGTTTTCCGATCAGATCCTGAAAAACACGCTCGAAGGCATCGTCATCACCGATCCCGAATCTCGCATTCTCGACGTCAATCCGGCTTACTGCCGGATGATGGGCTACGAGCGCGATGAGGTGATCGGCCAGACCCCGGCCCTTACCCGTTCCGGGCGGCACGATGCGGATTTCTACCGCGAGATGTGGGAGTCGCTGGACCGGGATGGGCGTTGGGTCGGTGAAATCTGGGATCGGCGCAAGGATGGCAGCGAGTTTCCCTGCTGGCTGTCGATCACCGCCATTCGCGACAATCTCGGCGGGCTCACCAACTACGTCGGCGTCTTCTCCGACATCAGCGTTCTCAAGACCGCCGAGGAAAATCTGCAGCACATGGCGTTCTACGATGCGCTCACTGACCTGCCCAATCGAACCCTTTATCGCGACCGGGTTGAGCAGGAACTGGCCGTCAGTCACCGCAACAATCTGCGTTTCGCCGTCGTTTTTCTCGACCTGGATCGCTTCAAGGCGGTGAACGACACCCTGGGCCACGATGCGGGGGATGAACTTCTGCGCCTGGTGGCGCGTCGCCTGCGCGGCTGCATCCGTGAAAGCGATACCGTGGCGCGCCAGGGGGGTGACGAGTTCATGGCCTTGCTGCGCGATCTGGGCGGACGTGAGGATGCGGCTCGTGTTGCCGGCAACATCGTCGATGCCTTGCTGCAGCCCTTCGACGTTCTCGGGCACCAGGTCGAAATCGGAGCCAGCCTCGGTATCGCCATCTATCCCGAGCACGGTCGCGATTTCGACGCCCTGTCGCGGCATGCCGACATGGCGATGTACCAAGCCAAGCGGGCCGGTCGCGGCATTTTCCGCTTCTACGACGGTGGCGAAATCCTGCCGGTCGATTGAAGCGGGGTAGGCAACCCTCATCCTTTTCCCCGTTTTCGAAAGCTCCCATGGCCCGCGTCAAGATCGATCTTCCCGCAACTTTTCTTTTTGCCACCGACCTTCCCGTTTATATCAATCACATCAACTACGGCAATCACCTCGATAACGCCGCCTTGCTGATGCTGGTCTCCGAGGCTCGTGTCCGCTTTTTCCGGCACCTGGGGTATTCCGAACTCGATGTTGAAGGCGTCGGGGTGATCGTTGCCGACGTCGCGGTGCAGTACCGTTCGGAAGCATTCCATGGCGAAACCTTGTGTATCGAGATGAGCGCCGACGACTTCAACAAATATGGTTGCGATCTGGTTTGGCGGGCTTCGGTCGGCGAACGCGAAGTGGCACGCGGCAAGCACGGGATCATGTGTTTCGATTACCGCGAACGGCGCCCGGTACTTCTGCCGCCAACTTTCCTCGGACGATTGCAGGGGCACCTTGCCTGACGCTCGGCCATGGATCGAGCCCCGAGCAGGGAGATTGTCGGCTAAAGTCGGCTATGATTCGCCCCATTGATAGGAGGATGCCGCCCATGAATACGCTGCCGTTGACCGAGTCCGATCTCGATCGTCTGGAAAATTTGCTCGAATGCGAGGCTTTTGCCGGCGAGGCATTTCGCCTTGATGAGATTCAGGCCATGCTTTGTGCCGTAATCAGCGGCCCGCAGACCGTCATGCCGGCAGTCTGGCTGGCGGAGGCGCTGGGGCAGGGACTGGAGAATGCGACGACAGCCGAGGTGGCCGAGACAGTCGAGCTGCTGATGCGCCTGAATAATGAAATCGCCAGCGCGCTGTACGCCGACGAAACGGTAGCCCCCTTGCTCTACCCCGTCGATGAGGATTGCGAGGAGTACGACTACGAGGCCTGGGCCGATGCCTATATTCTCGGTGCCAATCTTGCCGGCGATTGGTACGAACTGGCGGGCAAGCATGCCGAAGACCTGTCGGAACTGCTGGAGCCGCTTTTCCTCCTCAATGGCATGCTCAAGGAAGATGTCGAGAACAGTGGCGAACGCTGGTTCTCGCCGGCCGAGGAGGCGCGGCTGATTGCCGATGTCCAGGACAGCCTGCCGGTCGTGATCCAGACCCTTTACAACTTCTGGCGCAACAAGCGTGTCGGTGGCAAGGTTCAGGCAGCGCACGAGAAAGTCGGGCGCAACGATCCCTGCCCTTGCGGTAGCGGCAAGAAATTCAAGTACTGCTGCGGTAGTCCGGACAAACTGAACTGAGAACCCGAGAAATGGCCGCTCCGCGCCCGGCCGGCCATTTGCGCTCGATTCAGCGGGGGAAAACCGGGTTTTACCCATTCGATTCAAATATGGGGCGTTTTTTCTCGATACTCCGGGTAATCTCTTCACATTGTTTTTCGACTGGTAATAGAATGGCACCTCCTTCACAGCCACCATGGCTGTATCTGGGCTAATGGAATAAAACCGAGGTGATATATGGATTTGATGACACTTTCCACTCCCGAATTGCGCAACCTGTTGCAGCAGATCCCGCAGGAACTGAAACGGCGTGAAAATCAGGAAAGGGCACAGATTCTCGAGGAACTGCGTGCTCTGGCCAAGGCTCGCGGTTATGTGATGGAAGATATCGTGGGCAAGGATGGCGTCAGGGGCAAGGCAACGAGCGGAATCAAGGTGCGGGTCAAATACCGTCATCCGCAAAATGCCGACTTGCAATGGACGGGGCGTGGTCGTGTGCCGAAATGGGTCGAGGCGTGGCAGAACGCGGGCGGTACCCTGGAGCAACTCCTGGTCTGATGTCGGCATCGATGCGTATTCTTCTCAGTAACGACGACGGCTACCTCGCTCCCGGTCTGGCCGCGCTTGCCGAAGCCCTCGAGGGTTTGGGCGAGATCGTTGTCGTGGCCCCGGAGCAAAATCGTAGCGGGGCGAGTAATTCACTGACACTGGATCGTCCGCTGCATTTGAAAACCGCAGCCAACGGTTTCCATTTCGTCAATGGCACTCCAACCGATTGCGTGCATTTGGCGTTGACCGGCTTGCTCGACCACCAGCCCGATCTGATCGTTTCCGGGATCAATCTCGGCGCCAATATGGGCGACGATACCATTTACTCGGGGACAGTGGCGGCAGCCACCGAGGGGTATTTGTTCGGAGTGCCGGCACTGGCGGTTTCATTAACCAGTTTTGCCGGCCGGCATTTCACGACGGCGGCCCGGATTGCCCGGGAAATGGTCGAACGCTTCATTGCCGATCCGATTCGCGAGCCGATATTGCTCAATGTCAATGTGCCGGATATTCCCTATTCCGAATTGCAGGGTATCGAGGCGACCCGTCTTGGACGCCGGCACAAGGCGGAGCCCGTGGTCCGGACAGTTTCGCCACGCAACGAAATCCTGTATTGGATCGGCGCGGCGGGCGCGGCAGCCGATGCCGGGCCGGGTACCGATTTCGATGCGCTCGAAAGAAACTGTGTTTCGGTGACTCCGCTGCAGATCGATTTGACCCATGTTGGGCAACTTCCCGCAATTCGCCACTGGATGAGGTAAGGGTCAGGTGTTGCAAGGTATTGGCATGACTTCCCAACGCACGCGGGCACGCATGGTCGACCGCCTGCGCGAAAAGGGTATCCGCAACGAAAAGGTTCTGGCGGCAATGGCGGCCGTGCCGCGCCACGTCTTTGTCGAGGAAGCGCTGGCCTCGCGGGCGTACGAGGACACGGCCTTGCCCCTGGGCATGGGGCAGACCATTTCGCAGCCATTCATCGTTGCCCGCATGATCGAACTGCTGCTCAATGGGCGACCGGCCTTGGGGCGGACGCTGGAGGTAGGGGCTGGCTGCGGTTATCAGGCGGCGGTTCTCGGGCAGTTGACCCATGAGGTTTATGCGCTGGAGCGCATCGGTCCGCTGCTGGAGAAAGCCAAGCTCAACCTGCGGACCCTGCAGCAGTTCAATGTTCGACTGAAACATGCCGACGGCCAGCACGGTTTACCCGAACTCGCCCCCTTCGACAGTATCATCGTGGCGGCGGCGGGGATCGCGATTCCGCCGGCCTTGCTGGCCCAACTGGCACTGGGAGGGCGCTTGATCCTGCCGGTAGGCGTTGGCGAGCAGTTTCTCAGCCTGATCGAGAGGACGCCGCAGGGCCTGGTCGAAACTCGCCTCGACGCCGTTCGTTTTGTCCCCTTGCTTGCAGGAATGCAATGAGCGCCATTTACCGATTCCGAACCTTTGCGCCGCCGGTCTCCATGCCGGTGCTTTCCTCGGCGCTTGTTGCCGCATTCCTGCTTTCCGCCTGCATGTCGCAACCGCCGGCACCGACGGAGGAGCGTGGCGCGGCCTTACGTGGTACCGCCACGGCCGTTCCGGCGACGGCGGCCGGTCATTATCTGGTCAAGCGCGGGGACACGCTCTACCGGATTGCGCTCGAACACGGTCTTGATTACCGCGATCTCGCTGCCTGGAACGGCATTCCCGCTCCCTACACCATTCGCGAGGGGCAAAGCCTGCGTATTGCGGCGAGTGCTTCGCCCGGCGGTGAAACTCCGGTTCAGGCCAAACCGGTGGCGGCAGCGCCTCTGGTCGAATCACGGCCTCTCGATCCTCAGCCGGCAGTGGCAGCGTCTCCGGTCGCCGCAGCCGGGGTGGCGTCTGCTGCCGTCAAGCGCGAGCCGCGAGGCGGCAAGGAACCATATTCCGACGAAGCCTATGCCCGGCTGAACAAGGTGCAGGAGCCGGTCAGGGGCCCCGAGGCTGCCAAGTCGCCGGAATCGGCGCCGTCTCCCGCACCGGCGGCGGCAATCGCGGTGAGTGACGATCCGGTGTGGGCCTGGCCGACGTCGGCGAAGCTGAGCTCGCCTTTCAGCGAGGCGGGCAGCAAGGGGCTGGATTTTGCCGGCAAGGCTGGCGATCCGGTCCTTGCGGCCGCCGATGGCAAAGTAGTTTATGCCGGGGCTGGCTTGCGTGGCTATGGTGAATTGGTTATCGTCAAGCACAATGCTACCTTCCTCTCCGCTTACGCTCACAACCGCAAGATCCTGGTGCGCGAAGGGCAGCAGGTGAGTCGTGGTCAGAAAATTGCCGAAATGGGGAATACCGATGCCGATTCGGTGAAACTGCATTTCGAGATTCGCAAGCAAGGCAAACCCGTCGACCCAGCCCAATTCCTGCCAAAACGATGAGCGATTACAGCGAGCAGCCGGACGAAGAGACCTTTCCCCAGGATGCGGAAGAGGCGGTCGTGCTGCCCGAGGCGGAGGCGGTGACCCCTGAACAGGAGTTGCTCGAGGACGTTACCCAGCTTTATCTCAACGAAATCGGTGCCAAACCCCTGCTGACGCCGGCGGAGGAGGTGGCGACGGCCCGGCGGGTGCGTGCCGGCGATTTTGCTGCCCGGCAGAAGATGATCGAGCACAATCTGCGGCTGGTGGTGAACATCGCCAAGCACTACCTCAATCGCGGCATCCCCTTGCTTGACTTGGTCGAAGAGGGAAATCTCGGCCTCATTCATGCGCTGGAGAAATTCGACCCCGAGCGAGGCTTCCGCTTCTCGACTTACGCTACCTGGTGGATACGCCAGAGTATCGAGCGCGGGATCATGAATCAGTCGCGAACGATCCGGCTGCCGGTGCATGTCATCAAGGAAATCAATGTTGTCCTGCGGGCGATGCACCATCTCGATTTTGCCGAAAGGCGCGAGTCGACCGTGGAAAAAGTCGCCTTGCTGATCGACAAGCCGGTGGAGGAGGTCAGGCGGATCCTGTCGCTCAACGAGCATATTGCTTCGCTCGACGCGCCGCTCGATCTCGATTCGGCGCATTCCCTGTCCGAGTTGATCCCGGACGAGGAGGGGCACGATCCCGAGTCGCTGTTGCAGTCGAGTGAAATCGGTTCCCTGCTCGATCAGTGGCTGGGACGCTTGCCCGAACGCCAGCGCCTGGTGATCGAACGCCGCTACGGCCTGAACGGTACCGATATCGCAACTCTCGACTGCATTGCCGGCGAACTTGGATTGACGCGGGAACGCGTCCGCCAGATCCAGATGGAAGGTCTGGATAACCTGCGCAAGATCATCAAGCGCGGCAATATTTCCCGCGATTCCCTTCTCTGAGCATCCCGATCCCGCCCAGCGGCGGGAACGGCGTTCCTGAAACAAGCAAGCGTCGGCGATTTTGTTTCTTGAGTCGGAGGCCGCCCCGCCTTGGTTGTGCTCGCGGCGGCTTTTCCGGGTTTCCTGCCGGGTTCAGCGCGGTGATCTCCTCTGGATTTCCTCGGCTAGCTGGAAGACGGACATGGCGTAGAAACTGGATCGGTTGTAGCGGGTGATGACATAGAAGTTGTCGTGGCCGAGCCAATATTCGACTTCCTTGTCCGGCGATGCCAGGTCGATCAAGGCCACCTTTTCCTCCTCGCCGATCTCGTTGTCGATTCCCGCTGCGTGCAGTTCGCGCCGGCCGAGGCTTGGGCGGATTCCTGCCTCGATCAGCTCTGCCGGTGGCGAAGTATTGCCCCGGGCGGGTTGGGCAATGGGTTTGCCGGCCTGCCAGCCGTGCTGCTCGAGAAAGCGCCCGATACTGCCGATTGCATCGCCGACGCTGCCAGACAGATCGACCCGCTCGTCGCCGTCGAAATCGACCGCGTAGCGCCGCTGGCTACCGGGCATGAATTGCGGGATGCCGATGGCTCCGGCAAATGATCCCTTGACGCTCAGTGGATCGAGGCGATTTTCACGGCTGAGGAGCAGGAATTGCTCAAGCTCGGTGCGGAAAAAATCGGCGCGTGGCGGATAGTGAAAAGCCAGGGTTCCCAGGGCTTCCAGAACGCGGAAACCGCCGGTATTCCTGCCGTATTCGGTTTCGATGCCGATGATTGCCACGATGATTTCTTCCGGTACGCCGTAAAGCGCGCTGGCACGCGTCAGGCGGTCGCGGTGCTGCTGCCGGAAGCGGAGACCTCCCTCGATACGGCGTTCATTGAGAAAGCGCGAGCGGTAACGTTCCCAGGAACGTTGCTGCGGAACTGCCGGTGGCTTGATCAACTGCAGGACGCGCGGGTTGGGGTGCAACTGGGCGAACTGGGCGAGCAGGGTTGCCGCATGGAAGCCATGCCGTTGTTCCATCTCGCGGGCAAAACCGACCACCGCTTCGTCGTCGGCCAGGCTGGGTGGCTTTTCGCCCGCATTTTTGCCGGCTGCCACGGTCGACGTCGCGAAAAGAGCAAAAAGGCCGGCTAGCACCCAGCGCGACAAAGCTGCGCTGGAGCGGGGCGAGGGGCATGGGGTGAGGCGGGTGTTTCTCAAAACCATCTTCCTTTATCGAGTTGCGCCACGGCGGCGCGTAATTCGCGGAGTGCGACCTGTCTTTCCACCTCTCCGGCGGCGGGGCCGTAACGGGCACGGAGGTAGGTATTGACGACGCGGGCAAAGTCGGGCGCAAGATTAGGAATCCTGCTTTCGACACGCGCCAGCAATTGCAGGGGCGCCTCTCCGGGGGCGCAGTTTACTTCCCGTCGCGCCAGAATGCGCAAGGCTTTGTCCCATTCCTTGCGCCAGGGGTCGCGGCGAGGTCGTTGTTGCAGCAGCCAGAGTGCAAGCAAGGCAAGCAGGCCGCTTGTGCCGGCACCGAGAAACAGCGCCCAGCGGCGCCAGTCGCCGGGGTTCAATCCCAGGCCGGCCAGCCACTCGCGTTGGCGTTCGGCGTTGAATCCGAGTACCCGCTGATTCCAGGCATTGTTCAGTGCATCCCAGCGATCGCGCAGTTCGAGCAGCCAGCCGGCGCGCATGGCGGCCAGCAAGGGTAGCGGCTCACCCGCGGGCAGCGCGGCGACGAGGCCGAGTTCGATGCGCTCGGGTGCAACAGCGGCCGTCGGGTCTACCCGTCGCCAGCCCTGGCCGGCAAGCCAGACCTCGCTCCAGGCGTGGGCGTCCGACTGACGGATGACCAGATAGCCATCGACGGCGTTGAGCTCGCCTCCCTGGTAACCGGTAACGACGCGGGCCGGGACGCCGGCGGCGCGCATCAGCAATGCGAAGGCGGCCGCGTAGTGCTCGCAGAATCCCCGTTGTTGCTCGAAGAGAAATTCGTCAATCGCTTGCGGGCCGAGCAGCGGCGGTTGCAGGGTATAGGCAAAGGGGGCCTGCGTGAAAAGCTTCAGGGCGCGTTCGACGCGTGCCTGCGGATCGGCGATTTCGTCCCGCCATTGGCGACCGAGCGCCTGGCTGCGGGGGTTGCTGCCCGGTGGCAGACGAAGGTTGCGTTGCAGTTCGCCGGGATTGGGGTCGCGGTTATAGCGGTAGTCGAGGCTGGAGGAAAAACTCAGGCGCTGCCGTTCGTGCAGGGGCTCGCGGGCGACCAGGCTGAGGCCGGCGTCGAGTCTGGCCGTTGCCGGCCAGCTTGTCGGGGCGTCGAGCGCCAGCAGCCAGCGCTGGCGGCTCGGCTCCAGCGTTGTCTCATAAGCGATTGCGGGGGCCGTTGTCTCCAGGCGTGGCTTTCCCCCGCCCGGTCTTGCCGGCGTCCAGGCGCTGCCATCGAAATGCTCGAGAACCGGTCCGCGCCAGTAAAGAAAGTTTCGTGCCGGCACTCCGGCGGCAAAGCGCACGCGAAAGGCAATGTCGCCGCTGAGGGCCAGATCGGCGATGCTGCCGGGCGCGACATGCTCCGAGAGTCCGCTGCGGGCGCGCTGGGCATCGTGCGGCAATCCCCACAAAGGCCCGGAAATACGGGGAAAAAGAAGGAAGAGGACGAGGGTCAGCGGCATGGCCTGCATCCCCAGGCGTGCTGCCGTATGCAGCATCGCTCGTGGCGGCAGGGCGCTGGTTTGCAGGCGCAGCATGGCGGCGACGATCAGCCAGACCGCGAACAGTAGCCAGAGCGCGGTGGGTAGATTCTGGCTATGGAAAAAATGCGTCAGCAACAGGAAACAGGCGAGGATGAGCAGGAGCAGTGCGTCGCGGCGGCTGCGCAACTCGAGCAGTTTCAGGGTGGCCATCGCCACCAGCATTGCCACCCCCGGTTCGCGCCCGAACAGGCTGCGGTACTCGAGGACGATGCCGCCGCAGGCGGCAAGGACTGCGAGGAGAAGCAGCCAGCGCGGTGGCAAGCTGCCCTGGCGCAATGCCAGGTTGAGGCTCCAGGCCAGGGTCGAGGCAACGCCCAGCGACAGCCAGAGCGGCAGATGCAAGGCATGCGGCAGGAGGCAGGCAAGCACTGCGGCCTGTAGCCAGGGCAGGGCGGCGTGCTCCAGGACGGTATCGGTGGCCCGGCCCTTTTTCATGCGCTGCCTGCCGGGTAAAGGGCGAGCGCTTCCAGGCAGCGTTGCCGGTGTTCGCTGCCGCGGTCGCAGTCAATGATGCGATTGGGCAGACGCAAGCCGTAGCGGTTGCCGGCGGCGTCGGCGGCCAGTACCCAGCCGCATAACTGCGAGAGACGCGTTTCATCGTCTGCCGGCAGGCAGTCGTTCCAGTCGAAGAGGTATTCCGGGTGGCTGCCGCCGGCAAACTGCTTGACCAGCAGAGGGCGTTCGTCGACTTGTCGGCTACTGGCTCGCCAGGCAACGTGGCGCGGAGAATCGGCCGGCTGCCGGTCGCGAAAGCCGGCAAAATCGTCCAGCCCGTCATCACCGCTGCCCTGCTCTCCCGTATTTTCCCGGGGCGGTGGCAAGGGGGTATGGCGCGGCGCGGGGTAGATCAGGGCACGCATTTCCGGCTGCAGATTGCTCCAGGCAATGAAGAGACCAAGCGGGTAGCGGCTGCCCAGCTTCAGGCGCGGTAGCGGCAGCCAGCCGCGTACCTGGCTGCCGATGGGCAGCATCAGCCAGTCTCCGCCGGTGGGACATTGCTCCAGGCGCAGCAGGAGCTGGCCGGCACTCGAGACCTCGAGCGCCAGTCGCGGCTCATCGTCGTCGGCTTCGATCCAGAGCGGAAAATGCACGCTTTCACCGGCAAATGCCGGAGCGCAGCGGCCCGGCGTCAGGCGCAGCCGGTGCAGGTTGCGAAAGCTGTGCAGCATGGTGTTGAGGCCGAGGGCCAGCAGCAGAAAAACCAGCAGGTGACCCAGCGCCAGGTTGTAATTGATCGCCGCCAGGAGCATGGTCAGGAGCATGACGGCATAGAGCAGTCCGGCGGCCGTGGGCAGGAGGTAAATGCGCCGGCGGTCGAGCAGGATCGGGCCGCCACCATCGCTGTGGCGGCGGAAAAATGCGGTTTTGACACGGTCGACCGTGGAAAAGCCCATTTTTTCAGCCTTTCAGGGGATGGGAACCGTGCGCAACAGGGCGGCCAACTCTTCCTGGCTGGCAAAGCCGCTGCCTTGGGCCGAGCGCAGGCGATGCCCGGCAAGTGCCGGAAAAACCGCCTGGATATCGTCTGGAATCACCATTTCGCGCCCGGCCAGCCAAGCCCAGGCTCGTGCGGCGGCAAGCAGGGCCAGGCCAGCGCGTGGCGATAGACCGTGCATGAAGGCTGGATGGTGCCGCGTGGCGGCGAGCAGGGCCTGGACATATTCGATCAGGGGCGCGGCGGCGTGCGTGGCCGCAGCGGCTTCCTGCAGTGCCGGCAAGTCGGTCGCGTGCAATACCGCGGGCAGGGCCCGCGCTCCCGCTCTCCGGCTGCCGGCGGCGAGCAAGGCGCGTTCCGCCGCCGGATCGGGGTAGCCCAGGCTCAGTCGCATGAGGAAACGGTCGAGCTGCGATTCGGGGAGCGGGAAAGTACCGATCTGATGACTGGGATTCTGCGTTGCGATCACAAAAAAAGGTCGCGGCAGGGGGCGAGTCATGCCCTCGCTGGTGACCTGTCCTTCCTCCATTGCCTCCAGCAGGGCACTTTGTGTTTTGGGGGTGGCTCGGTTGATTTCATCGGCGAGGAGCAACTGCGTGAATACCGGACCGGGGACGAAGCGGAATTCGCCGTGCTCGCGCTCGAAAATCGAAACGCCGGTAATGTCGGCCGGCAGCAGATCGCTGGTGAACTGGATGCGAGCGTAATCGAGTCCAAGCAAGCTGGCCAGGGTTTGCGCCAATGTCGTCTTGCCCATGCCCGGCAAGTCTTCAAGCAGCAGATGGCCGCCGGCAAGCAGGCAGCTCAAAGCCAGTCGCAACTCTCTTTCCTTGCCGAGAATGACCTCGCTGGCGCGGGCCAGCACCGTGTTCAAGGAGGCGATGGAGGGAGCGGGATTTCCTGGCATGGTGCTATTCCGGGGAAGAGGTGAAGGAGATCGGAGCGGAAATGCGAGCCGGAGGCCCCCGCACATTCTACGGTTCGGGGCGGCTCCCCGGTACTTCCGCAAAGCGCTGCCTGCTCACTGGCTGCTGTTTGCATTTGGCGACAGTGACGGGTCTTTATACCGTCTTTACCGCCATGGACCTTGAAGCGCTTCGGGAAATGAGAACATAATGGCATTTCACCGGGCGCCGGTACGCGCGCCGCCAGAGAAAAGAGAGAACAAGTGAGCACCACTGCCTTCATTACCCATCGCGACTGCCTTCTGCACGACATGGGGTCGCATCACCCGGAGTGCCCGCAGCGCTTGACCGCAATCAGCGATTTCATGATTGCCCAGGGGATCGATGCTTATTTCGTCTATCACGACGCACCGCTGGCGACCTTCGATCAATTGCTACGCGTCCATCCGGCCTCCCATCTGGAGCGGATCAAGCGCGCTTCACCGGAGATGGGCGTGGTCCATCTCGATCCCGATACCGCGATGAATCCGCACACCTGGCAGGCCGCCCTGCGCGCCGCCGGTTCGGGTGTCCTGGCCGTCGATCTGGTGATGAGCGGCCAGTCGCAGAACGCCTTCTGCGCCGTGCGCCCGCCCGGCCACCATTGCGAGAAGGCCAACCCGATGGGCTTCTGCTTCTTCAACAACGTCGGCGTCGCCGCCCGCCACGCGCTCAAGGCGCATGGCCTGGAGCGGGTCGCGATCATCGACTTCGACGTGCACCACGGCAACGGTACCGAAGATTGCTTCGCCGGTGACGAGCAGGTGCTGATGTGCAGCGTCTTCCAGCATCCTTTCTACCCCTATAGCGGTGCCGACAACCCGGCCGCCAACATGTGCAACGTGCCGCTCGCCTCCGGTTGCGGCGGCGAGGAATTCCGCGATGCCGTCGCTCAGGTCTGGCTGCCGCGCCTGCGCGAGTTCAAGCCGCAGATGATCCTGATCTCCGCCGGCTTCGACGGGCATTACGAGGACGACATGGGCGGCCTCAAGCTGGTCGAGAAGGACTACGCCTGGTGTACCGAACAGTTGATGAAGGTCGCGGCCGAGTTCAGCAACAAGCGGATCGTTTCGATGCTCGAAGGCGGCTATGTGATGAGCTCGCTGGCGCGCAGCGTTGGCGCGCATTTGCGGGCGCTCGCCGAGATCTGAAAAACGCACTTTTCTGTTCTGAATAAAGCGGGGCTGGGTTAAAATCCGGCCTTCTTTTTTCCCGTTTGCAACGTTTAACCGGATACTTCCATGGCGTTGATTGTTCAAAAGTACGGCGGCACCTCGGTCGGTAACCCCGAGCGGATCAAAAATGTCGCCAAGCGTGTGGCCAAGTTCCACGCACAGGGCCACCAGGTGGTGGTGGTCGTTTCCGCAATGAGCGGCGAAACCAACAAGTTGATCGCGCTGGCCAAGGAAATTTCGGCCAGCCCGGATCCGCGCGAGCTGGATCAGATCTGCTCGACCGGCGAACAGGTCACGATCGGCCTGCTGGCGATGGCGCTGAAGGACATCGGCGTTCCGGCCCGCAGCTACACCGGCGGCCAGGTCAAGGTCCTGACCGACAGTACCTTCACCAAGGCGCGCATCCTGTCGATCGACGAGTCCAACATGCGGGCCGATCTCGATGCCGGCAAGGTGGTCGTTGTCGCCGGCTTCCAGGGCGTGGACGAGCACGGCAACATCACCACGCTGGGTCGCGGCGGTTCCGATACCTCCGGCGTTGCCCTGGCGGCGGCGCTCAAGGCCGACGAGTGCCAGATCTACACCGATGTCGATGGCGTCTACACCACCGACCCGCGCGTCGTGCCGGAAGCCAGGAAGCTCGATACCATCACCTTCGAGGAAATGCTGGAAATGGCCAGCCTCGGCTCCAAGGTGCTGCAGATCCGCTCGGTCGAGTTCGCCGGCAAGTACAAGGTCAAACTGCGCGTGCTGTCCAGCTTCCAGGATGAAGGCGAGGGCACGCTGATTACTGTTGAGGAAGACAAGAACATGGAACAACCGATCATTTCCGGCATCGCCTTCAACCGCGACGAAGCCAAGCTGACCATGCTCGGCGTGCCCGATACCCCGGGCATTGCCTACCAGATCCTGGGTTCGATCGCCGAAGCCAACGTTGACGTCGACATGATCATCCAGAACGTCGGTCACGACGGCACCACCGATTTCTCCTTCACCGTCAACCGCGGCGATTTCGCCAAGGCCCAGGCCATCCTGGAAGAGGTCAAGGTCAAGCTGGGTGCCCGCGAAGTGACCGGCGACAACAAGATCTGCAAGGTCTCTGCCGTCGGCGTCGGCATGCGTTCGCATCCGGGCGTTGCCTCCAAGATGTTCAAGGCGCTGGCCGACGAAGGCATCAATATCCAGATGATCTCCACCTCCGAGATCAAGATTTCCGTCGTTCTCGACGAAAAGTATCTGGAACTGGCCGTCCGCGTTCTGCACCGCGCTTTCGGCCTCGATCAGCAATAATTTGCATTGGTGATTGACCAAACGGCGCGGAGCATGTAATATCCGCGCCTCGTTACCGAACGGTAAGGAGACGTGGCCGAGAGGTCGAAGGCACTCCCCTGCTAAGGGAGCATCCGGGCAAAACCTGGATCGAGGGTTCGAATCCCTCCGTCTCCGCCAACCCAGTTGGTGATTCCTTCAGTAACGGACAACACCCCGCCGAGCGCAAGCAAAGCGGGGTTTTGTTTTTTGTCGGCGGCAGGAGAGAGTCTGTGCTTGGGTCCTTGCGGCGGTTTTATCCGGTAGCGGCCTTTTTCGCCGGTTTCATCTGGGATGCATTGACCATCGGTCAGCGCGTGCGGCCGCTCGACTTCGTTCGCCTCGGCGGTTTCCTGGCCGGCGCCGCCTTGCTCGCCTGGTGGCTGGCCCATCGCGATGCGCGCGCCGTGCTGCCGCCGTCGCCCGATGCCGGTTGGCGCCTCCGCTTGGGCTGGCAACTGCCGTACCTGGCGGTGCAGTTCTTCTTCGGCGGGATTTTCTCGGCGTTGTTCATCCTGTATTTCAAGAGCTCGGGGCATTTCGGTGCCTGGCTGGTCGCGCTGCTGCTGGGTAGCCTGCTGGTTGCCAACGAATTCGCCGGCGAACGCTACGGGCGGCGGTTCACGCTGACCTGGGCCTTGTTCGCGATCAACGCCATCCTGCTCGCCAACTTCGCGCTGCCCTACGCGCTGGGCAGCCTCGACCCACGCTGGTTCTACGTCTCGACCCTGGCCGGTGCGCTGCTGGCGCAGGCCTGCTGGTGGCTGGCGCCTGGGCGGCCGGGGCGGATCGGTCCGGCCTGGCTGCTGGCCGGGGTACTGCTGGCGGCGTGGCAGGCCGGGATGATTGCGCCGGTGCCGCTGGTCAAGAAGGAGCTGGCGGTTGGGCAGGCCTTTGAACAGCGGGGCGGCGATTACCTGCTTCAGGTCGAGCCGGCACCGGGCTGGCAATTCTGGCGGAGCCAGGCGTCGACCGTGAATGTGCCGCCGGGCGGGCGCCTGTACGGGTTATCCGCCGTGTATGCACCACAGGGGCTGACGGCACGCCTGGAGCATCGTTGGGAATATCGTGGGCCGGGCGGCTGGCAGGCAATGGCGCGTAGCCGCTTTGCCAGCAGCGGCGGGCGCGAGCGCGGCTTTCGCGGCTATTCCTGGGTCCAGGCGCCGGCCGAGGGTGACTGGCGCCTGGTGGTAGCCACCCAGGACGGACGGACCATCGGCATTCTTTACTTTCAGGTGCGACAGGGAAGGCCGGCGGAGCTTGTCCAGTATCGATATTGAGCCCGGGGGCCGGGGCGGGCGGCGCGTGAAAGAGGTGTGGCAGTGGCGGCAGGCAAGATTTCCCGCTTGTTTTCAGGATTCGCGCGGGGCCTTGTTTTCTCCGCTCGGCGGTGCTGCGGGTTTCTTGGGTGTAACCAGGGTTTTCATGCCGCCCAGGCTTTGGGTGATCTCCATGACCCCGGAGAGAATGCGGCTTTCCGGGTTTTTCTGGCAGTAGCTGTCGAGCAGGGTAGCCAGTACCGCCGACTCGGCGACGACCGAACTCACCGGTTCGGATGCATTGCGGCCATAGACGTTATGGCCGGAGATGAAGCCGCTTGCCCATTCCAGGGCCATGGCGCGCACCTCGCCGTTGCTTTGCTGTTTCCACTGCTGCCATTCGCTGCATTTACGGATGCCCAGGCCGGCGACGCGAACATCGCGGGTCTGGGCATCCGCCGGCAGGCAGCAGGTGCCGCCCACGAGAACGAGGATGGCGCTCCCGAGGGCGCTCGTGAAATTTCGACGGATGAAGGAGGCGAAGCACATGGCAATCGTTTCGTTGAGAGCGGGTTGGCGATGCAGAAAATGGCATTTTTTACGGTCGACCGTGAGCGGGAGCATTTTTCCGCTAGCGGGCGTATCCGGGCAATACGAGAATATCCGGCCCGCCTTGTGCACGGAGCGATGGGTGACCAGACGGGGGAGATTACGATAGTCGGCACCGGTTTGGCAAAAGTGGGAAGGCAAGGCGAGGGATAAGGCGCAGGGAAGGAGAGGCAGGGAAGGAGAGGCAGGGAAGGAGAGGCAGGGAAGGAGAGGCAGGGAAGGAGAGGCAGGGAAGGAGAGGCAGGGAAGGAGAGGCAGGGAAGGAGAGGCAGGGAAGGAGAGGCAGGGGCGACGGTGGTGCAAACTCCGCTTGCTGCCGGGCCGCCGATCAGGCGCCGTTCGAGAGGCGCGTATCGTGCGCGGAATCGTTCGGCGGAAGCATCTTTCCGGGCTGCAGGCGACGGTGTCAGTGAAGGCGCAGCCAGGCGAGAAAGCGTTGCGGGAATTCCGGCAGTTGGCGGCAGAAGACGAGCGCCAGGGCGGCGTTGATCGAGGCGGCGACGCCGAACAATGCGGGAATGCTCAGGCCGGCATCGAGCAGGGCGGCGGCAGCGAGCGCGCCGACCACCATGTACAGGGCATTGACAATATTGTTGGCGGCGATGATGCGTGCCCGGTGGCCGGCATCGCTGCGCAGCTGCAGCAGTGCGTATAAAGGGACGGTAAATAGACCGCCGGCCATGCCGAGCAGGAGCAGGTCGGCCAGTATGCGCCAGACGCTGCCTTGGGTAAGCAGAACGCCGAGGCTCAGCACTTCGCTGGTATTTGAGGCGGTGGGCGTGGCGAAGCAGAGATCGAGCGCGAACAGGCTCAGTCCGAGCGAACCCAGCGGCACCAGCCCGAGTTCCATGCCTCGTCGCGAGAGGCGTTCGCAAAGTATCGAGCCAAGGCCGATGCCGATGGTGAAGATGGCCAGCAACAGGCTGACGCTACTTTCGCCGCCACCGAGCACGGTTCTGGCATAAACCGGGAACTGGGCCAGGAAGAGTGCACCGTAAAGCCAGAACCAGGAAATCGCGAGGATGATGGGGAAAATCCCGGCTTGCCGGCGGGCGAAGGCGATGTTGCGCCAAGTTTCCGCCAGGGGATTGCCACTGATGGCAAGCTGCGGCATCGGTGGCGGCGCAGCCGGCACGCTACGGCTTGCAAGATAGCCGGCCCCGGCAACGATGAGCCCGGCAGCGGCGATCCACCACGGATCTTCGACCGAGCCGGCCAGCAGGCTGCCAGCCAGCGTTCCGGCGAGGATGGCGACAAAAGTGGCGGATTCGATCAGGGCGTTGCCGCCAAGCAGCTCCTGCGCCTGCAGATGCTGCGGCAGGATGGCGTATTTAATTGGGCCGAACAGTGTCGAATGCAGCCCGAGCAGGAAGAGGGCGGCAAGCAGCAGGGCCAGCGAATGCAGCAGAAAGCCGATGGCGGCGATGCCCATGATCAGCATTTCCAGCACCTTCACCCAGCGTGTTAGCACGGCCTTGTCGTACTTGTCGGCAAGTTGCCCGGCGCTCGCGGAAAAAAGAAAGAAAGGGAGGATGAAGAGCCCGGCGGCGAGATTGGCCAGCAGCTCCGGCTTGAGCGTTGTCCATTGCGCCGTCCGGAAAGTAAGCAGGACGACCAGCGCGTTCTTGAACAGGTTGTCGTTGAAGGCGCCGAGAAACTGCGTCAGGAAAAAAGGCGCAAAACGCCGCTGCCGGAGGAGGGGAAACAGTCCGCTCATCCGGGAAACCCGGCGCGGGGGAGAGGAGCCGGCAAGGCAGGCGACGAAGTCCGCTGCCGGCTACGGTTTTTCCTCTTACCCTGTGGATGTGCGGAGCCATGGCCCGACGCGGAGCGCCTGGAATCCTCTCCATCGTCGGGCGGTCGATGGGCGTCAACCACTATTGCGCAGCCCCGAAGCGATGCCATTGATTGTCAGGTGGATGCCGCGGGCAACGCGTTCGTCGGTGTCGCCGGCACGGTGGCGCTTGAGCAGCTCGACCTGAAGGTGGTTGAGCGGGTCCATGTAGGGCGCGCGCAATTTCAGCGACTGCAGCAGCATCGGGTTGTCGGCGAGCAGTTCATCGCGCTCCAGGATTGCCAGCAGGTGGTGGCGGGTCAGTTCCCATTCGCCCCGGATGCGGCTGAAGATGCGCTCGCGCAGCTCGGCATCGGCGACCAGCTCGGCGTAGCGCGAGGCAATCGCCAGGTCGGTCTTGGCCAGCACCATGTCCATGTTCGAGAGCAGGGTGCGGAAGAAGGGCCAGGACTTGAGCATCCGCTGGAGCGTCGCCAGGCCGCCGGGGTTGTCCGCCAGCCAGCCGTCGACCGCCGAGCCGAAGCCGTACCAACCGGGCAGCATCAGGCGGCACTGCGCCCAGCTGAAGACCCAGGGGATCGCCCGCAGATCCTCGATCCGGTCCGAGGCCTTGCGCGAGGCCGGGCGGCTGCCGATGTTGAGCGAGGCGATTTCGGACACCACCGTCGATTGACGGAAATAGGTGGTGAAGCCGGGGGTTTCATAGACCAGGCCGCGATAGGCATTGAAGGCCCGTTGCGACAGGTCGTCGAGCACCGGGTGGAACTGTTCGGCCGGTTCGACCTGGTTTTCGTGGTCGGTCAGGCTGGCTTCGAGCGTCGCTGCCAGCAGCACTTCCAGGTTGCGGCGGCCGTTGTCGGGGTTGCCGTACTTGGTCGAGATCACCTCGCCCTGTTCGGTCAGGCGGATCTGGCCGGAAACCGCGCCGGCCGGCTGCGCCAGGATCGCGTGGTAGGACGGGCCGCCGCCGCGCCCGACCGAGCCGCCGCGGCCGTGGAACAGGCGCAGGCGAACGCCGTGCTGGCGGAAGACGCGGGTCAGTGCGATCTCGGCCTTGTACAGCTCCCAGCCGGAGGTGAGGAAACCGCCGTCCTTGTTCGAGTCGGAGTAGCCGAGCATCACTTCGTGCTCGTCGCCGCGGCCGGCGATCAGCACGCGGTAGGCCGGCAGCGCGAACACCGCGTCCATGGTGCGGGCGCTCTGCTGCAAATCCTCGATGGTTTCGAACAGCGGGATGATGTTGACGTCGAGGCGGGCCGGCTGCGCACCGGCCGTCGGCCGCAGCAGGCCGGATTCCTTGAGCAGCAGCGCGACTTCGAGCAGGTCGGAGACGCCGTCGGTCTTGGAAATGATGCAGTTGGGCAGCGCCGCGGCGCCGTACTTGACGCGCAGCGCTTGCGCGGCGAAGAAGATCGCCAGTTCGCCGTGGGTTTCCTCGCTGTAATCGAGGTAGGGCGAATAAAGCGGGCGCGGCGTGGCGATTTCCACGGTCAACAGCGCGATCCGCTCGTTTTCCGGCAGCGCTTCGTAATCGGCGCAACGACCGGCCTGGGCCAGCAGTTCGCCGACGCTACGGGCATGCACGTCGGAGTTCTGGCGCAGATCGATCGGCGCCAGATGGAAACCGAAAATCTGTACCGCGCGCAACAGCCGGCGCAGGCGGCCGCCGGCCAGGGCGGCGGCACCGTTGAGCTTGAGCGAGTTGGCGAGCACCTTGAGGTCGGCGCGCAACGCTTCCGGCGTCGGGTAAGCCGCGGCATGGCCGATTTCGTGACGCAGGGGTTCGACGCCGTCGAGATGGCGGGCGGTCTCGGCGAGCCGGGCATAGATGCCGGAAAGCGCCCGGCGGTAAGGCTCGTCGGCGCGTTGCGGCGAATGGTCGGTCGAGTGTTCGGCCAGCGCCAGCAACTCGGGCGTGACCTTGACCAGCAGGTCGGAGAGCGGCAGTTCGCCGCCCAGTTCGTGGATTTCGTCGAGATAGTGCTGCAGCGCCGCTGTCGACTGCAGGCGCAGGGCTTCGCTGAGGATTTCGGCGGTGACGAAGGGATTGCCGTCGCGGTCGCCGCCGATCCAGGAGCCGACGCGGAAGAAGGGCGGCAGCGCCCAGATCTTTTCCGGGTAGCGCTTCTGCAGTTGCTGCGTCGCCTGGATGTAGAGGCGCGGCAGTTCGGTGAAGAAGGTTTCCTTGAAATAGGAAATCCCGTTCTTGACCTCGTCGATCACCTTCAGCCGCACCGGGCGCAGCATCCGCGACTGCCACAGGGTCAGAATCGCGTTGGCCAGCCCCAGGTCGTTCTCGGCTTCCTCTTCCGGCGTCAGCTGCATCCGCTCGCGGCGGTCGAGCAGGCGTTCGAGTTCGCGATGGTTACGGATCAGGCTTTGGCGCTGCACCTCGGTTGGGTGCGCGGTGAGTACCGGGGCGACCAGCGCATGCGCGAAGAAGTCGGCAATCGCCTCGGGCGAGACTTTCGCGGTCGACAAGGCATCGAGGGCAAAAACCAGGCTGCCTTCGCGCGGTGGCGAACCGGCCAGATCATGGGCGCGACGGCGACGGATGTGGTGTTCGTCCTCGGCGATGTTGGCTAGTTGCAGGAAGTAGGAAAAGGCGCGGACGACGGCCTGCGTCGTGTCGCGCGGCAGCGGGTCGAGCAGGGCGGCGAGTTCGCTGCGCGCGCTGGGGTCGCCGTCGCGGGCAAAACGCACGGCAGTCTGGCGGACCTGTTCGATCAGGGCGAAGGTCGCTTCGCCTTCCTGTTCGCGAACGGTGTCGCCGAGGATGCGGCCGAGCAGCCGGATGTCGTCGCGCAGGGGTTCATCCTTGCGCGGTTGGGGCACGGCGCCGGGGGGCTGACTGGAACGGGACATCAATGCTTCCAGACGAGTAGAACGGAGGCGTCGGCCATCTTGGCCACTTGTTCGGCGACCGAGCCGACGATCAGCTTGGCCAGCCCGCGCTGGCCGTGGCGGCCGATCACGATCAGGTCGACCCCGAGTTCGTTGGCCTTGGCCACCAGGGTTTCGGAAACGCGCTGCTGGCGGGCTTCGAGCAGGACGGTTTCGACCTTGAGTTCGCCGGCGTCCTGCAGTGCTGCCGCCAGCAGCTCTTCGCCGGCCTTGACCAGCGCCTGCAGCGCGTGATCGAGGTTGAAGGTGGTGCTGAAGGTACGGTTGTGCATGCCGAGCAAGGTCTCGTCGGCGACGTGGGTGATGTACAACTGCGCGTTGCCGCTGCGGGCAATGTGCTTGGCTTCGGCCAGCGCGCAGCGCGAGGTTTCGCTATCGTCGATCGCGACCATGATCTTGGTGTACATGCGGTTCTCCTGGGCAGACTAGGTTCGTTAAAGCGGGTGCATTCAAAGCAGGCCGGCATGCCAGCCTGTTTTCAAGACACCGTAACAGTTCGCCGGGGCGGTGGCTGTTAGGGAAATCCAGAGGCCGGCAGCAGCTTGCCTGCCGGCCTCCGGGGGAAACACGATGTTAGTGGAAATGCACTTCGTCGTGGCCTTCAACCGGTGCCTCAAGGTCGGCACCGACGCGCCGCGAGATGAAGGTGACGGCGGAAATCATCGCGACAAAAATGCCGAGCCACATCAGGCCATCGGGGTTGATCGCCGCCTTGGCGCCGGCTGCGACGGCGACTGCCGCGGCTGCTACCGGCTTGACGTAAGCCGGGACGATACCGGGGAAGACGTAGGCCCAGAGCAGGTGCAGCACGCCGACGATCATCGCCATGGCGATCGAGTGCTTGAAGGTGAAGCGGAAGATTTCCGATTCGCGGCCGACCATGCCGGTCGAGCCGGTCGCCACCGAGATCGATTGCGGCGAGATCATCTTGCCGCAGACGCCGCCGCAGGTGTTGGCGGACATCGCGATCACCGGATCGATCCCGATTTTCTCGGCGGTGACGGCCTGTAGCTTGCCGAACAGCGCGTTGGTCGAGGTATCGGAACCGGTCATGAACACGCCCAGCCAGCCGAGCAGCGCGGCGAAGAAGGGGAAGGCGACGCCGGTGGTGGCGACCGCATAACCCAGGGTGATCGCCATGCCGGAGAAGTTCATGATGTAAGCAAAGCCGAGGATGGTGGCGATGGTCACGATCGGCCACTGCAACGTCTTCAGCGTGTCGCGGGCGACGCCGCCGGCGGTCTTCAGCGAAGCGCCCATGACCACGATCGAGAAGAACCAGGCGAAGAGGATCGCGGTGCCGGCTGCCGACAGGAAGTTGAACTTATAAACGGCGGGTTTGGCCTTGCCGGCCTGGTCGATCACCATCTTGTCCAGCCCGGCGATCGGGAAGGAGAAGTCGAACAGGGTCTTGGTGATCTGGTCGAGCGCCTGATTGACCGGCTTGATGCCCCAGGCGCAGACGAACAGCGACAGGATGATGAACGGAGCCCAGGCACGGAAGACCTGGCCGCCGGTGTAACGCAGCTTTTCCTTGCCTTCGCGCTTCGGCTCGTGGTCGAAGTGCCAGCTTTCCTTGGGATGCCAGATCTTGAGGAAGGCGACGGTACAGATGATCGACGCAATCGAGGCGATCAGGTCGGGCAGCAGCGGGGCGGTCAGCGGCGAGTTGGCCGAGAAGTACTGAGCGATGGCGAAGGAGCCGCCGGAGACCAGGCAGGCCGGCCAGACTTCCAGGCCCTTCTTCCAGCCGGCCATCAACACGACCAGGTAGAGCGGGACGAAGACCGAGAGAATCGGCAGGGTGCGGCCGACCATTTGCGACAGCGCCAGATCGGGGATGCCGGCCACCTGGCCACCGACCACGATGGGGATGCCGATGGCGCCCCAGGCGACCGGCGCGGTGTTGGCCAGCAGGCAGATCGACGCGGCGTAAAGCGGGTTGAAGCCGAGGCCGGCGAGCATCGCCGAGGTGATCGCCACCGGCGTGCCGAAACCGGCCGCACCTTCGATGAAGGCACCGAAGGAGAAGGCGATCAGCAGCGCCTGCAGGCGGCGGTCGTCGGAAATCGAAGCGAGCGAGTTCTTGATCACCTCGAACTGGCCGGTCTTGACCGACATGTTGTAGATGAACAGCGCAGTGATCACGATCCAGCACACCGGGAACAGGCCGAAGGCGCCGCCGTACAGCGTGGACAGCGCCGCCAGGTCAACCGGCATGCCATAGACGAGAACGGCGATCAGCACCGCCAGGGAGGTGCCGCCCAGGGCAGCGAAATGCCCTTTCATGCGCTTGATTGCCAGCGCCCAGAACAGGAAGAAAATCGGAATGGCCGCAACCAGTGCGGACAGGCCGATGTTGCCGAACGGGTCGACATTCATTTGCCAAGTCATACAATAGGCCTCATAACAAAAATGGTCAGGTAAACGTCAGCTGATTTGCCGATCCCCGGCGTTTACCGTGTAAGTCGTTGTTCCTTCTCCGGCCGCGAGTTCGTACCTCGCGGCCGGATTTTTTTTGTCTCCTCCTTTAGCAGTTCATCAGGTCCTCCTGGCGCGAGCAGGCTTCGAGCAGATAGGCCACCGAACGGTAGGCGATGCCGGTTTCTGCGGTCAGGCCGATTTCGCAGGTGCGATTGGTCGAAACGCCGCAGGCACACTGGCTGGGCAGCTCGGAATGAATATGACGCAGCGCGTGTCGGTTAAGTTCGGGCACGGCGAAGCCGCGGTCGCCGCCGAAGCCGCAGCAAGTGACGCCGGCCGGTTCGATCACTTCCGTGGCGCAAGCCTTGAGCAGGGCGCGCAGCTTGCCGTCGGCACCGGTGCGCTTGACGCTGCAATTGACGTGCAGCGCGACCGGCGCCGCCTGCTTGACGATGGTCAGGCGCGGCAGCAGCGCGTCGTGGGCGAATTCGTGGAAGTCGTACACCTTGAGGCGGCCATCGAGCTGTTTTTGCATCCGTGCCGAGCAGGCGCTGGCATCCATGATGATCGGCAGGCGGCCGTTGTCCGAGGCCTTGAGCAAGGCGGCCTCAAGCCGCTGCGACAATTCGTTGGCCTCGTCGAGCATGCCCTTGCTGGCCAGCATCTGGCCGCAGCAGAGTTGCGCGAACCCTTCGGGCAGGATCGGCGCATAGCCGGCGCGCACCAGCAGGGTTTGCACCACGTCGCCGAGTTGCGCCTCGCCGGCGCTGTTGGGCCCGAAGATGCGGCCGCCGCAGGTCGGGAAATAGACTACCGGGTCGCCCTGGCTGCGTACTGCGGCCGGTGCCTGGCCGGCTTGCGGCATGGCCTTGCGCCAGGCGCCGCCGGAAACGCGTTCGACGAAACCCTGGCCGAAGATGCCGGCTGCGGCGTGGCCGGCTTTCAACCCGAGGCGGGCGGCGTTGGAGAAGGTGGCGAAATTGTTGCCGATCCAGTGGTTGACCGTGCGCGTCGTGTCGCCGAGGCGGCGGCCGCGCAGGCGGCGGGTCAGGTCGCCGGTATCGATCCCGACCGGGCAGGCAGTCGAACACAGGCCGCAGCCGGCGCAGGTGTCGAGGCCCATGTAGGCGTAGTCGTCGCCGACCGCACCCGGCAGCTCGCCGGCGGTGCTGCGCCGGGCCAGTTCGCGGACGCTGGCGATACGTTGGCGCGGCGACAGGGTCAGCCGGTGCGACGGACACAGCGGTTCGCAGAAGCCGCACTCGATGCAGCGGTCGACGATGTCTTCGGCGGCCGGCATCGGCTTCAGGTTTTCGAGGTGGGCGTGCGGGTTGTCGTTGATGATCACGCCGGGGTTGAGCAGGTTTTCCGGGTCGAACAGGGTCTTGATCCGGCGCATCAGGTCGGTGGCTTCGCGGCCCCATTCCAGCTCGACGAAGGGCGCCATGTTGCGGCCGGTGCCGTGTTCGGCCTTGAGCGATCCGTCGTACTTGTCGACCACCAGGTGGCAGAGATCGTCCATGAAGCGGGCGTAGCGGTCGATTTCGCTGGCGTCGCCGAAATCCTGGGTGATCACGAAGTGCAGGTTGCCTTCCAGCGCGTGGCCGAAAATGATGCCTTCGTGATAGCCGTGATGGCGCATCAGGGTTTGCAGGTCGAGGGTGGCGTCGGCCAGCGATTCGACCGGGAAGGCGACGTCCTCGATCAGCACCGTGGTCCCGGTACGGCGCATCGCGCCAATGGCGGGGAAGGTACCCTTGCGGACTTTCCAGTACATCTCGCAGGTCGCCGGGTCGGTCGAAAAAGCCATCGGCTCGACCGTCGCAATCCCGGCCAGCGCCTGGTGTACTGCCGAAATCTTCTCTTGCAGGCCGTCGACCGTGGCAGCGCGGACTTCGATCAGCAGCGCGGCGGCTTCCTCGCCGAGTTCGCGAATCACCGGCGGCAGGCCGGGCTTGTTCTCGACCGAATGCAGGGCCGGGCGGTCGAGCAGTTCGACGGCGGCGACCGGCTGCGGCTTGAGCCGGATCACCGCCTCACAGGCGCTGCGGATATCGGGGAAGAAAACCAGCGCCGAGGCCTTGTACGGATCTTCGACCACCGTTTGGTAGGTGATGCGCGAGATGAAACCGAGCGTGCCTTCGGAACCGATCATCAGGTGCGCCAGGACGTCGATCGGATCTTCGAAATCGACCAACGCGTTGAGGCTGTAGCCGGTGGTGTTCTTGATCTTGAACTTGTGCCGGATGCGGTTGGCGAGCGCCGGGTTGGCGCGGGTTTCGCGGCCCAGGCGGTCGAGTTCGCCGAGCAGGGCGGCGTGCGATTGCTTGAAGGCGGCGACGCTGGCCGGGTCCTCGCTGTCGAGCAGGGTGCCGTCGGCGAGCAGCACGCGCAGGCCGGCGAGCGTCTTGTAGCTGTTCTGGGCGGTGCCGCAGCACATCCCCGAGGAGTTGTTGGCGGCGATGCCGCCGATCTTGGCCGCGCCGATCGAGGCCGGGTCCGGCCCGATCTTGCGCCCGTGCGGCGCCAGCCGGCGATTGACCTCGCCGCCGACCATGCCCGGGCCGACCCGGACCTGGCTGGCGTCGTCGGCCAGTTCGTAGGTGGCGAAGCCTTCGCCGATCAGCGCCAGCACGCCGTCCGAGATCGCCTGCCCGGAAAGACTGGTGCCGGCGGCGCGGAAGGTGACCGGGGTACGGTGCTGCCGGGCGGCTTCCAGCACGCTCCGTGCCTGACTTTCGTTGTCGATGACCGCGATCACTTGCGGAATCAGGCGGTAGAAACTGGCGTCGGTGCCGTAGGCCAGGCGGCGCAGTTCATCGGTGATCACCTGCGCGGCGGGCAGGCGGGCGGCGAGGGCGCTAATCAGTGGGCTCATGATCTCTTCTGTCTTATAGAGGACTGCGCAATGCGTTAGTCGGAGCAGCGGACAAATACAACACTCAAAAAAATCCCGGAAAGCCGAACCGTGGTTCGAGCTTCCGGGGAAGAGGGATTTAGTTACGGTCCTGCAACAGGTCGCGCAGGCGCTTGGGCGCCGGTTGCAACGGGGTACGGACGCGGGTCCAGCCGCCTTGCCGGCGCGGCACCAGCCAGCGCAGGCGGCTGCCCAGCCAGGAGACGCCGCGATACAAGGCCGGCGAAGCGTAGACCGTGGCCCAGGCGCGCCAGATCGCCGAGATCAGCGGCGAATGGCCGGCACCCTGGCCGCGCATCACCGGATTGGCTTGCGGTTCAGAGAACGATTCTTCGCGCAGGCGGATCAGCAATTCCGGGATCGGAATCTTGACCGGGCAGACCTCGCCGCAGGCGCCGCACAGCGACGATGCGGTGGTCAGGCCGGCGGTGGCTTCGAGCCCGAGCAGGTGCGGCGAGATGATCTTGCCGATCGGGCCGGGATAGGTCGTGCCGTAAGCGTGGCCGCCGATCCGCGCATAGACCGGGCAGTGGTTCATGCAGGCACCGCAGCGGATGCATTGCAGGGTCTTGCGTAGCTGTTCGTCGGCATAGGCCTGGCTGCGGCCGTTGTCGAGCAGGACCAGGTGCACTTCCTGCGGCCCGTCCTTCTCGCCCGGCTTGCGCGGCCCGGAGATCATGTTGAAATAGGTCGAGATGTTCTGGCCGGTCGCCGAGCGGGTCAGCAGCGAGTACAGCGGCGGCACATGCTCCAGTTTTTCGACGATCTTCTCGATCCCGGTGATCGCGATATGCACCGGCGGGGCGGTGGTGCACATCCGGCCGTTGCCTTCGTTCTCGACCAGGCACAGGGTGCCGGTTTCGGCGACGGCGAAATTGACGCCGGAGAGACCGATATCGGCCGCTTCGAATTTTTCGCGCAGGACCTGACGGCCGATCTGGATCAGCGCATCGACGTTGTCGGTGTAGGCGACGCCGGGGATGTTCTCGGCGAACAGCTTGGCGATCTGTTCCTTGGTCTTGTGGATCGCCGGCATGATGATGTGCGACGGCTTTTCATGCGCCAGCTGGACGATGTATTCGCCCATGTCGGATTCGAGCGCCTCGATCCCGGCCGCTTCGGCGGCGTGGTTGAGTTCGATTTCCTCGCTGACCATCGACTTGCCCTTGACCATCAGCTTGGCCGAGTGCTTGTGGCAGATGCCGAGAATGATCGCGTTGGCTTCTTCCGGCGTTTCCGCCCAGTGCACCTGGATGCCGTTACGGGTCAGGTTGGCTTCAAGCTGTTCAAGCAGGGTCGGCAGCTTGGCCAGGTTGTACTGGCGGATCTGCTCGCCGAGGCTGCGCAGGCTTTCCAGTTCCTCCGGATTGGGGAACTGCGCCGCGCGCTTCTGCATCAGGAAATCCATCGCACCGCGGAAACTCTGGCGCAGGAAAGGATTGGCGACGACCTCGCCGGCCCGCTCGCGGAAACCGTCGGCCGGGCGGAAGTGCAGGGTGTGTTCGTGGCTCTGGCTCATTGTGCGGACTCCTCCAGCAACAGGACGACCAGCTCCTTCGGGCCGTGCGCGCCGTAGGCCAGCGTCTGCTGGATGTCGGCGGTTTTCGACGGACCGGAAACCAGCAGGGCGTTGGTCGGCAGGGCGTGCGTTTGCGTATTGCCCCAGCCTTCGCTGCTGATCGCTTCGAAGAAGGTGTTGTAGATCTTGTTCGCGTCGAGCAGCACGATGTGCACCGGCGGCACCAGCGACATCAGGCGCGGCTCATGCACGTCCGGCCAGAGGATCAGGGTGCCGGTTTCGGCAATCGCGGCACGGGCGCCGGTCAGGCTGGCCGGAATGTGGCGGAACATCACTGCCTTGCCTTGCTCGATCGGCTGGTGATAGGCGGTGCATTCGACGCCGAGCTCGGTCAGCGCCTCGAAAGCGCGGGCACCGTGTTCGGTCTCCGGCGCCAGCAGCAGCCGGCGCAGTTCCTTGGCGGCGAGCACTTCCCACAGCTTCTGCACCCAGTTGCCGCGATTGACGCTATGCACCTCGGCGTGCGCCAGCTCGATGAAGTGACGGAAGCGCTGGACCTTGGCGGCCGCATCTTCGGCCGGGCGATGGCTGGCGAACCAGTCGCCGACCAGCGGGGCCGCTGGCACGGTCGACGGGGCGGCGGCGCGCAATTTGCTCAGGATCCGGTCGCGGGCGTTCATTGTCCATTCTCCTGACCGGCCGCCTTGCCGCCGGTGCGGCGGAGCAGAAAGCTGGCGATGTGCTCGCCGGGCAGCGACGGCGTCTTGCGGCCTTCCTGCTGGTCCTTCCAGGCGGCGTGGCCGAGGATGTTCATCAGACAGCCGCAATCGGCACTGACCACGCGCTCGGCACCGGTCGCCTTGAGCGACTTGACCTTGTCTTCAACCATCGCACTCGAGATTTCCGGTTGCTTGACCGCGAAGGTGCCGCCGAAGCCGCAGCATTCGGACTCGTGGTCCTGTTGGGCGATGTGGACGTTTTTCAGGCCGGCGAGCAGTTGCTTGCCGGTCAGGTGTACCCCCATTTCGCGGCGGGCCGAGCACGAGGTGTGCAAAACCACGGTGCAGTTGCTGCCGCAATCCTGCGGCTTGAAGTCGAGGACTTCGGTCAGGAACTGGGTCAGCTCATAGACGCGTGCCGACAAGCGCTCGGCGGCCGCCTTGCGGACCGGATCAGCGGCGAACAGGGTCGGGTAATGGTGCTTGATCATCCCGGCGCAGGATCCCGAGGGAACGACCACCGGCCAGTCTTCGGGGAACAGCGCCAGCTGGTGCGCGGCAACCTTGCGTGCTTCGTCGGCAAAACCGCTGGTGTAGGCCGGTTGACCGCAGCAAGTCTGTTCTTCGGGGAAATGCACGCGGATGCCTTCGCGTTCGAGCAGAGTGATCGCATCGAGGCCGGCATGCGGGAAGAACTGGTCGACGACGCAGGTGGCGAAGAAATAGACGTCGCGCGGACGTGGCGCAGTCGCAGGCGAAGCAGGAGTAGTCATGTTGTCTCCGATGGTGTGGCGGCGGTGGGCGGCCGTCCTGATCAGTATGGCAGTGGCGTGATCGGGAGCAAGCTCACTGAAAAAAGGGTCTGGTTTGCTTTAGGTAAAATGGTCAGACCACTTGTTCTCTGAAGATGAAATGTACGGGAATGTAACGGCTTCGTCAATGAATTCAAGGCTTAGATCAGGGAAAACCCCACGCTTGCACTTTCGTAAAACGCTGGCTAGAATGGCCTGGTCTTACCAATCAATGTGGTCTTACCAATTTAATTATGCCCGGCAAACTGCAGGTTCCCCGTATCTCCGATGCCATCGCTTCGACGCTGGAGCGGCGCATTCTCGAAGGCTCGTTGCGGCCGGGGGATCGCTTGCCCGCCGAGCGCGAACTCGCCGTTGAATTGGGCGTATCGCGTCCCAGCCTGCGCGAGGCGATTCAGAAACTGGCGTCGAAGGGCATGCTGCAAAGCCGCCAGGGTGGCGGCACTTTCGTCACCGATGCGCTGGAAACCAGCTTTTCCGATCCCTGGGCCGACATGATGATCGGCCACCCGAATTTGCGCGAAGACATGCTCGAATTCCGCCGCATGCTCGAAGGGCAGGCCGCCGAATGGGCCGCCGAGCGGGCGACTGACGCCGACCTGCAGCGCCTGGCGCAGAGTTTTGCCGCCCTGCAGGCGACCTTCGAGTCCGACGACACCGCGCAGCGTTCCGATGCCGACATCGCCTTCCATCAAGCGATCGGCGATGCCGCCCACAACGTGCTGATCGGGCATTTGTCCGGCGCCTTGCTGCGCCTGATGAACGACAACATCCGCCTCAACCTCGGCGAATTGAAAAGCGTCCCGGCCGCCAGCCGTCTATTGATCGCCCAGCACACCGCGATTTACGAAGCGGTGCGCGACAAGAAGCCGCAGGCTGCGCGCAGCGCCGCCGAAACCCATATCGATTTTGTCCGCGAGACGCTGGCGCAAACCTTGCGCTCGGTGGCTCGCCGCGAGACGGCCGAGCGCCGTCTGGCAACCGATTTCCACTCTTCCTGATTTTCAATTTCCCCCCTGAAAGGACCCCGCGATGGAAGCCTTGGTCATCCCCTTTGAAAAACTGCGCATGACGGACGTCGAGCAAGTCGGCGGCAAGAATGCCTCGCTTGGCGAAATGATTTCGCAACTCGCCGACACCGGCGTGCGCGTGCCCGGCGGCTTTGCCACCACCGCGCATGCTTACCGCCAGTTCCTGGCGCAGTCCGGTCTCGACGCCAAGATCAATGCCGCGCTCGACGCGCTGGATGTCGAAGACGTCAACGCCCTGGTCAAGACCGGCGCCGAGATCCGTCAATGGGTGCTCGATACGCCGTTCCCGATGGAACTGACCATCGCGATCACCGAGCAGTACCAGCGTCTGGTCGCCGAATCCAACGCCGACATGTCCTTCGCCGTGCGCTCCTCGGCTACCGCCGAAGATTTGCCGGATGCTTCCTTCGCCGGTCAGCAGGAAACCTTCCTGAATATCGTCGGCCTGGAAAACATCATGCACGCGATCAAGGAAGTGTTCGCGTCGCTGTACAACGACCGCGCCATCTCCTACCGCGTGCACAAGGGCTTCCTGCACGCCGACGTGGCCCTGTCCGCCGGCATCCAGCGCATGGTCCGCTCCGACAAGGGCGCGGCCGGCGTGATGTTCACCCTCGATACCGAATCCGGTTTCCGCGATGCCGTGTTCGTTACCTCCAGCTACGGCCTCGGTGAAACCGTCGTTCAGGGCGCGGTCAATCCGGACGAGTTCTACGTGCACAAGCCGATGCTCGACGCCGGCAAGAAGGCCGTCGTGCGCCGCAACCTCGGCTCCAAGATGATCAAGATGACCTTTGCTGCCGAGAAGGTCGCCGGCAAGTCCACGATTACCGAAGATGTCGCGGAACCCCTGCGTCACCAGTTCTCGATCAACGACGAAGAAGTGATGGAACTGGCCCGCTACGCCCAGATCATCGAAAAGCACTACCAGCGTCCGATGGATATCGAGTGGGGCAAGGACGGTGTCGATGGCAAGCTCTACATCCTGCAGGCTCGCCCGGAAACCGTGCAGTCGCAGGCGCACGCCGGCAAGCAGGAAAAGTTCAAGCTCAAGTCCTACTCCAAGGTGCTGGCTTCCGGCCGCGCCATCGGCCAGAAGATCGGTGTTGGCCCGGTGCGTGTGGTCAAGGATCCGAAGGAAATGGACCAGGTCAAGCCGGGCGATGTGCTGGTTGCCGACATGACCGACCCGAACTGGGAACCGGTGATGAAGCGCGCTTCCGCCATCGTCACCAACCGCGGCGGCCGCACCTGCCACGCTGCGATCATCGCGCGTGAGCTGGGTATCCCGGCCATCGTCGGCTGCGGCGATGCCACCGAAACCCTGAGTGAAGGCGAAGTCGTGACGGTGAGCTGCACGGAAGGCGACACCGGCCACGTCTATCGCGGCCGTCTCGACTACGAAGTCACCACCCGCGACATCTCCGCCATGCCGGATGTGCCGGTCAAGGTGATGATGAACGTCGGCAACCCGGAACTGGCTTTCGAATTCGCCCAGCTGCCGAACGCCGGCGTCGGTCTCGCCCGCGTTGAATTCATCATCAACAACGTCATCGGCATTCACCCCAAGGCCATCCTCGATGTCGAGCGCCTGCCGGCCTCCAAGCGCGACGAGATCAAGCGCCGCGCCCGTGGCTACGCTTCGCCCAAGGAATTCTTCGTCGAGAAGCTGGTCGAGGGCGTCGCCACCATCGCCGCCGCCTTCTACCCGAACCCGGTGATCGTCCGTCTCTCCGACTTCAAGTCCAACGAGTACCGCAAGCTGCTCGGCGGCGACCTCTACGAGCCGGAAGAAGAAAACCCGATGCTCGGCTTCCGTGGTGCCTCGCGCTACATCGCCGAATCCTTCCGCGACTGCTTCGAGATGGAATGCCGCGCGATGAAGAAGGTCCGCGAAGAAATGGGCCTGACCAACGTCCAGCTGATGGTCCCCTTCGTCCGCACCGTCGGCGAAGGCCAGGCCGTAGTCGACCTGCTGGCCGAGCATGGCCTCAAGCAGGGCGAAAACGAGCTGAAGCTGATCATGATGTGCGAAATCCCGTCCAACGCGCTGCTGGCCGACGACTTCCTCAAGATCTTCGACGGCTTCTCGATCGGCTCCAACGACCTGACCCAGCTCACCCTCGGCCTCGACCGTGACTCCGGCCTGGTCGCCAACCTCTTCGACGAACGCGACCCGGCGGTCAAGATGCTGCTCGGCATGGCCATCGCTGCCGCCAACAAGGCCGGCAAGTACATCGGCATCTGCGGCCAGGGCCCGTCCGACCACCCGGATCTGGCCGAATGGCTGATGGACCAGGGCATCTCCTCGATCTCCCTGAATCCAGATACCGTGGTCGATACCTGGACGCGGTTGGCGAGCCACAAAAAGGCCTGATTTCTGCACCCCAAGGGTGCTTCCTGCGGGGCACGGTCGACCGTGAAAACGGTCAAAAATGAAAAAGGCCGGGAGCGATCCCGGCCTTTTTACTGGTGCGCCCAGCATGGGCGCACTCCTGCGGGTGTAAGTCCTGCCGTAAGTTGATCACAGCGAACGAAGTGAAGCGCAACTGCATGAGGGCGACCGAGTGTGGGGAGGAAGCGTGGATCGTAATCTGCGAGCCGATGGAC